>CAVKWQ010000008.1:0-37254 GCA_963660385.1 Muribaculaceae bacterium
CCTGTCAGCGCGCTTGATTTATGCGCCGCGCCGGGGGGAAAATCTACCCTGATGCGCGCCGCCCTGCCTGAGGGTTCCGTGCTGGTCAGCAACGAAATTGACCGCCGCCGCGCCAATATCCTTTTGGAAAATATCCTTAAACAAGGCCACCCGGACGCCTTGGTTACGCACAATGCGCCCAAAGATTTTGCGAAAACGGACCTTATTTTTGATGTGATTTTGGCCGATGTGCCGTGTTCGGGCGAGGGACTTTTCCGTCGTGATGAGGGCGCCATAAAAGAGTGGAGCCCGCAAAATGTGCATTTTTGCGCCGAACGCCAACGGCAGATTTTGCGCGATATTTGGCCTTGCCTCAAAGATGGCGGCCTGCTGATTTACAGCACGTGTACCTTTAACACGCACGAAAACGAGGAAAACATCCGCTGGCTGGCCACCGAATTGGGGGCGGAAATCTTACCTGTGCCCGTGTGGCCCGAGTGGCAGATTACGGGCAGCCTGTTGGCAGGGTGGGAGCAGCCCGTGTACCGCTTTATCCCGGGCACAACCCGCAGCGAGGGGCTCTTTATGGCGGTGCTTCGCAAAACGGGAGGAAATCGGGCTTTTGCAACTTTGCCCACTTCTCTGCGCACGCAAGTTAAAAAATACCCGCTTTTGCACTTGCTTTCCGACGGCCAGCCCAAGCCTGAGATGAAAGGCCGGGAGCAAATCCCGTCTATTGCGCAGGCGCTTTCGCTTGTCACGAAGGAAACGGATTTTCCACGTGCGGAATTGCCGTTGGAAGCGGCCTTGCGCTACCTGCACCGGGAAGCCCTCGTTTTGCCCGCGGGCACGTCGCGCGGCTTTGTGCTGGTAACGTATCAGGGCCACCCGCTTGGCTTTGTAAAAAACTTGGGCGACCGCGCAAATAATCTCTATCCCAAACCCTGGGCTATCCGCAGTTTGTAAGGATTAATCTCTTTTGAATAAATCGCGCGTATAGACCTTGTCTTGCACATCGTCTAAGGCGCTTTCGTAACGGTTGGCAATAATCAGCGAGGAACGGCGTTTAAAGTCGGATAAATTGTTTACCACTTCGCACCCGTGGAAGGACGAGCCGTTTTCCAAGGACGGTTCGTAAATAATCAGAGCCACTTTTTTGGCTTGCAAGCGCTTTATAATACCCTGTATGGCGCTCTGCCTAAAATTATCACTCCCCGATTTCATCGTCAAACGATATACGCCGATTACTGTGTTTGGTGTAATCCCTGCTTTTTGGAGGATACGTCCGGCGATAAAATCTTTGCGCGTGCGGTTGGCGCCTACAATGGCGGAAATAATATTTTGCGGTACATCTTGGTAATTTGCCAGCAGTTGTTTGGAATCTTTGGGCAGGCAATAGCCGCCGTAACCAAAAGAAGGGTTATTATAGGAGTCGCCGATACGCGGGTCCAGGCAGACGGCCTCAATAATCTGTCGGCTATTGAGCCCGTTAAGTTCGGCATAGGTGTCCAATTCGTTAAAATAACCCACGCGCAAGGCCAAATAGGTGTTTGAAAATAGTTTCACGGCCTCGGCTTCCGTGTAGCCCATAATTAAAGTTTTGATATTAGGTTTGAGGGCGCTTTGTTTGAGTAAATCCGCAAATACTTCCGCTTGTTTGGTTAAAAATTCGTCCGTAAGGTCCGTTCCTACCACAATGCGGGAAGGGTATAAGTTGTCGTACAGCGCTTGGCCTTCGCGCAAAAATTCCGGGCTGAATAAAATATTTTTTAATCCCATTTTTTCGCGGATTTGGCGCGTATAACCCAGCGGGATGGTGGATTTGATAACCACGGTAGCGGAGGGGTTATATTTTTTGACCAGTTGGATTACGTCCTCCACCGCGGAAGTATTAAAATAGTTTTGCTGTGGGTCGTAATTGGTGGGCGTGGCGATGATGACGAAATCCGCGTTTGTATAGGCGGTTTGCGGGTCCAAGGTAGCGGATAAATGAAGCGGCTTTGCGGCCAAAAATTCTTCTATTTCCTTATCTGCAATGGGGGACTTTTTATGATTAATTAAATCCACCTTTTGGGGCATAATATCTATGGCCGCCACTTCGTGGCGTTGTGCAAGCAGCGTAGCAAGCGAAAGCCCCACATACCCCATCCCAGCAACCGCAATCTTCATATTTTACTCTACCTCAAAAATTATTTAAAACAACTTATAAACAAATATTACTAATTAAGATGTGTTTTTGTTGCAAAATTTTTAACAACGCTGTCTATTTCACAAACATCTCTATTCGTAAGAGGATCGTTTAATGTCCCTGCGCATTGGTGGCATAAATAAATGATTTTTAGGTATTTTTTCTCCAATAGCGGAGGAAGAAAATCCGCTGGGTGCTTGGTCTGAGGTTGTTGGCAGAAAAAAGTATAGAGCCCTTTTTGCCCCTTTGCACTATTGCAACTTTTGCAAGCCCATATTAAATTGTGAATCCCTTGTATATGGTCGCAATGGGGACAGCGTTCATTTACTAACAATGTTTTGGGGATAATATGCTCTTGGGACAAGTTTTCCGTACTGCCGCAATAAATACACTTCTTATCACTATTAACCAGTTGCCAATCTTCCCGCAAAATATCAGACCAAGTTTTTTCATTATCTCTTAATTGACGAAAGGTCTTTTTTATAAACCCATAAGAGGCTTTTTTTGCTTGAACGCCGTCTTTATGTTTTAACGCAGATTTAGCAATTATTTTAGCGTACTGATATAGAATAAAATCTCGTATTGTTTGTACTTCGTTATCGGGCATAATCGGCTCCTATATCTATTCAAATTGCTTTTAAGTATATTTATTATATCATTAAAAAATGTTCCTTTTGGGAGAGAAAACAGAAGTTTTGCCGGGGAAAAGTATAAAACAAAAAAGCCGCTTAGTTATAAGCGGCTTTCTAAATGGTCGGGGCGGCGGGATTCGAACCCACGACCTCACGGTCCCGAACCGTGCGCGCTACCATCTGCGCTACGCCCCGTAAATAAGTTTTAAATGGTCGGGAAGGCGGGAATCGAACCCGCGATCTCTCGCACCCCAAGCGAGCGCTCTACCTCTGAGCCACTCCCCGTAAAATAGTCTTTTTCTGACTACCTAAATATTTTATCATTATTTTAACAATTCTTCCAGTGTTTCTTTTATTTCCGTCAGAAGTTTCACATCACTACGGGCTTTTTCGGCCTTATTTGCCGACGGAAACTGATACTTGGATAGTTGTTTTTTTGCGCCTTCCAGCGTCAATTTGTGCTTATAAATTAAATCCTTAATTTTGAGAATAGTGTAAACATCTTCCTTGGTGTAGCGGCGGTGTCCGCTTTCCAAGCGAATTGGGCGGATGAGGCCGAACTCGGCTTCCCAGTAGCGCACGGAATATTCCGGCACGCCCGTAATACGTTTTACGTCGCCGATAGAAAAATAATCCTTCTGCTCAATTTCTTCTATTCCCATATGTGTATTATATCAATTTGAGGGGGAAGCGTGGCGGTGGCATATACGGCTTGCCTAGCCTCCCGCCCCAGGCAAAGCAGTTTGCCTGCTCCGGGCTTCAATAAAAAAGCCCCGCAGTAGCGAGGCCTTTAAATTTGCGCCCGGCGTGGTCCCCTACGGTATTTTTACTGACGTAAAAATCCTCCGGGCCGGACCTCGCGGTTTTTGCCTTTCGGGCTCCACCCTCAAACAAAAACATCGCTCCGGTCCAAGGCAAGCAATAAAGGCTATTTGCCTTTGCGCCGCTTGGAGTTTCTGTTTAGAAGGAACTTTATTTTATCCCTGGATGGTTGTGCCACCTAGGGATAAAAAAAGGAAGTTATGAACGAAAATCCAGCGGCCCGTAGGGTTTGTCCATTTTGCCACTCCTGCTTTGTTAAAAAGTTTACCAACACAACGGTGTTGCCAGCACTTTTTTGCCGCGCAGAAATTGGCAAAATGAAACAAACGCAATAGAGCAAATATCCTTTATTGTTTGCCTAGCCTCCCGCCCCAGGCAAAGCAGTTTGCCTGCTCCGGGCTTCAATAAAAACGCCCCGCAGTAGCGAGGCTTTTAAATTTGCGCCCGGCGGGATACGAGGAATGTGTTTTATTTTGTATAGGAAATGTCGTAAATTTCGTCTTTTTCACTATATAAAATTGCTTTTACGGTTCCTCTGTTATTCCTGTTCAATAAGCGAAATTGTTTGTTTTTTTACTACATTTTTTACTACACTTTGGGAAGTTTTTCTATGGCCCCGGCCAATGTTACTGGCGACAAGTGGGCGTATATCTCGGTAGTTTTTATAGAACTATGCCCCAAAAGTTTAGAAACTGTATATAAATCCACGCCGTTTTGAACAAGATGGCTGGCAAAAGTATGACGTAATTTGTGAATATTCCCCGCAAGTCCGCATTTTTTAACAATTTTATCACGGAAATAGGTCGTATAACTATCCAAGGAAAGTCTTGCTCCATAACGGTCATAAATTACATAAGGGCCTTTATGCGGCAAATGCTGTAAATGTTTCTTTAAATCTTCTGATAAGGGAATGTCCCGGGATTCATAGTCTTTTGGGGTCCAATCTTTTTTAGGCGTCACAGATAATATTCCCTTTTGGAAATCAATGTCTTTCCACATAAGATTATGTATTTCTGCCCTGCGGAGTCCAGCGCGCGCTCCTAACAGAACTACAGTTTCCCAAGGTGGAGTTTTTCCGGGTGGATATTCTGCAGCGGAGGCACGAACATAAGAGAGAATTTGAGAGATTTCCTCCGCCTCAAAGAATTCAACACGGCCTTTGGGCGTTTTAAATTTGCTAATACTGCTCCAATTTTGAGGCTTAACCAACCCCCAGGCTTCGGCTTTCCGCATAATAACTTTGATACTTTGTATTGTGCGATTTATCCCATGAAGTCCCAAAACGCCCCGAGCGCGCGGGTGTTTCTTTTTGTCTTTCGGGCGTACTTTTTCCGTACGATTCTTCAACCAAGTTTTAAAATCATCCAGTAACGCGGGCGTAATATCCATTAAATCTTTGATATGAATAAATTCTTGCAGATATTCTAGGGAAATTTTATCACGGGCTACGGTTTGCTTTGCTTTGTTGGCTTGTGCCCATTTCAGATACCTGTCTGTAAAAGACAGAATCGGAGTTGCACCATATTTGGAGCGGGCCTTTTGTGCGGCTTTTATTTCAGCCAGCATACGTTGGGCCGCCGCCTTATTTTCGCATAAGGCGTACTGTTTGCGCGTGCCGTTTATCATTAGGCTTCCCCAATACAAGGGCGAGCCTGCGCGTTTATATACTGACGGTAATTTTGCCATAGATTAAAAACCCCGCCGAAGCGGGGCTGAATTATTTTGCCGTAAACTGAAAATTTATCCCCAAGTTTTCTGTTAAGCCTATGAGTGTGGCAAAACCGGGGTTCGCGTCCTTTTTAAGCAGACGATATACATTCGGACGCTTAATTGCCGTTTTGCGGGACAGTTCCGCCACATTGCCGGACATTGCCAAAATGCGCAGATTCATTAAAAATACCGGCAGATTGTGGGTGCGGTTGTAGTCCGCAATAATGCGTTTTTTGAACGCTTCGCGGCGTTTAGGATTTTCTTTTAATATCTTGGCATAGGAGGTATCAAAATCCTCTTTTGCCAGTTCAAAATCTTTATTTTCCATATTTACTCTCCAAGTATGCCTTAATTTCGTGGGCTTGCTGAATATCGGCTTTTTGGGTGCCTTTATGCCCACCACACAGTAAGAGTAAAACAGTTTTTCCTTGGAAAATGGTGTAATAGACGCGGTAGCCTTTTTGATAGTTTATTTTGATTTCATAGACCCCTTGCCCAACAGATTTGCAGTTGGAGGTGTTCCCACAAAGAACGCGGTCTATATAATCGGCTATCTTATCCTGCACCGTGGCGCACAGTTTATTAAACCACTTGGAAAATAATACCGTTTGTTCTCTTTTCATATTAATAGTGTATCTTATATGATACGTTTTGTCAAGGGGGGTAAAATGACCTAAAAATTATTATTCTTTCGTTCCGCCGTCATACGGCACGGCGTGGCCGTGCTCCAAAAGAGCCGTCCCCAAGTCTGCACCGTTGACCTTAACTTCACATAACAGGCGGAAATACTTGTCCCGGCCGCAGTTGCGCAGGAGTATCTTGCCGCCACGCAAAAACTGCTTGGTGAACGCTTTGGCGGCCTTTGCGGCGGCTTTTGTTTCCGGCGTGCCGCCACGCATTTCCGGGCAGTCCACGCCGCGCACGCGCACGGGGATTGCCTTGCAAAATATGGGGTATTTACAAGCCAAATAAACTTTAAAAGTGTCGCCGTCATACACAGAGGCCAACGACACTTTATTAAAGTTTTGTGATTTTACCTGTTGTGCAAGGCACAAGGGCGTTGCTAACAAGCAAATAAATGCGGTTAAAAATAGGCGCATTTTTATTTTTTACCCCCATCAATTACATAACAGTTACATAAACTCTTTTTTAGGTTTGTATAGGGAAATTAAGATTAATTATGCGAAATAAAACCCTTTTAATTACATAACGGTTACATAAGATTTAAGCCCAAATTGGTCAATTTTCAGACTCATCCAATGCTGCTAATTTCTCAACAACGCATTTGTATAGTTTTTTATAATTCGGGCGGGATTGTGCTTTTGCAGATTGGACATTGCATTCCGCCGCCAGACGCGCCAATTCTGCTTTTGCAGGAGGACACACCACTTTTTCACGTTGCGCTAGGTCGGCATCCGTGATTTCACGGAAGGTCGGCTCTTTACTCCAAATAGAACCAAACCCGTCTGTATAATTTTTTGTTTCTACCAAATAAGTTTTTCCGTTAATGGTTGCAATATTATGGTTAATACTTACCCCACAACCGTATAGTGAGATTGCAAGAACGAAAAATAAAAGTTTTTTCATTTTAATGCTCCTCCGGAGTATTCCAGTTTTCTTTATCGTCGCGACGCCAATGGCCAATGATCAGGCCCACAATGGTCAGTTCCTGCGGCACAAAGGGCCTATACTTGGGATTAGTGGAACAAAGTTGGATGTGGCCGTCCGATAATTTATTGATAACCTTCATACACACGCCGTGCTCGGTTTTTACAACCATAGCGCGGCCTTGTATAGGTTCCGTTGTTTTGCGAATGACACAGTAGTCGCCTAAGTGAAGTTTTGGCTCTAAACTATCGCCGTTACACTTTACTACAAAATCTGCGCCCGGGAATACCCAGCGGGGGATGTCCCAGAAGGTTTCTACGTCGGCTTCCGAAAAGTCCGGCAGGCCAGCCGGTACGTCGGCCAAAATGGGTAATGAAATGGTGTTCTTGTCCGTTAGCGGAATGGCGCGTATAGACCTAGAAAATTCTTTATCCTCAATGAAAAAGGCGTTTTTAACTGTTTTTTCAGAAACCCCAAACAGTTTTGAAATTTTTTCAATCTTATCGGCTTGCGGTTTTGCACGACCAGCGACCCACGCTGAAACCGTGCTATCATCTACATTTAATTCTCTTGCTAATCTTATTTTTGCGCCTCTTAAAACGCCATTATTCCACTTTTGTAACAATTTTTCTAATTCAGTCATTTTATATTTTCCTCGTCGTAAAAAATGGGCAATGCAAAATACCCCTTGACATATCTTACAAATCTTATTAAGATATTTAAGACAAGGCGCAAGCCTGATACAAAATTGGTCTTTTATAACGTGCTAGTGCCCGATTCAATTTTGGTTTTTTGTGGGTCTAAAACCAAGGGAACAGTAAACGAAATACGGTTATATTCTGTTTGATTTTCCTTGGTGGCAGATTTTCCACCAGAACCTAATCTTAATACGGACGCTACGCCTAGGCTAACACCGCCCTCCGTTTTGGCAACTTTGTTATGTACGGCGACGATGCCTAACTCAAAGGTAACGGGAATAAAAAAATCCTTTACCTCTTTACCTTCCAAGGCTTTGCCGATTTGGTTCAACGCAGTTTGGACGAAATCTTGCAAAGAGGTAAGAGTTGGCTCGTTGTTCATTTGGAGGTGCTCCAGTGTTTATCCTAGTTAAGAAAAAAGGAACGTATATTTGCGCTATTAATCTGCAAGATGTAGCGGAAATACATCGGAACGCGGAGGAAAAAATCCTCTATGTTCAGTTCCTTACAGGCAACCACTTTTTGAGGGTGCCTGAACTGACCGCCGAAGAAATTGAGTTTGTTTTTGCTCAAATCTCAGCGGCCCAAATAAAAGACCTTTAAAAATGCGGCGGGTGAGTGAACACCTGAACGCATAAACAAAAAAATCCTGTTGGCAACAGGTGCTATCCACAAACAGAAAAATTTTGCAAAAGGGGACGATATCCCCTTTTGTGGATAGCATAAACCGAGTATCTAACAGCATTGGGCAAGCCTGCCACGCAGGAAAGCCAACAACTCCGGCCAAGAGTATGTTTTTGTTAGACATCGGTTTTATTTCTTTTTTTCGTGCCAAGTCTCTAAGATTTGGCGGATAAAGTCCGACTCGGACAAATGCTCTTTTTTAGCGGACTTGCGGATTTTTTCCGCAATATCCACGGGTAGGAAAAGTTCAATTTTTTCCACATCGCCAGAAACATCCGGCGGCAGGAAGAAGGCAATATCCTTACCCAAAACTTTTGCTAACGCACTAATTTTTTTGAGCGACGGTTCCACATCTCCGCGCTCCCAAATTTGAATAGTGCGGTTTGTGCAATTTAATTGTTGGGCTAATTCTTCTTGGCTTAACCCGGCCATCCGGCGGGCCATAAGAATTTGAAGCCCGAGTTTATTTCTTTTTTTCATATTTATCCTTTTTTATTTTTCCGAAGTAAAAAAGAGTAAATGCGAAAAAATACTTGACAGAAACGAAATAATAAATTATTCTGTTTTTAGTAAATAAAATTTCGCTTTTACGAAATTCTCGCATACTTCATATAAGCAAAAACCGATTTGGGCCTCGGTACCACGAGGAACCAACGGGAAACAAAAATCCCGGCTTATATGAAAAACCGATAGGAGCCTTTGCGAGGGGCATTTATCCTATCGGTTTTATTTTAGCAAATTTGACCAACTAGAAAGGAAATTTGGGAGTTAAGAATGAGAACTGCTGACTGGCAAAGATTACCAAAAGAAAAAAACATCGGCGGTGTAAGTTTTTACACCATTTGGGGCATTTGCGAAAAAATCCCCGGGCGCACAAAGGGAAGCCATTTAAGTCAAAAGCAAATGCTCCAATACGTCAAAGAAGGGTGCCCGTGCTTTGAACACGCAGGCGCACTATTGTTTGAAAAAGACTTAACCAACTTTTTGGAGTGGCTGCGAAACCGCCGCCCGGCACGCCAAATTAAAGCGCAAGAACGGATTAAAAGAATTTGGGGGCGTTAGTATGAAAATTATCAGAGAGTTCTACCACACCTTAACCACGCCGGAAGAGTGGAGCCTTATTTCCCTTTTGCTGGTGGGTGAAGCGGCGGCATTTTTAATGGCTGTATTGGCCGTTAATGCATTTGACGCGCAGTTTTAGGTTGTATTGATGGCCGCGCGAAAGGCCGGGATAAATTGCCCCGGCGCGTACAACCCGGGTGCGCCCGTTACAGCGCACCATTTGGAGAAGATATGGTAAGCAAAAGAAGTGTAGTAATTAAGAAACTTTCCGACTTGCAAAAGCGGTTAGAGGAGCAAATGAACTTTGACCGTTACGAGTTTATGGAGCGGCCGGAAATAGCCCCAGTAGCCAAGGGGCGTGCGACAGCCTTTCAGGCGGCGGCTTTAATGGTGCAGTTATGCCGCCAAGAAATAGAGGCCAACTGGCCCGAAAAGGCCAAATAGATTTGAACGAGCGCAACTCGTAAAAATTAGCCCGAGTCCGGCGGTTATCCGGGAAGCCCAACGCGACGGCAAAATATCGCGGTTGTTCTTTACAGACTTGTACGGCTTAACCCTTTACGGCGTGGACACACTGGCACACCCGGCAGAGTGAGGGAGCGGCCCGCCCCAAGGTGCTACCCGCAGTATGGCGAGTGGTACTTTTGGGGCTGAAAGTCGGCCCGGCGGCTATGAGGGGAAACAGTTAGAGTCCGGGACGTTTTAAATAAGAAGAAAAGGAGAATGTATATGGAAACTAAAAGAATTATTGAAGTAAATGGCGTAAAGATGGAACTGGATGCGCGTACTGCGGCTATTCAGAACGTGGATACTTATCGTGTTGGGGATAATGTAACTCTTTTATTAACTGAAAACTCTTATGGTTCGCCAAAAAGAACTAAGGCTCTTTCTGGTGTTATCGTGGACTTCGCTAATTTTACGGGAAATCCAACGATTGTAGTGTGCTATTTAGATGATAGCTACCCTATCGAATTAAAAATGGCCTACATCAACAAAGAAAACGCAGAAAATCAAATCGTCCATGCCGAGCGCGGTAGTTTTGATGCCGGAGCTGGGTTATTAAAACTGGAAAAAATGGTGGGCGAGGCAGAGGCCAAATTGCTCATTGCCAAGCGCAACTATGAAACATTCAAAAAATATTTTTATTTGGCCCAAAAAGGAGAGAAAATCAATGGCTGAACAAAACCAAGATATGCAGGCTGTTATCGCCCAAGCGTTGCAAGGTGCGATGGCACAGATGAAGCAAATGCAGGCTCCGGCGGCTGTTCCTATGCCGTCCGCCGCGCCTATGGCTCCGGCGGCGCAGAGTTTTGGCGTTCCGGCTTTGACGGGTTGGAGCATGCCGGTGGAACAGGAAATCAGCGGTATGACGGTAACGTTATATCTTAACTTTCCGGCAGAAACATTCGCACAGGCCCCGAACATTATTATGACGCTGGTAAACCAAGGGTTCCAAGTCCGCGCGTTCCAAAAGAATAACGGCGGTTGGGGTGGCAATAATAACGGCTGGGGGAACCGCGGCGGTGGTTATGGCGGCGGGTATAACCGCGGCGGATACGGGAAGAGGTGGTAAGTATGTGCAAACAGGAAACAAATCCTCTTTCTGAATTTATGGCCCTTACCAACGGGTTAAAGCATTTTTGCTTTGACATTGAAACGGGCAATGCCGCGACCGCCGACATCAACGAAAAAGCGCAGGAGGCCAAAATCCCGGCCAAAGCCAAGACGGAGCAAGACATCCAAGCCGCCAAAATTGAAGCCTACCAAAAAGCCGTGGATAAAGCCGCATTGTTAGACCGCGCGCCGATTATGTGTTTGGCGGCGGCAACGGATGCGGGGAACGTAGTGTGGAGTTGCATTCCCGACCCGTGCCCCGTTAAGACGATGCCGAATTTGGACGGAGAAATCCGCAACTTTAAAACGGAAAAGGAAATGCTGATTGACCTGCGTGCGTGGCTGGCGGAGCGCACCTGCCCGACTACGGAAATTATCGGGTTTAACAGCCGTGGGTTTGATTTGCCCAAAATGCGTAACGCCTACATCCGGCACAAACTGCAAATGCCCGCGTTGTTTATCCCCGGGCAGAACCCGCACTTTGACGTAATGCGCGAGTATCTGCGTAACTATACAACCGAGTTTAACGGACAGCTGTTCGTAAAACTCAAAACCGTGCAAAGCCGGTTTGGGCTCCCGCAGTACAAAGAGGTAATCAGCGGGGCGGACGCTCCGAAACTGGCGGCCGAGGGCAAAAGCAAACTGGTCATTCCATATTGCTATATGGATACGATGACGACGTACCTGGCCTACAAATTTATGACGGGCCAACTGGAAGACATCCAAGGAGCGTAGTATGACGAGAAAAAAAGTACAAGCCGAAGAAATCAAAGCCACAGATATTCCCGCCGAAGTGCAGGTGGCGGAGCAAGACATTGAAAAAGTGGAAGAAACGAATGTGGTGCCAGAAGGCGCGCCCGTGGCGGAGAGGGAAATTCTGGAGGAAACGGAACAAAAAACCGAAGCCCCGCAGACAGAAGAAGAGGGCTGGCAGCCCTTTGCCTTGGAAAAACGCCGCTTGATTCACGAGTTCACGGAAGAAGATAACAACGTGCTAAACGAAAAAATCGCGGACTTGGCCGAGAAAGAAATTGAGATGGACGAAAAAGTCAAAAGTTACCAAGCGATTTTAAAAGGTACGACCACCGAGAAAAAAGAAGCCCTTAAACTCCGCGCCGAGGGGTACGAAGAACGGGAATTTGAATGTCCCGTGCTTGTGAACTATAAACTGGGCAAAAAAATCGTAAAGCACCCGGAGACTGGGGAAATCATCAGCACTAGTTTTTTGACGGCGGAAGAACGCCAGCGGCCTTTATTCCCGGAGGAAGAACAGCCGCAAACTCCCGCCGAAGAAAACGGATCGGAAGATTTGGCCCAGGCCGAAGAACAGCCGCAAACTCCCGCCGAAGAAAACGGATCGGAAGATTTGGCCCAGGCCGAAGAAATGCAAGACGGGGCAGAGACGCTCCTTGATGAAGCGCACGCGGCAGATGAACCCGCAGAACCGGCGGAAAACGAGCCGGAAGAAGAATGAAGCTGTACATTTATGTGCCCGCGAGGCCGGAGCCGCAAGCCCGGCCCCGGGCCAATTTTGAAAAGGGATATATGTATTCCACGCATCCGGACTTCTTTTACAGTGTGGCGCGTGAAGCCGCCAAAAAGCGGCCCGCAAAGCCCTTTTCAAGCGCGGTGCGGCTCTGTGTCCGCTTTACTTACAAACGCCCTGCTTCGCGGCATTTTGAGATTTACAAAACCACCCGCGCAGACTTAGACAACTTGGAAAAAGCGGTGATGGACGCGCTGACGCAGGCGAAATGGTGGATGGACGACTGCCTTGTGGTGGATAAGCGCACCGTCAAAGTTTGGGGTGAGCGGAACGGGTGCGAGATTTTGGCCGAGGGGCTAAAAAACGTAGTGAATTTTGGGGACGGTTGGAAATGAAAATACAGAAGACTGGGTATATCAAATTGCATCGGCGTTTTTTAAATTCCCACGTACGCAAACTCAACAGTGCGACCGTCTGTTTCTTTATTGATTTACTTTTGTTGGCGGATAAAAACGGGCAGATTATAACCAGTTTGACAGAGTTGCAGGCAGTGCTTGGAATCGGCTCCAAACATACAGTTTTGGATGCGCTGAAACAGTTGGAAAAAGTTAGCGCAGTAAGCGTTGTAAGGAAACCAAATTTGCAAATCAGCGTACCAAATTGGAGCCTTTATCAAGCCCGTTCAAGCGGTGCAAAAAATGCACCGAACGGTGCAGAAAATGCACCGGGGGTGGTGCAAAAAATGCACCGAAGCGGTGCAGAAAATGCACCGGCACAAATACATAAGGTACCCGTACACTATTTAGATTTTAAGAATAATAAGAATATTTTTATATACAAAAAACTTAATTTCCAAAATCCCCAAACAGACCTGGAAAAGTTGGCGCTGTTTTATCTGAAAGGCACTGACCACCCAGGCTTAAAGAAAGTAAACAATAACGAAATTTTAAACGCGGCGGTTCGTATGGACCTCCCTCATTTTGAAACGGTCTTGGCTAACTGCCGGGACTTGGAACAGGCCAAAGCGTGCGTGGCGCACTATGTGCGGCAAGCCAAAGGCACATACTCGATGTACTATTTGGCCTGTCAGATAAATTCCATCAGGCAAGAGGTGGAAAGCAAGGAGTACAAACGTGGCTAATTTTAACGGAGCCGAAGAGGCGATGGGCGCGGCGTTCAAAACGCCCGGCAGACTGCTTTGCCCGCGGTGCGGCGAATATGGACGGGTAAGTTTCCCCGTTTTTGTGGAAGACCGCAACGGGCACAACGTACACGCGGCAAACAGCGTGGTCTGCATTTATTGCAAAGAAGGCGAAAAGAAAGGGCGGCTGATTACGCTGTTTACGGGGCCGGTGGCAAAGCCGGACTTCTGCTGCCGGGACGTGAAACTGCCCGCGGGGTGTTCGTTTGAGGGCTTACGGCGGGCTCTGGAAAAAGAACCTTTGCGCCGGTGGTTTCATTACGCGGAACTGGGGCGGAATCAACTTTTTTAGGAGGATTTATGTTCAAAATAAACACGAGAAATATCGACAAAACGCAGACGGTGTATTTATCCGGCCCGATGACGGACCTGCCGGATTACAACCGCGAATCGTTCAATTTGCGGGCAGAAGCGTTCCGCGCCGCGGGTTATACGGTTAAAAATCCCGCCGAGATTAGCGTAACGCACGGAACGGATAAATCGTACGGGTTTTATTTCAAACGCGCCCTGCGGATGATGTTGGAAAGCGACGTGGTGTATGTGTTTGGCGACATTACGCAGTCCCGCGGGGCCGAAATGGAACTGCAAGCGGCGCGTATGAGCGAAATGCCGATTATTTGGGAGGGCGGCAGATGACGCGCAGTTTATCGCCGGAAGAACGGCTGAACGAAGAGGGCCGCCAAAATTGCGGCGAATACCGGGAGTTTTCGGACAAATGCCGTCAATGCGCCTTGCACGGGGCGTATCGGTTTTGCAAAGAGTTTGACTCTACGCAAGGACCGCTACCAAAGGGAGGATTATTCTAATGGAGTTTTACACGGAGTACGAATATGAAGCGCAAGAAAGAAACAGAAAAACTGGACCCCGCTTTTGAGCGATGCCAACATTGTGGGGAAGTATATTTCAAAACGGACGGAAAGGCCACAAAATCAGGCTTTGTGTGCGTTTTGTGTGTGGATAGGGGTTATTCCATACTCGGCATTTAAACGGCGAATTTGGAGCGATTATGAAAAAACAGCGAAAGACTTGCAAAGATTGCAGTCTGTGTAAAACGATAAACGGGCTTACTCGGTGCCACCTTGGCGGCGGGGAGCCGAGCGTTGTGTTCCCGAATAACACGGCTTGTAAAATGCGCGTGATTCCGGCGAAACAATAGCAAGAAAATAGCAAGAATTTTAGGAGTGTGTAAAATGTGCGAAAAACCGAGATTTAAAGTAGGAGATACGGTATGGTTTAAGAATTTACGAAGCGTCCCGGCGCGCCAGACCAAAGTAAAAAGACTTGTCAGTTCTCCGATAATAGAAAAAGATGTCTATTTTTTGGAAAATGGCAAATGTTGTCTTTTAGAAGATTTATACGCCACAGAGGAGGAAGCGAGAAATGCCAAATAAACTTAAACCGTGTCCGTTTTGTGGCGCATCTTTCCTTAAAATACACAAATTAAGGCCGAAGGGTTGCTATGCCGTATCTTGCAGTAAATGCCTGTTTTTTGGCCCAGTCGAGTTTTACAAAAAAGATGCCATAGAAGCGTGGAACCGCCGCGCGGAGAGTAAGAATGGCTAAAACCTTACACTTGACGCTTACTTACCATTGGTGGGACAAGGTGTCCTGCTGCGAGAAAAGCGCAGAATACCGCCGCTTTACGGAGGGCTGGCGCAAACGCTTAAACGGCTTAAAACGCGGAGATTTGGTCGTATTCCACCGGGGCTATACTAACCGCACGCTTACCCGCCGGATAGAGCAAATCCGCGTGATTGGCGGCTGGGATTTGCCTAACGAGGTATATCAGTTTTTTAAATGCCCCAATGAAAGCCAGTTCTTTGAAATACAATTTCGGTAAATTTTGAGGTTATGACTGTTTTCCGCCGCCACAAGCGGCCAGTTTTGCCCGTCCGGCAGGCGGACAAGACATAAACACACAAGGAAGATAGTCAATGAGAAAAGAAGTAATCGGAAAACAAACATTGTATTGCGGCAATTCGCTTGAATTGCTGGATTTGCTCCAAGACGGAGCCTATGGGTTGGTGCTTACGGACCCGCCGTATATGATTAACACCAAAAGCGACGGCAAGGGCAAAATAGACCCGTGGGGCGATTATATGAACGCCGCCGTATTTTATGCCAACTGGATCGGCAAGGCGCGGCAGAAACTAACGGCAGACGGGGCGCTCCTGTCCTTTTTAAACTGGCGGAGCGTGGCCACATTCACAAAAGCCTCGTGCCTGCTGGGGTGGCCTATGGAAAGCCTCGTGGTGTGGAACAAAAAGTATTTGGGCACGAATATGCGCGGATTTCGGCCGATGTACGAAATGATAGCCCTGTTTACCCAACCGGGCTTTAAGTTGGAAAACCGCTGTTTGGGCGACATTGTAGAGGAACCGCGTTTAACGCGCAAGCCGAACCACCCCGCCGAAAAGCCCGTTGCCTTGTTGGAATTTTTGCTCCGCGAGGCTAAAAAAGACAATGTGCTGGATGTATTTATGGGCTCCGGCACCACGCTGGTAGCGTGTGAAAAACTGGGCCTGTATGGCACGGGCATTGAAATCAACGAGAAGTATTTTGACGCCGCTTGCCGCCGAGTGGAAGAGGTAACCTGTAACAGGTAAATGTGAAAGCACTCCCCCGGGTGATGCCGGGGGATAAATATTGACTTTACTAACAAGATTTGCTACGATAAATTATTAAGATAAGCCTAAATATCCTCTTTATTTTCTATTGTTCTGTAGTTGTCTAATTATTTTCCTAACTTGTCAATTTCTGAAAAAATCCCTATAATATACTTAGAGAAATATAGGAAGTATTGTTCATTTGTGGAATTATTGGAAGTTTTTCATCCCGTTTGCTTAAGAGAAGTAAATGGGTTTTGTCGTCTTTGGAGGTTGTTATGTTGGAAAAAGAATATGAATTCTTTTCTAAAAATATGGCGGCTTTATATAAGCAATATGGACATAAATTTCTGGTTATTAAACAAGGCCTGATAATCGGTGTTTATGATAATGAAAATATTGCTATAGAAACAACATTAAAAACGGAAAAATTAGGCACTTTTTTGGTACAAGAGTGCATGGACAACTCTGAAGCAGCTATACATCATTTCCAAGGAAATGTTTGTTTTGCTTTTCAGGAGATGTTATGAGCAAAATTGTCGGTTTGTGTTTTACTGGGCAAGCTCCTAAACTGAGTAGAGTGCTGTTAAGTAAAGTCCAGATAGAAAATGCGTTCAATACAGAAGAAAAAACAGAAGGAACTGCTCTTTGGGATACTGGAGCAACTGCTAGTGTGATCACTCCTTGTATTGCAAAAAAATTACATTTGCTTCCAATTCAAAAAGTTCCAGCAAGTACCCCAAGTGGTTCGCATATTGCTGATGTTTATAAAGTTAATTTGTATCTTCCAAATAAAGTAAAACTTAGCGATATCAAAGTATTGTCCGGTGTTCCCGCAAATTGTGATATGTTGATTGGTATGGATGTTATTGGGCTGGGAGATTTTGCGGTTAGCAATTACGGCGGAAAAACTACCTTTTCTTTTAGGCTACCATCGTGTGCCGAAATTGATTTTTGTAAAGATGGATATTTGCGACCAATAGTTAAAGATGCTCAGCCTGGACGAAATGACCTTTGTCCGTGTGGTAGTGGAAAAAAGTATAAGAAATGTTGCGGAAAGTAAACTGTTTTTTGTGTTGTAATATGTTTTTGAGGACCTATATTTTCTAGGTCCTTTTTATACTTGATAAAATATAACCAAATGGATATAATATAAATATAGAACAGGAGGAAAAGAGAATGCCCGAAATTACAAGATTTTACGGAATACTGATTAAAATGTTTTTTAGTGAACACAATCCGCCCCATTTTCACGCTATTTATGGGGAATACAACGGAACGTTTGAGTTAGACCCATTAAAGATGACGGAGGGAGACCTCCCAAATAAGGCTCAAAAACTAGTTATGGAGTGGGCTGAAAAGTACAAAGACGAACTTTTAAAAATGTGGAACGCACAAAACATCACCAAACTTCCGCCCCTTGAATAAGGGGCAGAAGTAAGGGGGCAAATATGGACTTTAAAAAAGCGCGTAAAGTGTATCCGTTAGACGGAATGGTTATCGGCGTATTGTTTGAGGGGGGCGAATTCAAAAAGTACGATTTGGAGCCTCTTACCTCTAAATGGCCTGTTTTTAATGCGCTACGCTACCGAAATTTATTTGAATCTGCCCGGATAGAAGCCGGCGGACACGGTATTGTATGGAACGAAGATATAGACCTTGCCACCGAAGAAGTTTATTTAAATGGTGTTCCGTGGCCGGATGCCCCGCGGGAGGATGAAGAAGTGGCAGAGTTGGTTGCTCGTTTTGTAGAACTGCGTAAAAAGGCCAAAATGACCCAAGCACAAATTTCCGCCAAAACGGGGATTAATCAGTCCAGCATTGCCCGTATGGAAAACGGCGGCCGTGCCCCGCAACTGGCTACCATATTGCGTTTATTTGACGCCGTCGGGTATAGTTTGCAGCCCGTGGCAAAATAAAACTATAGCGGGAGAGAGCGAAAGCCCTCTCCCAAACCTCTGGCTTACTTTGCCAAATAATAGGCAAAGCTGAGGATATTTATAACGTCCCAAACGTCAGGGAGTCTAAAAAACTTCATACTTACGAATCTCCTTTCAAGCGGTTTTACGAGTTTGCCCATCCTCGGAGACATATTTCGTCTCATATATAACCTAAATGTTCGGGTAGTGTCTCTACTTAATACAAAAATGTAAACCTTGCCCAGCTGGCATAAAAATGCCCGCTATTACCTAGCGGGCCTTGAAATCTCATAGTTTTTTAGTTATACTATTAGTGCTATCCACAAAAGGAACGTCTCCTAAACCAAAAGGGGTCGTTCCTTTTTGCGTTTAGAAGCGGATGTCGTCCCCGGGAGTTCCCGGGTGCAGACAAAAAATTATCTTTCCCAAATAAACCTTTCCGGCTTGGGGCAATGGAACAAAATCAACAGTTCCGTTACCTCGGCTGCTTCGTTGCACCCTAAAAATAAAATCCGACCCTTTTTTAAACCCTTATTTTGCACAGGGGCGGTCCCTTTGTGCCAGTTCCGGCAAGGGGGTGCCTATGCCTAAAAAAGAGCGTGTGGGCAAAAACGGTAAATTGCCGCCCAAAGAGTGCCGTTTTTCGGCTACCAATCAGCCTTCACCCGCGGCCAAAAGCGCGGGCCTGTACAAATGGCACGAACGCAACCGCTTAAAGGACAATTTAGCGCACGTATTTGCAGAGGTAATCTCTACCAAAACGGGCGAAAAGGTTGTGGCTATGGAAGCATTAGCGCGCCGTCTGCGCACCTATTTGCTAGAAAAGAATCCCGCCGGGATGAACGGCAAGCAGGCGGACGCGGCCATTAAACTTGTAGAAATGTTGTCCCCGGCAGAAAGCAAGGTGGATTTGACCCTTAAAACCGAGAAAATTTCGGAAAGCGACCTTAAAAAGATAATGGCGGAGCGCGAGTATGTTGCAAAGCAAGATGCGCCGGGCGCTGCAAAGTGATTTTTACCTGTTCTACCGATATGTTAGCGGCGTGGAACAAAAAACAAACTGGTGGGTCAAAGCGTTTTGCGATTTTTTGCAGTACCAAGTATATTGGCAGTTTTTAAATGGCGGCTTACCCGTCGCCACGGTGGAAGCACCCGTCCAGCACGGCAAATCCACCCTTATGCGGCATTTTTTGGCGTGGTTGGTAGGGTTACACCCCGACAAACGGTTTAACTACTACACCGCCAGTGATAAATTGCTCTTTGAAACATCGCTTGCTGTAAAGATGATTTTACGCTCCCCGCGGTATTTGTCCATATTTGGGGCGCGTACTGGGGGCGGGCAGACGGAGAACATCCAAACGCTTGTTTTGCTAACGCCGGACGGTTCGGCAGGCGGGCAGGTGGATTTCCGCTTAATGGGGGCTGGAAATATTGGGCACCCGTCTCACGTGTCTTTGATTGACGACCCCTACCGCAACCGGGAAGAGGCGTACAGTCAAACAATGCGGGATAAGATTTTAGATCGTTTCCGGGCGGATATCGTCAGCCGCCGCCAAACGCCCAGTATGATTGTGGTGGTGCACAGCCGCTGGCACGTGGACGATTTAATCGGCATTTTAAAGCGGGAAACAAAAGGCGTGCTTTCGTTTCGTTATCCGGCTATTTCGCCCGACGGAAAAGCCTTATTCCCCGAGTTGCGCTCCTTGGCGTTTTTAGAGGCGCAAAAGAAAATGTTGGGGCCCTTGGCTTGGGAAGCACTTTACCAACAAAGCCCAACGGTGGCAGGCGGCAATGTGCTGAAACTGGTGTGGTTCAAACGGTATAGCGAACTGCCCGCCCCGCCTACGCGGGTGATAATCGTGGCCGATACGGCGCAAAAAACGGGCCAAAATAACGATTTTACCGTTTTTCAAGCGTGGGGACTGATACAGGGAAACGCCTACCTGTTGGCGCAAGTACGGGGCAAATTTGAGGCGCCCGAACTGCTTTCCACAGCCCGGGTGTTTTACCAACAAATCCGTATTCAGTTTGGCACGGTGGGCGCGTTTTACATTGAGGATAAAGTTAGCGGAACGGGGCTGATACAGGAACTGGCGCGTGAGGCTTTGCCGATTGTACCGCTTACCCGCCAAAAGGATAAGTTTTCCCGCGTGCTGGACATTGTGCCATATGTGGCGGCTGGCAAAGTGTTTGTCCCGCAGGAAGGAATGGATGACTTTTTAGCCGAGTGTGTGGCGTTTCGGCAGGATATGAAGCACGCGCACGATGACCAGGTGGACTGCCTGGCCGACGGCGTAAACCAACTTTTAAATGACAATACCCCGGTGGTGCTGTGGGGATGAGGAATATGAACATTAAAAAATTATGGAAAGGTCTTTTTAAGAAAATCGCTTCGGACGAAACTCCGGCGGCCGCACGGGTTTGGCAACCGCTTGTTGGTTCCAATATGCCCAGTGCCTTCGCGGAGATTCCCGAAGTCTATCAAAGTATTTTATTTATTTCCACCAACGCCACCCAGGCCGAACTGGGCTATTTCCGTTTTAAAGATAACGCCGAAGTGTACCGCGATAACCCGCAGGTACGCCCTCTGTCGGAACTGTTGGACCGTCCCAACCCGGAAATGGATTTAAACACTTTTTTGGAGTTTGTGTATGGCTTTTTGGCCTACCACCGTGAGGTTTTTATCCTCAAAGTAAAATCCCGCGGGCAACTGGCCGGCACGCGTAATTTACCCGCCCAGTTGTGGCCGGTTAATCCCAAGGACTGCGCGGCAGCGTCTTTTGACGCGTGGGGTGTGTCGGCTTGGAGCATTAAGGGCGTGATTTATCCGGCGGAGGATGTTATCCATATTCGCTATTTTAACCCGGTGGATATGTTCCGCTCCGTTTCGCCCTTAACGCCGCTAGCTGAACTCATCAAGGCCAATAAGGCCGCTATGAAGTCCAACCGCGCATTTTATGAAAACAATTCCCAAGCGCCCTTTATTTTGGCGACCGACCGGGATTTAACCAAAACGCAAATGGACATTATCAAAGACGCGTGGGAAGCCGGGCACAAGGGGAGTGAAAAGCGCGGCAATACGGGTTTTTTATCCGGCGGGCTTAAACCGTATTCTATCAATACAAGTAACGGCACGGCAGAATTTGTAGAAAACTCCAAAAACACGAGTGAACGCATTTTATCCGGCCTACAAATGCAAAAAGCGCTGCTTAATATGACGGACACCACCAACTACGCCACCTATATGGGGCAGTTGCGCACTTTTTGGCAAAATGTCATCCGCCCAATGGTGCGCAAGGTGGAAAGTGCGCTCAATACGTCGCTCGTCCGCCCCTTTGCGCCGGACCTGGAACTTCGCTTTAAGTACGACAATGTGGAGGCGTTCCAAGCCGATTTTGCCGATAAAGTAAAAACCGCCCAAACGCTTGCTTCTATCGGGTATCCGATTAATAAAATCAGCGACCGCTTGAATTTGGGTTTTGAGCCGGTAGCGTGGGGTGATGATTGGTGGATTAATTTCGGGCTGGTGCCCGCCTCGGATTACCGCGCCGGGCTTACGGCAGAAACGGACGATACAAAAGCCTGCGCTTGTACCCATACCAAAAGCACGCAGGAGTTGCGCAAAGAAACTGTGTGGAAGCGTTTTGACCGTACCCAAATCCGTACCGAAGTATTGATGGCGCAGAAAATGGGGCGCTTCTTTTTGGAGCAGGGCAGCCGCTTAAAACGCGCCGCCAAGGACGGCACGTTAAACGCCTACGATTGGGGCGCGGAGGATAAAGCACTTGAAAAACTCTTTTTCCCTGTGGTGGCGGATGCGGTGCGCGTGGGCATTGGCTTTGGCCGTGAACAACTTCAAAAATCCGTTAAAGCAGAGGCGGAAGAGGCGGCCGAACGCCGCTATTTGGGCAAAGTGGCCCAGCGTTTAACGGGCGTTAACCGCACGACGCGTGCTAAGGTAGAGGACATTTTGACGCAAGGCCTTGCCGACGGGCAGAGTAACGAGGATTTGGCCGAAAAGTTGGCCGCGGAAGTGCTAGGCGGTTTTAAAATGCGGGCGCGCAACATTGCCCGTACCGAAAGCACCGGGGCGCTTAATGGCGGTACGGTGGAATATGCAGCGGAACTGGGTGCCACCAAAACGTGGCTGACGGCCCGCGACAGCGAAGTGCGTGAATCGCACGCGGAACTGGACGGGGAAACCCGGGCCGCGAACGAGGTGTTTTCCAACGGGCTTTCCCACCCGGGGGATCCCGCTGCCATAAATGGTGGCGAGGTGTGCAACTGCCGCTGTACGATTTTACTCAACTATAAATGAGGAACTTATGAACGAAAAACAAAACCTGTCTTTTGAGGTAACCGTCAAATCGGTAAACGAAGAAGAAAACAGCATTGAGGCCGTTTTTTCGCACAAGCAGAAAGACCGCGCCGGAGATGTCTTGCCGCCCGAGGTGTTGCTGGAAGGTGCAAAGAATTTTTTAAAGAACCCTGTATTGTTGGATTCGCACAATTATAACAGCGTTAAAAACATTATTGGGCGCGTGGAAGACCTGCACATAGAAAACGGCGGACTGGTTGGAAAATCCGTTTATTTTGTGGGAAAGGGCAACGACGCGGCAGATTGGGCCTTTGCCTTAGCCAAAGAGGGCTTGGCGGCGTTTTCGGTGGGCTTCCGCGCCTTGGAATACGAATACATCAAAGAAAAGGACGCTATGGGCAACGAAATGGTAACGGGCTACCTGTTTAAAAAGGTGGAACTGCTGGAAATTTCGCAGGCGGCTGTACCGTGTAACCCCCGGGCTCTTAAAAAGATTTTTACCCCCAAAGCAACTGCTCCGGCGGCACCCGTGCCTATGGCCGAAAGCGGCAAAGGGGAAAAGGAACCCATCGCCAAAGCGTTTAAAAACGCCTTGGCCGAAATTAATCAAGAGGTAAAAAATGACTGAACAAGAAATCAAAGACCTGGCGAAAGCCGTGTTTGTTACTGGCACGAAAGACCTTTCCGCGCAGGCGGAAAAGAGTGCCGCGGCTGTTGAAACCCTTAAAAAGGACGTCAACGGCAAACTGGATGCTTTGACGGAAAAAGTGTCCAAACTGGAAGCCGCCCCCGTGGGCAATCCGCTTCAAACCAAGGCGGATTTTGGCACGCATCTGGGTGCCAACGTAAACGAAATTGTTTCCGTTTTGCGGGAAAAAGGCTACTTCCAAAATCAGGAAAAATCTGTGGAAGAGAACCGCGCTAACGCGGCCCTGTTTACGAAATGGGGCATTAGCCTGTTCAAGTCCATTTCCACGCACAACCCGGCCATTTACAGCGACTTTTGCAAAGCCGCCAATGTGGAAGGTACGGACGCCAACGGTGGCTATTTGGTGCCCAGCGTGATTGTGCCGGAACTCATTAAAGCCGTGCGTAATGACAGTTTCGCTATGCGCGAGTGCAATGTGTTCCCAATGTCCGCGCCGGAAGTTTCCTTCCCGGCGGAAGACGGCCTTGCCACGGCTGCCTTTACGGGCGAAAATACCGCCGCCACCAAGAGCAACCCCACGTTTAAAAATGTGGTTATCAAGGCCTTAAAGGCGGTGTCTTTGACGGACGGCGTGTCCAGCGAACTGTTGCAGGACAGCGTTGTTTCGTTCGTGGGTATTTTGGTGGACCAAATGACCTACGCCATTGCGCAACTGATTGACAATGTGGTGCTCAACGGTATTTCCGGCGATACGGCCAACTTTAAGGGTATTTTAAACGCCTCTACGGGCGTACAAGCCGTTGCGCTTGCCAAAGGAAAGGCCCTCAAAGATGTGGATTACGATAGCGTGTCCGACTTGGTCGGGCTTTTAAAACCCGGCGATTTGGCGCGTGCTAAATTCTGCCTGTCCAGTTACGCGCTGACTGTCTTGCGTAAGGTGAAAAGCACCGACGGCGTGCCGCTCTTTGCCAATGCCGTAGCGGGCGACCCGGCCACCTTCTTGGGCAAACCGTATTTCCTGAGCGAATTTGCTCCGGGTGCGACGGATGCCTCCACCGCGGCCAAAAACGTCATTGCATTTGGCGACTGGAAGAAATACTACATTGGCTTAATGCCCAACACCTTGGCCATTGAAGCCGATCCGTATTCCAACTTTGACAAGGACACCATCCGCTACCGTATGAAAATGCGTGTCGGCGGCAACCCTGTCAGAACCTCTGCTTTTGCGGTGCTCAAATCCGGCGAAGCGGCCTCCTAAACAAAAAATCTCCCCCGGGTAATACCGGGGGAGTTGGAACGGTTATGAAAAAGAACGAACAAAACGACAAGACGGAAACGGCTCCGGCCGATAAACCCGACCAGCAAACAGCGCCCAAATGGACCAAGCAGAAGGTAACGTGCGGGTTTTGCCACAATACCGTGGTGTTTGAACGGGTAAAACCGGGGCAAAAAATTGCCTGCCCCAAGTGCAATTTTACGTTGGAGATGAAATAAAATGAGCCTGATCACCGCAGACGAAGTATTGGTGTTTTTGACAAACGAGCCCAAAACGGATTCCGTTAAAGCACAGGTGTCCGCTTGTATTGAGTTGGCACAGCCGCAGGCGGAAAATTATGCCAAGGTTTCGTTTGAGAAGTACACCGTCCAAACGGTGCCTGCGGATATCAAGGCGGCCCTTATAAAGTGGGCGATTGCGGAATATATTGCGGCCTATTCCAGCACCAATTATGTGGACGGGGACGGTAACTTTGTGGACCGCGCCTCCCGCTGCCGCAAAGAAGCACAGCGGATTTTGGATGCATATCGCCCGGTGGTGGCATTATGAGTCTATCGTTTAACCCGGCGGAATTAAAGGAAATTAAGGGCTTGCTCACCCGTATTGGGGCCCTTAAAGCACCGGAAGTGCTTATGGCGTTTCGCCGGGCGGCCTTACTGGTAGAAAACCGGGTTAAACTTAACACCACAAAGGGTGGCGTTTTGAACTCCCGCTCGGGTAAATTGCGAAGCAGTATAGGCTCTGTTGTGCGCGAGCAGGACGGCAAACTCGCCGCTCATATTGGCAGTGGGCAACGTACAGGCAAACCCGTAGTCTATGCCAATATTTTGGAAACGGGCGGCATTATCCGCCCTGTCAACCGCCAATGGCTGACGATTCCCACCCAGTACGCCAAGTCTCCCACGGGCGCGGGCAATATGCGGGCGCGGGAAGTGCCCAATGGCTTTTTTCAGCGCACCAAAGATGGCACGCTGATTTTGTACCAAGGCGGCAAGACAAAACCCGTGCCTATGTTTGTTTTAAAAAAACGCGTAACCATACCGGCCAAGCATTATTTGTCTTTATCCTTGGAGCAGAGCCAACAGGCGGCTTTGGAGGAACTAAAAAACGCACTTGGCAAACTGGCGGAGGGCTGATGACCGAATTAACATCTACTTATTTTTTAAATGCGCTTTACGGGCTCCTTACGG
This sequence comes from Muribaculaceae bacterium, assembly GCA_963660385.1. Lineage (GTDB taxonomy): Bacteria > Elusimicrobiota > Elusimicrobia > Elusimicrobiales > Elusimicrobiaceae > Avelusimicrobium. The sequence goes on from CAVKWQ010000008.1 coordinate 25,643, forward strand.
CGCCGGGGGCATTTGGGCAGGATGTGCTCGTTTTAAAGGGCTTACGCAGTAACATAACAGCGGAATACACCCTGCAAATTTACCCCACCAACCTGCGCGAGGAAACGCGCGCGCAAAATGTGCTTACCTGCACCGATACGTGGATTATCGGCGGCGTGGTAAAAACGAGCGAAGAAAACTTGGTGGATAAAACGCTTTCTTTTATCCAGGACACCAAAAAGGCCTTGGATAAACTTACGGAAGACAGCGGGGATTTTACATACGCCCTGTTGCCGGACGTGCAAGTCTCATACGACGGTTTCCCGTATGTGGCGTTCAGTATGACGGTGGAAATCAAATACCAAAGGAGAATTAACAATGGGTAGCAAAGCAAGAGCCGGTTTAGGCGTAAAAGTTTCAATTAATGAAAAGGCAGTGGCGGAACTGTCCAGCGTGGGCGGCATTGAGCCTTCCACCGAAACGATTGACGTTTCCAATCACGATACGGAAGGCGGCTTCCGCGAGTTTATTTCGTCCATTTCCGATGCGGGCGATTTTACCATTGAGGGTAACTTTGTTGCCGGGGACGAAGGACAAGCCGCCGTGCGCGAGGCATTTTTTGCCAAAAGCATTGTACCTGTTACGATTGAGTTCCCCAAAGCGGCGGGCGAAACGGCTGGGGCCAAGTGGGCCTGCAACTGTATGATTTCATCCTTCCGCGCCGTGGGCGATGCTACGATTGACAGCCAACTCACGTTTGCGGCCACGTTAAAAATTTCCGGCAAGCCGACCTTTACGGATGCCGTAGGAGCATAATATGTCCAAGAAAGAAACGACCTTCACGCTTAACGGCAAGGAATACACGCTCAAATTTTCTATGCGTGTTCCGCTCTTTTGGGAGCAAGCCACCAAAAGGAACTACTTTGAAGCGTTTGGGCAAGGTTCCAAGCCCTCGCTCACCGATATTTTAACGCTGGTATGGGCGGCGTTTAAAAATGGCGGATGTACGCTTACCTTGGAAGAACTGGCCGATCAGTTAAGTGATAAAGATTTGCAGGTTCTTTCCACCAAAGTAATGGGGCTGGTGGCGGATAATTCCACCCCGGCCCAAGCAGGGGATAAAGAACCCCCTTTGGCAGTTCCGCCCCAACGCTAGACGGCCTATGGGCAATAGGACGTTATGATTTGGGGCTGACGGACGCGGAATTTTGGGAGTTATCTTTTAAGGAATTTGACCTGCTGAAAAAGCGGCAGGAACTGGCCGAGTACCGCTCTTGGGAGCGGACGGCCAGCCTGATGTGTGTAGTATTTAATGCACACCGCGGCAAACACCAGCGGGCCTTGAAAGTAAAGGATATCCTTAAAAATCCGTTTGAAAAGCCGGCATCGGCAAGCGATGTGGCGGCTATGCTAAAAGAATTAACCAAACGAAAAGGTGGCAGTATAAATGGCAAGTAAAACACTTAGCATTGAACTTATTTTGGAAAGCAAATCGTTCACCGCACAGATGCAAAAGGTAAACGACGCTTTTGCCAAGACAAATAGCGACCTGCAAAAATTCGGCAAATCTATGCAGAAGGTAGGGGCAAGTTTTGCCGCGGTAGGCGGGGCTATTACGGCCGCCTTGGGTGTAGCGGTCAAATCCTTGGCAAACGCCGCAGATGTGGCGGACGATACGGCCAAACGCACGGGCCTGACGGTGGAAGCCGTGCAGGAACTGGGCTATGTGGCTAAAATGACGGGCTCCAACCTGGCTACGGTGGAAGTGGCCCTGCGCACTATGCAAAAGGGTTTGACGGACAGCGGTACCGAGAGCGCGGCCTTTACGAGTGCCCTAGAAACCTTGGGGCTGTCGCTTGTGGAACTTCGCGCAATGAACCCGCAAGCCCAGTTTGACGCACTATCCCAAGCCATTGCAGGCGTAACGGACCCCAGCCAACGGGCAGGCCTTGCTATGACGGTTTTCGGGCGTGCCGGGACGGCCCTTTTGCCAATGCTTGCGGAAGGAGCGGACGGCATAGCCAAACTAAAAGACGAGGCCCACAAATACGGCTATGTAATGAACCAAGAGGTTGCCACCGCCGGGAGCAATTTTAATGATAATTTGGATAGATTAAAGGGTTCTGTTGGCGGGCTTGCCCAGCAAGTAGTGGCGGGGCTTTTGCCTACGTTAAACAGCCTGATAAAATGTGCGGCCGATGTCGTAGCCGGCATTAAAGAGTGGGTAAACAATAACCCTAATTTAGTTTCCACGTTAGCCCACGTGGCGGCCAGCGTAGGCGCGGTGCTTACGGTATTTGGGGCGTTAGTGGCGGCGTGCGGCTCTTGGATTGCACTTGCTCCGGCAATTGGTGCAGCCTGGACGGTGGCCAGTGGCCCGATTGGTTTGACCATTGCAGCTATTGCGGCAGTAGTGGCTGGAATTGTGGTCTTGTACAAAAAATGGGACACGGTTTGCCATTACATGGCACAGGCGTGGGACACTTTAACGATTGTCATTTGCAAAGGGGTGGAACTGTGGCTTTCCTCTTGGGAAACGGCTCTCGGGTGGATTCCAGGCATTGGCGAAAAACTGCGCACGGCTATGTATGGGGTACAAAATGCGGCGGCGCAAGCCTCGTTTGACATTGGACAGCGACAACTCCAATACGAAAAAGATAAAAACGAGAAGTTACTGGCGGAAACGCAAAAATTTACTTCTGCACAAAATGAAGCATTGATAAGCGCTCAAACAGAGCAACAGGATATTGCTTCCAAGAACACGGAGGAGCATTTGGCATCCACTACGGAAAAAGTGCAAGGCTTTTGGCAAACGGTATATGATGTGTCTGCCCAACAAAGCCTAAATATTACAAGCCAGGTGAGTTCTGTATATAGTGCATTACAAAGTAATCTTTCAACATCTTTTCAGGCATTATTCCAACAAATAGGAAATGGGTGGAGTGGACTAAAAGATATAGCAGTCAATTTTTGTCAAAGTATGTACCAAAGTTTTGTAAAAATGCTGTCAGATCTTGCGGCCGAACAAATAAAAAATATTATTGCTGTACAGGTGGCAAATACTACTGCGGCCAAGGTAAATGTAGCAGCCAATGCGGCTGAGGCTGGTTCAAAAGCGGCGGCGGCCTCTGCCGGGTGGGCTTTATGGGGTGCTGTTGCCATCGGTGCCGGGATTATGGCGGCCGTTTTGGCTTTTGCATTAGACGCTTTTGAAACGGGTGGTATTGTACCCGGGAATTCGTTTAGCGGGGATAACGTACTCGCCCGCGTAAACAGCGGGGAAATGATTTTAAACCGCGCGCAACAGGCCCGGCTTTTTGATATTGCCGAGGGAAATACCGAGCCCGGCGGAGCCGGCGGGGCAGTTATCAACCAAACAATTAATGTGCAAAACGGTGGCGATTTAACCGCTATTACGCAAGCCATTAAACGCGGTACGGTGGAGGCCTTGGAATTTGCCAATGTGGCCTATAAGGCGGGTGCGAAACGAAATAAATATGTAGGTTAGCGTTTGGTTGTTTTCCAAAGAGTGCATTGCTCTTTTGCGTAAGCAAGATCGGAGTATGAAGAGCAAGTAGTAAGTAAATTTCCGCTTGTCTCTTTGGTAGTCTTATATTCTACACAAGGTTTTTTTGCATAGTCTAAGGAAGTATAAGCGCTACATTCGGTAGAATAAGAACCATTTTGACCGGGCGTGCTTTTCCACTGGACACAAGTTTGCAGGGTTAAAGAGGTTCTAACAGCACAAGAGGTCGTATAAGAACCGTCTTTATTTTTAATGGAGTTCCACGTGTAACAAGGTAAAAAATCCATAGAGGAATGTTCAATACAAGAAGTGGTGTAAGAATTGTTCCCGTTGGGAGTAGTTTTATAAGCAAAGCAAGGAGAAAAATTCAAAGAAACACGAGAGGCACAAACGGTCTTAAATTCCGTTGCAAAACCGAACAACGGGATGAGCACAAAAATAAGAGCGGACAAAACTTTTTTCATAAGAGCCTCCTCTTATTAGTATAACCCATTTTCAGGGGAAAATATTGCATTATGGTTGAAACTATACAAATTAAAACGCCCATTAAATGCTATGGGCAGAACTTTATTACCAAGCGTTGTGCGTTTACGGGCGACGTGCAAAATATGCCCGCCTTGTGCGATAACGCCGCCGATACTACGGCCACTTTTTACAATACGGACGTTACCCAGCCTAAAAACTGGCACGTGGCTTTTAAAGATAAGTACGGGCAAGTTACGTCCCGCACCATAGACACAGTTATTTTGGAAAATTCCACCGCGGACAGCGTGGCTATTTCGTATTTAAACACACAAGGGGAAACGGTGGCGTTAGGCACTTTCGCGCTTACGCAGAACAATATCTTAAAACTGACTCCTTTTACCGCGCAGGAAATTACGTTTGCGTTTACCTGTTCCAAAAATTACTTTGAAATTGGCGAAGTGCGCTGCTTAAAATACCTGTTTGATTTAAAGGCAACCTCGCAGGTTTCTATCGTTCCCAATACGCAAGGGGGCGAATATACCGCGCAGGATGGCAGTTATTACGCCTGGACGGATTACCATCGCCCCGGTGTGGAAATAAAGGTATCTAACGGCAATTATGCCCAATATAAAGCCTTGCGTGCGCTAGTGCAGAACAACGAAAGCATTACCGTTGTTCCGTTCAAAGAACTGGATTTTTTTGTACTGGAAGGGATGTTAGATAGGGATTTGTCGCCCGATTTAAACCGCTTTTCCGGCTTATTGGATTATACCTTAAAGGTGGTAAGCAAATGAGAACCGTACCCGAACCGATAAAATTGGCCTTGGCGGATGCGTCGCTCCCCATTAAAAAGCGGTTGCTTCTTTACCGCCGCAAATGGAATGCGGATACCCTTAAATATGCGCTAGAAACCGATCCCATAGACGTTACGGATTTACTTATTGAGGCCGGTTCTATCAAAATGGCCCTTGATACCGACGAGGTGGACAAGTGGGACGCTTCCAACGTTACGCTCACCTTTAATAACGACTTGAACTGCTTTAAAGAGGGCTTAACCGGTGGCCTGTTTGAAAATGCCGTTTTGTGGGGCAGTAAAGTTGTTTACAACATAGAAACGGCCGAAAAGGACGCTCCTGCCGCCAGTATCACGGTTTTTACGGGGTATGTGTATTCTTCTCCTGTGTTCCGGGATAACGGCAACCGCTTGGAACTGACGGTTACATCCAGTTTGGATGCGCTGGAATACGTCAGCGCGGAAACCTTTTGCTTAACCAAAACGGACGAACTGGCCTCGGTGGTAACCTCGCAAGATTCCAAAGACCAAGGCAAAGAATTTTCCACCGCCGAAACAGGTGTGGGGTATGTTGACGAGGTGAAGTATGGAGCGGAGTTTGAGAGCGCGCAAACGCTTTCTGCCGGGAACGATTATGACCTTTCTGACACCAACGAATACACCAAACCCGCCGCTGTAAAACTAAAATTTACGCCTACGGCCGGGTACAAAATGTGGCTTTCATACCGTTATTGGCATAAAGATATGGCGATAGAGGATATTGTCAACGCCCTGTTGGATTTGGCGGGAGTGGAAAAGCGACAGGTAGAAAAAGCTGTGTTTAATGTGAATAATGGAGCCGTTTTATATGAAACCGATTTGCAGCAGAAATATAGTACCTTCTTGTTTGATTACGATGAAGAAAAGGGGATTTGGAAACAAAAAACTTTTCTAAATCTTATTAAAAATGATAGCCACCCTTTGAGCATTGGTTTGTGGCGAAAAGCCGGAAATGGATATGAACAGACGGGGCCAGTTCGGGTACCGAAGAAAGGCTATTTTCACATCGGTTATCCAAGCACGGGAACCTATGTTATTGCAGGTGATTTTTCGGATGATTATGCAGAGTTAAAATTTTTAGATGCCGCAGAAAATGGGCTGATTATTCGTTTTCGGGTACAGAATGGGCATCGTAGTCAAGTTCTGACCATACAGGATGGAACAGAAAGTTTATTGTACGATGGCTATCATAGAGCTATTGTAGGGTTTGAACTGTCGGAAAGTGCTTTGTACCTATATACAGATGGCTTAACGGATAAAGGGACTAATGATGGTGGTATTATTCAGCGGATTGCCATTCCAGGAAAGTATGACGGTTCTTTTACGCATTTAACTGTATCTATGCAGGGAACTATGTATAACGACCAATACAATATTTTTGTTGCCCGGTTGGGTTGGAGGGAAGAAGGCTTGACCGAAACAGATTGGACGAATAAAAATAGAGTTTCCTTATATCAACAAGTATTTAGTGATACAAACGGGTGCCATACATTTAAAACGGTTGGCGCATATTGGAATCTTGCATTGTCCGAAGAAGCAACTAAATGGCGCAAATTGGAATATCAAAAATCGGTTGTAAATAATGGTCGTGGCGAGTGGCTGTTTCATACCAGTAACGATGGAATAAACTGGACCCCTCTTGCCAGAATTGATAACGGAATGAGTTTTTTGTCTTCTGATAAATTTTTGGAGTTACATTATCGGAGTATGTCTCAGACCGGGTACGAAGCTTTTGAAGAACTAAAAGTAAGTTCTTTTATTACTTCATCAGAATTACCTTTTGTAGATCTCACCGGGTTAAGTGTTGGCGAGGCCGTGGCGCAACTTGCAAAAATGGTGGCCTACGAAATCGGCTTCAATCAGGATGGTGTATTTTTCTTTCGTTCCCGGCAAGGGCGGTATGCTGAAACGGAATTAACACCCAATGTATTAGTAGAGGTGGATAACCATTCGGCCGATATTGATAGTTTAGCCAATCGTATTAGTGTTGAATATGGGCAATTTAAAACAATTATAGATGATTTTACCGAACAAAAAGCCCGGCCCAATTCTATTGATCAGTATGGTGTGCACGAAAAGACGATATCCAACGATAACTTTATCCCTGCCGACAATGTAGATATTTCCGGTGCGGTGGCAAAAGCCAATTACGAGGCCTTATCCACACCGGGATATACCTTGCAAGCGGATTGCCGCCCTGATTTAAGTTTGGAACTGGGCGATAAAATTACCGTCTGTGCCGAAAACACCAACATTGCCGACAAAACTTGGAGCGATTACAACAAGTTCTTAAAATTGCCCGTTTGGAAGCGTGTTTTTAAAATTACCGGGTTGGAACTTTCTTTTGCCAAACGTTTAATGACGCTTACGCTGAAAGACGTTACCACGGCCGCAGATGTGCCGACTATGGAATACAATGTGTATCAAACACAATTCCCGACCCCATTAAATTACAAGGAGTAACTATGTACGTTGAAGACAAAGAAGACAAGGTGTTTATCCCGCAAACAAAGCATACTGTTACGGCGAGCGACTACAACCAAATCAAAAATGAAATCCAAGGCGCAATAGAACTGGCCGGTATGGAGCCGGAAAAAGATGTTATTCAGTTCCCCTCGGCCATTAAAAAGTTGACGGAGCAGAGTGGCGCCGCCGAAATGGAAAAGATTACGGCAGAGGGAACCAAGCAGGTTGGACTTGTTACTGCCGCTGGAACGGCGCAAAAGACCGTGGTAGAAACCGCCGGCGCGGAGCAAGTGGCGGCCGTTGAGGCGGCTGGCACGGCGCAAGTAAGTAAGGTCCAAAATGAGGGGAGCGAACAGGTCTCGGCCGCTAAAAACTGGGCCAGCAAAACAGACGGCCCGGTGGAGGAAGACCTTTATTCGGCCAAAAAGTACGCGCAGGACGCGGCGCAGAGTGCGCAAAACTCCCGTGGACTTGCTATCGGGCAGTTAGTGTGGAGCCAGTCCTCCTTAGCCAAAGATAACCCCGGGCGTTTGCCTTTGTTTAGTGGCGAATATATCGCCAACGCGGGCACTTTATATCCCGATTTTTACGCGTGGGTAAAAAGCCACCCCGAACTGTGCAAAACCAAGGCGCAATACGACGAAGCAATTTCCGCCTACGGCGAGTGCCCGTATTATGTGGCGGACGAAGTATCTGGCTCCCTGCGCTTGCCCAAACTGACAAATTACATTAAAAACGCAGACGGGGAAAACGGTATTACGCAAAGTAAGGCCGGGCTCCCCACTGTAAAAGCCCTTAGCAATACGGCCGCGTCCAATGTAAGCGGCGTGGCTTCCTTGCCGCCTTACGCCAAGGGCGTGCAAAACTCGCAGGGCTATTCCCTGATGACGGGCTCGTCTATCAGCGTTTCCACGGCTTTGGCGTATGTGGAAAATGATGCGTCCTTGGATAGCGCCGTCTATGGCGCGAGCGAAACCGTAACGCCCGCCCACACCACGCTGTATCCGTGGGTATGTGCCTATAATGCGGCTGTCCCAGCCAGTACGGTTCAGGCGGCAGAGTTCCAACAGGGCTTAACGGGTAAGGCGGACAAGGATTTATCAAATGTTTCCAATTCCACCAAAGCGGCGTTACTGGATTTATTGGCTATGGATACCAGCACGTGGGCTACTTTGGTAACAGGTACGGACTTTGTGGCTCCGTCCGCCGGGTGGATTAGTTATGTACCAAGCAGCAATACAAATAGTGAATTAGCCATAAACACCGGGTGGAGCAGCTGCGTAATCACCTTAGACGGTAAGACCTTGGTGCAACCTTCTTTTAATAGTGGGAAAAACGGTACAAACTCGGACGCTATTACGTTGTTCGTAGGCAAAGGGCAAACGGTCCGGGCCACATTTACCGTAGGTACGGTATATTTTTATCCTTGCAAGGGGGCGGAATAATGTTCGCAAAAATTGTTAATCAACAAACCAAAGAAGTACAGGTCGTACAAGGGGCAAAACTCGCCCGGATTTTAGGCGCCGTGGAAATGGACGTAGAACAGGCGTATAACGGGGCGTGGTATGTGAAGGGCTATGCACCGAGCAAGCCTGCTCCTACGGCTGCGGAACAGGTGCGGGCGTTGGAAGCCGAAACGGGGCTCACCCGCGCCGTGCGGGAACTGGTGCTGGCTGACGGCTCCGGCGCAAGCGACTATGTGCAGGCCAAAGCGCAGGAAATTGAAAACTTGGCCAACCCGTTACGCAAGACGACCGAAACCCAAAAAGAGGAGGCGCAATAATGAACATAGACTTTAACGTGCTTTGGAAAGTGGCCGCCGTGGTGTTTGCCGCCGGTGGGTTATGGAACGAACTGCGCGCTATCCGCAAAGACCTTTCCCGCTTGGAAACCAAACAGGATAAATACAACCACCTGCAAGAACGTGTTGCCAAGTTGGAAGACAGTTGCGCCAACGCGCATAAGCGCATTAGTGAAATCCACTATCGCCGGAGGGAAGACTAATGGATAACGCAAAAGCCGCGGCCTATGTGTGCCGCTACGAGGGGTTTTCAAAACTCCCTTACAAATGTCCTACGGGCCATTTAACCATTGGCTACGGGCACAATTTGGAAAACGGCATTAGCGCGGCCGCCGCCGAGTTTATCCTCAAAGAGGACTTATCGCGTGCCGAGCGGGCCGTCAAAGAAGCGTTCCCTTGGTGGTGGAAACTGGATGACGCGCGCCAATTTGTGCTGGTGGATATGGCATTTAATCTGGGCCTTGCTGGGTTAAAGGGCTTCAAAAAAATGCTTGCCGCCATTGAACAGGGCGACTATCAAACCGCCGCCAAAGAAATGCTGGCAAGTAAATGGGCGGCGCAGGTAGGCCGCCGTGCGGCAGAAAACGCCCGCATAATGGAAACGGGCAAATGGATTTAATTCCGGCGAATTCGCCGGAATTAGAAAGGAGTGAAAATGGAACTAGGAATGATTATCTGCCTAGCCGCGGTTGCGTGCGTGGGCTTAATTGAGTGGACGAAAAACTTTGTTGAAAAGTTTTTCAAGGTGCCGGGTTATGTATGGTCCTTGGCGGTATTTGCCGGGGCTATGCTCTGCGGGTTCATTGCCGTTTATGGCGCGGGCATCACGGCCAAAACGCCGCTTATGGCGGTGCTTATCGGGCTGGTGGTATTGGCCTTGGCCCAAATCGGATATGACGGCATTAAACGTGCGATTATGAGCCGCGCAGAAAACGCCCTGACCAATGAAAAAACTAACTAGACTGTTAGCCCTGCTACTACTGGCAGGGCTACTATTCTCAAATTGGCACAAGGCGCGGCAACTGGATAAACTGTCCGCGCAGACAGCCACTTTGCCCGAAAACACCGCTGCCCAAGTGGTTGTAAAGGCCAATAAACTGACGGCCAAGGTGCGCCAGCCGGACGGTTCTGTCAAAGCCACCGTTCAATATGTGCCGCCGGAAGGTACGGTGGAAGTCGTCCGGCCCACACAGGGAGCCGAAACGATACGCGTAAAACGCGCAGGGTTCACTTTTCGGCCCGCGGTGCAGGGGTTATTAGGGAACGAGGTAAAAGCCGGGCTAGGCGCGCGTTTGGCCTATTTTGACCGCTATGGTGCCGGGGTAGGTTTGAACCAAAATGCCGCGCCTTATGTATTCGCTGATCGGCGCCTAGACGATTTAACTGGACTTTTGCGCAACACGACCGCCGGCGTATTTGTAGGCCAAGGCCGCGTAGGTGTGCTGATAGGGGTTTATTTATGAAATGCCCGGATGCGCAATTTGACCGATATTTTAGTGAGTGCATTTGCCGCAAGAGTGGCAAGCCCTGCCGCTTGGGCTGTTTATTCGTAAATCAGGGTACCAATAAATAATAACGCATTACCCAATTTAGGCATAAAAAATCCCCGGGTTTTTTACCGAGGATTTTAAAATTTACTACACTTTTTACTACATTGCCGTCATAAATAACTGCGCCCGGCGGGAGTCGAACCCACATTTCCAGCTTCGGAGGCTGACGCTCTATCCATTGAACTACGGGCGCGGAAAGCATTTCTTTTATTTTATCAAAATTTGGAGAACTGCGCTTTTAAGTTTCGCATTTCCCCGATGTAAAATATTCCGTTATCTAACCTCAAAAAGGCGCGTTGGCGGGAAACGCTTTTTGATAAAATATGAACAAGGGAGGAAGATATGAAGAAAATTATAGTATTAGTGGCTGCTATTTTGTTGGCGGCTTGCAGTAAGCCCGCGCCTGCGCCCGAGGAAGCGGCCCCGGCGGAGCAAGTTTCTGCGGCGGGGAAAATTTATACGGGTGTTTTGCCCGCGGCGGACGGCCCGGGTATTAAAACCACGGTTATGCTTCTGCCGGACGGCACATTTACTTGGACGAGTGAATATTTGGAAAAGGCCGACGGCGTGTTTGAAGATAAGGGCACCTACACGGTTGAAAACGGGGTGGCGACGCTGACGATTCCCCAGCAAGAGGGCTATTATTTGCAACTCTCGCCGGGGCAGGCAACCCTGCTGGACCAAGACAAGCGGCCGATAACAGGCGACCTAGCCGAAAAGTATATTTTAAAGAAAGCCAATTAGAAAAAAATCCCCGAGTGTTCCTCGGGGATTTTTATGCCGTGTCGGGGGGAAAAGGATTAAAGTCATCCTGAATTGCTGCCTTTTCGCCAGGCGGTGCCCCGTAGTGTTTCTGTACGGGGGCTTCTACCTATTGGGTTGTTTGTCTTTTGTTGTGTACTTGCCGTCATCCTAGAAAGTTTGCCGGCGCGGAGCGTTCCAGGATCTGTCGTTATTAAAAAAGAGGAAAACAACAGATACTGGACAGAAACC
>CAVKWQ010000009.1:0-37015 GCA_963660385.1 Muribaculaceae bacterium
TTCTCTTACGAAACGACAGATCCCCGACTAAATTCCTCGGGGATGACAACAACAACCAACGACAGATCCCGGATAAAAACACTCCGGGATGACGACAACCTGCGGAAGGCTTACCTTTTTTACCCTCTTTTGACTAATGGAGCCACACTGTTTTTGCAATGCCGCAAACCAACGAAACAGCATCAATAAATAAAACAATGCCGTTATAAAAATTGGGGGTCATTCTGAACTTGTTTCAGAATCTACCGATTGTGTTGTTTGGCTTTTGTATTGTCGTTGCCGTCATCCTGGAAAGTCGTAGTCCAGGATCTGTCGTTATAAAAAAAAGGAAAACAACGGATACTGGAACGCTCCGCGCCGGCAAACCTTCCAGTATGACCTGATTAAATAATGACACAGCAAAAAGGCCGCTGTAAAAGCGGCCTTTTATCAAACGGTTACGCCAACGAAATGCACTTACCAGCGCAGGTTGGGTTCTCGCGCGGCGGACACCTCGTCAATGCGTTTGACGCATTGGGTATGCGGGGCGTCTTTAACTACTTGCGGGTTCGTCTTAATTTCTTCGTAGATTTTATCCATTGCCGCCACAAACGCATCCAGCATTTGCTTGCTTTCGGTTTCCGTCGGCTCCACCATCATCGCTTCCGGCACAATCAGCGGGAAGTAAATGGTCGGCGCGTAAAAACCGTAATCCAGCAAGCGTTTGGCAATGTCGGACGTATGAACGCCGTTCATTTCCGCCGGGTTTTGCGTCAGCACGCACTCGTGCATACACGGGCGGTCAAAAAACGCATTGAACTTGCCCTTTAACGCGGCGCGGACATAATTCGCGTTCAGCACGGCGTTTTCGGCAATGTCTTTAAGCGTTTTCCCGTCAAACTGGCGCAAGTAGCAATACCCGCGCAAGCACACGGCAATATTGCCGTAAAACGCCTTCATTTTGCCCAAACTCTTGGGCATTTTTCCGGATAAAGTGTATTTGCCGTCTTTAAGTTCTACCATCGGTTTAGGCAAGAACGGCGCCACGTGCGCCGCCGCGCCCACCGGGCCGGAACCCGGGCCGCCGCCACCGTGCGGAGCGGCAAAGGTTTTATGCAAATTTAAGTGCATAATATCCACGCCGAAGTCCGCCGGTTTGGCTAGACCAATTAACGCGTTGAAATTCGCTCCGTCCATATAGAACAGCGCACCTGCTTTGTGCACCATATCGGCAATTTCGCGCACATCCTTTTCAAAGAGCCCCACCGTGTTGGGCACGGTCAGCATAAAGGCGGCGGTTTTGTCGGAAAGGGCGGCCTTTAAGGCTTCCTTATCCACGCAGCCGTCGGGGCCGGACTTGATGTTAATCACCGTATATCCTGCCATATGCGCCGTAGCCGGGTTGGTCCCGTGGGCAGTATCGGGCACGATTACTTCGGTGCGTTTAAAATCCTTGCGGGCATCGTGATACGCGCGGGCCGTCATAATACCGGTCAGTTCCCCGTGCGCGCCTGCGGCAGGCTGTAAGGTAAAGGCGGAAAGCCCCGTAATTTCCTTTAACAGTTCCTGCAAATTGTACAGCATTTCCAAGGTTCCCTGCACCGCACTTTCCGGCGCAAACGGGTGGGCGGACGTAAATTCCGGCAATGCGGAAAGAACATCATAAGCCTTGGGGTTATATTTCATCGTGCAAGAGCCCAACGGATAAAATTCACCGTCCAAGCAGTAGTTCAGTTCCGAAAGCCGCGTAAAGTGGCGCACCGTTTCAAACTCGCTGATTTCAGGCAACTTGGGCTCGCTTTTGCGCAAATAGTCCGCGGGCAAGTAATCCGCCGCGTGCTTTTTAACCCCTTCAAAGCGCACGCCGCGGCGGCCGGGCTGGGATTTTTCAATAGATAATTGGCTGTGTTGTAAAATTTCTTCCATATTAAATCCCCTTTAAGGCCGTTTGATAGGCCGTTAAATCCGCTTCGGTTTTGGTTTCCGTTGCGCACACAAGCAGGCAATTTTTCATACCTTTGATTTCAGTAAGCGCGTAGCCCGCGCCGAGGCCCTTTCTTTCCAACTTTTTAATAACGCTCTTAGCCGGAACCGGGCACTCCACCACAAATTCGTTAAAGAACGGGGCGGAATATTTCAGTTTAAAGCCGGGCACTTCGCTAATAAGTGAGGCCAATTCGTGCGCCCGCTCCAAGTTCAGTTCGGCGACTTCCTTTAAGCCCTTGGGACCGAGAAGCGTCAAATAAATGACCGCATTTAACGCGCACAGGGCTTCGTTGGAGCAAATGTTGGACGAGGCCTTTTCGCGGCGGATGTGCTGTTCGCGCGCCTGCAACGTCAGCACAAAGGAGCGTTTGCCGTCCTTATCCTTGGCAATACCCACAATGCGCCCCGGCAGTTGGCGCATATACATTTTTTTAGCCGTCATAATGCCTAGGCCCGGGCCGCCGAAATTCACCGCGTTGCCCAAGGGCTGGCCCTCGGCTACGGCAAAATCAGCATTATAGGAGCCGGGCGTTTGCACTACACCAAGCGAAACCGGGTTCACAAGCGCGACTAACAGCGCGCCCACGTTATGAACCAAGGCGGAAATTTCGTTTGCGCGTTCCAAGCATCCAAAGAAGTTGGGCGTCGGCAACAAAAATACGGCCGTTTTATCAGACAGTTTGGCCTTTAACGCTTCCAAATCCAGCGTGCCGTCCGCCGCCAGCGGGGCTTCTACCACTTTTACGCCCGGCAAGTGGCACACATAGGTAGTAAGCACTTGTTTATAATGCGGGTGCAACGCGGAAGAGATGATAATTTCCGTCCGCCCCGTAATGCGCAGACACGCCAGCACGGCTTCCGCCGCGGCGGTGGCGCCGTCGTAGTGGGAAGCGGTGGCAACGTCCATATCCATTAAGGCACACAAACAACTTTGGAACTCGTAAATCGTCTGCAAGGTGCCTTGGCTGGCCTCGGCCTGATAAGGCGTATAAGCGGTTAAAAATTCCCCGCGCGAGGAAAGCGCTGGCACAGCGGCGGGAATAAAATGTTCGTACATCCCCGCACCGATAAAATTTTTGAGCGGTTTATTTTTGGCCGCCAGCGCGTGAATATGCGCGGTAAGTTCTTGCTCCGTAAGGGCTTTGGGCAAATTTAAAACGGGGTAGAGCAACTCCTGCGGGATTTGCGCCAATAATTCTTTTACGGACGAAACGCCGATTTTAGCCAGCATTTCTTTTTGGTCCAATGGGGTATTTGGGATAAACATTAATCAGTCCTTTTGGTAAAATCCCCCGCTTTTGGCGCGGGGGATACATAATCCGGGCAACTGTTATTTGGCGAGAGTGGCTTTGTAAGCGTTTGCGTCAAGCAAGTTGTCGTATTCGGCAGCGTTCGTCATTTTGATTTTGAACAGCCAGCCGTTGCCGTGCGGTTCGCGGTTTACAAGAGCCGGGTCGCCTTCCAGCGCGGAGTTTACTTCCACAATTTCCCCGCTGACGGGAGCATAAATTTCGCTGGCGGATTTAACAGATTCAATCACGCAGCAGTTTTGGCCTGCCGTAACTTGTTGGCCCACCTTGGGCAAATCTACAAATACGATATCGCTGATTTCTTCCTGCGCGTGGTTGCTGATACCCACGGTGGCTACGCCGTTTTCGGCATAGGCCCACTCGTGCGTTTTGGCAAAGCGGCAATTTTCTTCGGTATGCATAATTAATTTCTCCTTAATTTAAACCCGGTTTTTATAAAAGGGTGTTTTGACGGTATCGGCTTTTACGCGTTTACCGTGAATTTCAATTTCTACTTCCGTCCCGGCGGTTACATCCGCAGACGTGTAGCCGACGGCTATCCCTTTAAACAAGGGCGAATACGTCCCGCTGGTAAGCGTGCCTTTTTCCTCCGCGCCTACAAACACCTTGCATCCCGCGCGGGGCACTCCGGCGGACTTTAACACAAAGGCCGTCAGTTTTTCTTTGAGCCCCTGCGCCTTTTGCGCGGCAAGGGCATCCTTCCCTACAAAATTTTCCTTGGCTAATTTTACCACCCAACCGCAGTTGGCTTCGTACGGCGTGCGGGTTTGGTCCGCATCCGCTCCGTTGAGCAGATACCCGGCTTCTAAGCGCAAGACATCACGCGCTCCTAACCCACACGGAGTAACTCCGTGCGCCAGCAAGGCAGCCCACAGTTCTACTATTTTATCGTTGGGGAGCATAATTTCCACGCCGTCTTCCCCGGTGTATCCGGTGCGGGTTATATACCCGTGTGCGCCAAAGAGTTCAATCTCTTTAATATGAAAGCGCGGCAAGTCGGCGGCTCCGGCCACTACTTTATCCGCTATTTCCACGGCCTTGGGGCCCTGCAAAGCAATCATCGCCCAGTTGGCACTTTCGTTGCGCACGGTAACCTGAAAGTTTTTGGCCTGCTTGGTAAACCAAGCAAAATCGCCGTCAATACAGGCGGCGTTTACCACTACTAAAAATTTTTCGGGCGTTAAGCAAAAGGAAATGGCATCATCAATAATCGTGCCCTTTTCCGTTAAAATGTGGGAATAAGTGCCCGCGCCGGGGGTATTTTTGATATTGTTGCAGTTAATGTATTGCAAAAAGGCCCAAGCGTCTTTGCCCTCTACAAAAAACTGCCCCATATGGGAAACGTCAAACATCCCGGCGGCTTCGCGCACGGCTTTATGTTCGGCTAAAATGCCCTTAAATTGCACGGGGAGCAGCCAGCCGTGAAAGTCCACCATTTTTCCGCCGGCGGCTTCGCAAGCGGCACAAAGCGGAGTAGTTTTTAAATCGGTATGAGTCATTACGCCTCCAAAAGTATATGTTCATTGTATAAAATAATTGGCAAATTGAACGTAAAATATTAAAATTAATTTAGTTTATTTTTGTGGAGGTTTCTACCCGGGTTCCAAACCCGCACCCATACAATTTTTACTGTTTTTGGTGTCCGCCGGACGGCGGATGAGCGTTTTAACGTAAAACGCATAAGAAGAGACCAAAAACGGTCGTTTTAGGCGCAAGAAAAACGGACTAATTACCCGGTTTTCCTGCGCCGAATGTTCCCTGTCCAACCGGGCAGGGAACTACGGCTGTTTTATTTGGGTTACTCTTCTTAGCCCGGATAATACGGCCGTTTTTTTATGGGTTACCGGGCTCAACAAAAAGGAGCGCTTAATGAAGGGTTTTACCTTAATAGAATTGTTGGTTGTCGTACTCATTACCGGCATTTTGGCCGCTGTGGCAATGCCGCAATACCAAGTGGCCGTAGCCAAAAGCCGCCTAGGAGCGGTCATCCCAACCACCCGTGCCTTTAAAAACGCGGAAGAAGAGTATTATCTGGCCAACGGCAAATATTTAAATGACGGATTAGAGGAACTATCCTTTGATTTAACCGGATTTACCAAAGTAGGCAGGGGCAATATGTCTAACGGGAAAGTCGGCTATGACGCACTCAGTATGGGCGACAGCGGGCGGCAAGACGTTATCGGCTACGTCCGAAACGGAAACGAAGTCATTAACAGTTACGGGCTATACTTAGACATTTCCGACCACCCCGGCCAAAGTTACTGCGGGGCCAAGGCGGATGACGAAGTAGCCAACAAGGTTTGCAAAAGTATGGGCGGAAGCACATTTACCACAAGCAAATGCACCAACACTTTCAGCACCGCTTGCAACTTATACCCCTTGCCGTAACCCCGGGTGCGAATTGCTATAATATAATTATGGCAGATACGCAGAGCGTCGTAAGCGACGTAAAACTATTTATTGAACGGCTGAAAAAAGAATTGCCCGAAGTGTTCGGCAAGCAGGATTCGTCCGCCGCCGAGCAAACCGCCCCCGCGGGCGAAAACAAGGTGCTTTACAACGGCAATTTTTACGAAGCCCGTATGTACCTGACGCCCGACCAAGAGGAAGGCGTAGCGTTTGACGGGGAAATCTTCCACATTTATTTGCATACTAAGGAGTCCGACCCGTCCGCCTTGGTTACCGCCTGGCTTCGCGAAAAGGCCAACGAAACCTTGAAAGCCAAAACAAAAGAGTGGGCGGAAAAAATCGGCGTGGAGTATAACAATATCGTCATTAAAGACCAGCGCACCTGCTGGGCCAGTTGCTCGGGCAAAAAGAATATCAACTATTCTTACCGCATTGTAAAAATGCCCTTGGCCGTGCAGGATTACCTAATGGTGCACGAACTTTGCCACTTGGTACATATGAACCACGGGCAGGAATATTGGCAGTTGGTAGCGCAATTCTGCCCCGATTACAAAAGCCACCGCCGTTGGTTAAACGACAACAAGGGCTCTATCTTTGCCGAAGTAGAACTGACCTACCGCGAGCCGCCAACAGACGAACCGCAAGAAAACAATCCGCAAAATTAGACAGTAAAAAACCGCCGGTGCGAATTTCCGGCGGTTTTTTATAGGAGACCTCCCGGCCCTGGCTTGTGGGCGGGGAAGCGAGATTATTTCAGTAAGGCAGACCCGTTATCGGGGCGGACGACCGTCAAGGAGTCTTCATCTACGCCGCCAAAGAACGACACGGGGAAATTATTCGGAACCGAGTTCGCAAGCGCGACCAGTTTACCGTGGAAGAACACGGGAGAGCCGATTTTAAGCGACGGTTTAATGCCCATAGCGCGGCGGGCGCGCGGAGAAATTACCCCCCGGTTATTAAAGAACTGCGCCAGCAGAGCCGAACCGTCTTTATAGGTTTGCTGTAAGGATTTACCCGCGCCAATGTTGGCAATTTCCACACCCTTTAAGCCTTCTACTACGGCGCGTTTTACATACAAGCGGGCAAATTCGCCCTGGGTTCTAATGGCGTTGGCTTCGCCGGTGGCTTGCTTGCCGTTAGCGAATTGGAGCGTAACCTTGCTTACCGTAAAACCGTCATCCCCTTTCACGCAAGAGGCCAACGTCGCCACGCGCGGGGTTCCGGCCAAAAGTACGCCTTGGCAGGTTTTGGTTTGTTTTTCCACCTTCACCAGCACATCCTTAAAGCCGGGGCGGTGGCGGGAAACCATATCACTAAGTCTGACGGGTTTTAAAAATTCGGTAATGACCGTAACTTCGGCCAATTTGTTATCCAACGCACGGGAAACGGTAGCATTTTTGCCCGTGTTGACGGCGGCGGAAGACAAACTCCATACGCCTACGCAGGCCGCCGCGAATAAAATTTTTGCTAAATTCTTATAGTTCATTTTTATTTTTTCCTCTTTATGCACAACTTTGATATATTTATTATACCAAAAGTTAGCCCAAACTAACAAATATTTTTTTGAAATTATTTTTCTCCGTCGTAAAAATACGGAAAAATATTTTTTTATTTTGGGATAAAAAGTTAGGTTGCGCTAAATTTTAGTATAAAAAGTACCCTAAAATTCCGCACGCGGATATGGCGGCAATGGGCCCTACTTTAAATTTTCCCACCGCTATAAAGGCCGCCAAAAACAACAGAACACTCTTGTAATCCACAAAGTTTTCGTCGTTGCACAGCACCAAGGCCGCCGCGGCAATCAGCCCGATTACCGCCGGGCGCAGGCCCTTAAACACATTTTCCACTGCCGGGGCGTGGCGGTATTTTAAAAAGTAGCGGCTGACGAGAAGCATCAAAATAAAGGAAGGTAAACACACCGCAAAGGTGGCAATAACACTTCCCCACACGCTGTGCGCCGCCGTGTAGCCCGTGTAGGTGGCCAGGTTAATCCCCACCGGGCCGGGCGTAACTTGGCTGATAGCCACTACGTCGGTAAATTCGGACGTCGTCAGCCACGCTTGTTTGTAAACTACTTCGTTTTGTATAAACGAAATCATCGCGTAGCCGCCGCCGAAGTTAAAAAGCCCGATTTTAAAAAAAGTAACAAAAAGTTTCCAAAAAATCATTTAGCGCCCCCTTTCACGCGGCCATATAAAAATCCGCCGAGCCCCGCCGCCAGCACAATGTACACCGGGGATACACCCATCAGCCACACGAGCAGGGCCGAAACCGCCGGGAGCCAAGCCGTTTTATAAGTAATACCCGCCGTTTTAGCCAAGCGGAACACAGGCACCGCAATCAAGGCCACCACCGCCGGGCGAATACCCAAAAACACGCGCTTTACAATAGGGTTATCTTTAAAATTATGAAAGAAAAGCGCAATTAACAAAATGATAACGAAAGACGGCAGCGCCGCCCCCAACGCACAACACACGCTGCCCCAAAAGCCCTTTACCTTGTACCCGGCCAAAATGGCAATGTTAATAGCCAAAATGCCCGGCGCGGCTTGGGCCACGGCGGTGGCGTCCAAAAATTCCTTTTCGTCCAAGTAACGGCCTTTATCCACCAGTTCCCGCTCAATAAGCGGCAGCATTGCGTACCCGCCGCCTAGGGTAAAAGTACCAATTTTGGCAAAAATCCAAAACAAAATCAAATAAGTTTTCATTACTTATATTTTACTATTTAGCGGGGAAGGCCAACAGTTCGCTGACGGATATTTTTAGGCCCTTGGCGATTTTGCGCAAATTGAGCAAGGCCAAGTTCCGCTCTCCGCGCTCCACACCGCCCATATAAGTTCTGTCTAACCCGATTTCTAAGGCAAAATCCTCTTGCGAAAATCCCGCCGCCTTGCGCAAGGCCCGCACGCGCGCGCCGAACGCCTTTAAATATTTCTTGTCTGCCGCAGAGTATGTATTTTTCATACTTTACAGGATAGCGGCTTGATACTTTTAAGTACACGGACTATAAGTATCATTTTATGTTATAATAAAGGTACTTTTAGGAGGAAGAAAATGAAAGGATTTATATCGCTGTTTCCGTTGTTGTCATCCTGGAAAGTTGTAGTCCAGGATCTGTTGTTATCAAAAAAGAAAAACGACAGATTCCCGACTACAACACTCGGGAATGACGACATCATAATACCTGCCCGAATTGCAACCGCAGGCTTTACACTCATAGAACTATTAGTAGTCGTGCTCATTATCGGCATTTTGGCAAGTGTGGCCCTGCCACAATACGAAAAGGCCGTAGCCAAAAGCCGCTATTCACAACTGATTACGGCGGGCAAATCGTTAAAAGACGCCATGGAGGTGTATTATATGTCAAACGGCGACTACCCACAGTATTGGAGCGACCTGGACATAGAATTTAAAGGCTGTTCCGCCGATACGACGGGCCGCTATATGTTGTGGTGTGATACTTTTGCCGTGGATATGTTTAACAGCAATGAAGTAAATTTAAATTTATTTGATACTCACGGTCTGCCTAATAACGGGAAAAATATGGCTTCTACTGCCCTTTATAATCAAGCCCCCGCTTATTATGTGGTTTGGCTGGATAATTCCCCTTTCCCTGGCAAAACCGAGTGCAAAAGCAAAAGGAACGACCTTTGCAAAACAATGGGATTTTGAAAAACAGCCCCCGGCTTATAAAACCGGGGGCTGTATATTTAAGCGGTCAAAACGCTAATTTATCCAGCCTTCTTTTTTGGCATAATTATAAATGCCATTGTAAATGCCGAGGGCCATTTTATTGCGCACCGCACTATTGCCCAAGCGGGCGCGGTCCTTGTTACTGCTGATATACCCCATTTCCACCAGCACCGCCGGGCTGTTCACACCCTTTAACACATAAAAGTTGGCTTGGCGGACGCTGCTGTTTTGATTGACGGCAATGCCGATTCCCGGCTGTTTATATACGGCATTGCGCACATATCCGGCCAGTTTGGAACTTTCGTTAATATATTCGTTTTTAGCCAAGGATTGCAACAGCGCGTCCACAAAATTATAGTGAACCTCTTCGTATTGCATTGCTTCGTTTTCAAAGGCGGCCGTTTCGGCGGCCTCTTTATCGGTAGCCTTTTCCGAACGGAAATACACCTGAAAGCCGTTTGCGTTGCGGTTTTTGGAAGCGTTGGTATGCACGGAAACAAACAAATCGGCCTTAAAATTATTGGCAATGCGGGACCGCTCGGACAAGGCAATAAAAGTATCATTATCGCGCGTAAGTTTGACCTCAAAGCCGCCCTTTTGCAACAGCCGGGCCAATTCCTTACCTACGGCCAAGTTCCAATCTTTTTCCCGCATACGGTTACGCATCGCGCCGGGGTCCTTGCCGCCGTGGCCCGGGTCCACCACAATACGCATTTTTTTGTGGGCTTCCCGCACGCTTACGGGGTTCGGCTCGTTCTTTAAAACGGGGGCCGCTTTGGGCGCGGTTTTAGTGGAAATCGCCGGGGTAGGTTTGGCTTCGGGCTTGGCGGGCGAAATGACTGCCGCCTTGGGGGTTGCCGCCGTCATCACAGGCTCGTGGGACAGGGCTTCCTCTTCCGCCAACACCGAGGGTTCTTCTCCCTCCACAAGCGATTTATGCTCCGCCATTTTGGCAGGCGTCGCGGCCGTTTTTACGGCAGGCGTTTCAGCCTTGGCGGGTTCTTCCTCAGGTGCGGGCACGGCCTTTTTTAGACCCGCTCGGAACACCAATTTGCCGTCCGCCCAATCAAAACTCCACACGTGCGCATCCTTACCTAAAATCACCTTTAACACCGCATCCCCGCGGGTTTGGCGGATATCCACCGAGGCGATATAACTCGTGCGGAGCCGCTCGTGCAAATCGCGCTTTACCACGGCATTGGGGAACGTAATAATGACAGTATGTTTGTTGGGCTGTTCGGTGGTAAAAGTTACATTTTTCTGCGCCGTAAAGACCAGTAAATTGTCCTTACCGCCAAATTTTTTGTCCTCATAGGCCAAGGTATAACGGCGCTCTATTTGAAAAGCCCCGTCCTTAAATTCCACCTGTTTATCCACCGCTTGCGTAAACGCAGGCAGGGTAAAAAATTCCGCCGGAGTCATTACCTTTCCGCCCCGCACCAATACGGGCGCGGATAAGGTTTTGGGCTGGGCGTTTACCACAATTTCCTGCAACGGGGCCGTTAAAATAGCATAAAAACCCTTGGTGGAAACCTTGGCTTGTTTAGATTTGGCAAACAGTTCCACGCTCGCACCAAATTTGCGGGCAGTTTTTTGCACGTCCACATACGGCACACCGCCGATTTGTTCAAACGGAACCGTTCCGTCCTTTTTGCCCGAAACGATAAAATCGGCCTCGTCCTGCGCCGCAAACGCGGGGCAGGCAGACACCAAAGCCAAGAAAGCGGAAATAACCAGTTGCCAAAGCCGTTTCATATGCCAAAAGCGCCCGGACTACGCCGGGCGCACTTATTTTACTCCAAGACGATTTTGTAATCTTCCCACGCCAACTGCGGGTCCGCCTGGATTTTGAGCGTGCGGTGAATATTCTGCTCAATATCCTCTTGGCGGTTTTTAATGGCTTCGGCCAAAACCGGGTGCAACACGACACGCAGGTTTCCGCCGGGGCGGCCGTTGGTAAGGTCGTAAATTTCGCGCTGGATTTTAATGCGCATACTCTCCGCGGACAGTACGCGGCCCGAACCGTGGCACTGGGGGCACTCTTCGCTGATAAAACTGCCCGTGCTGGCGCGCTTTCTCTCGCGCGTCATTTCCACCAGGCCTAAGCGCGTAATCGGCAAAATGCGGATTTTGGCGCGGTCCCCGTGTACGGCGGCGGCCAAGGCTTCCACTACGCGGTGGCGGCTGGACGCTTTGCGCATATCAATAAAGTCAATGACGATAATCCCGCCGATGTTGCGCAGGCGCAACTGGTGGGCAATTTCGCCCGCGGCCTCAATATTGGTCTGGGTTACGGTTTCTTCCTGCGATTTGTTGCCGGTAAATTTGCCGGTGTTTACGTCAATAGCGCAGAGGGATTCCGCTTCCTGGATAATAATACTGCCGCCGTTAGGGAGCGGGAGTTTGGTTTTGCGCAGGTTGTCAATTTCCGGCTCTACGTTATAGGCTTCAAAAATCGGCGTTTTGCCCTTGTAGAGTTTCACGCGGTCAGCCAAATCCGGGGAGTTTTTTTCCACAAAGTCCAATACGCGTTCGTAATCTTTTTTGCTGTCCAACAGATAAACTTTTGCGTTTTCGGACAGCACATCACGCGCCACCTGCAACACCGCATCCATATCCTCGTGCAAAAGTTTAGGAGAGCGGGACGTTTCAAATTTCTTAACGATAGACTGCCATTGGCGGTAGAGGTATTTTACCTCGCGTTCCAGTTCGTCCTTGGTGGCCTCTTCGGCTTCCGTGCGGACGATGCAGCCCATCCCGTTTAAGTGTTTGGCGGCCAAGTCCTGCATAATATCGTTTAATTTATGGCGTGCTTCGGAATCTTCAATATTTTTAGATACGCCCACAAAACTTTGGTGCGGCGTTAAAACCAAGTAACGCCCGGGCAAGGTTACGTCCATCGTTACCTTCATCCCTTTGGTGCTGATAGCGTCCTTTACCACCTGAACCATTACTTCCTGGCCTTTGTGGAGCACTTTATCAATGTTCTTTTTGTCGCCGCCCAACACGTCGGAAATATACAAATAGGCGTTCTTTTCGTAGCCAATGTTCAAAAACGCGCTGGAAATACCGGGCAGTACGTTTTCCACCGTACCTTTATAAATGTTGCCCACAATATTGAGCGCGCCGCGGCGTTCCCAAATCAGTTCGTTTACCCGTCCGTCTTCCAAAATGGCGATACGCGTTTCTTCAAACGACGTATTGACCAAGACTTCCACGGAGGGCTGTCCTTCCAAATTCTTACTCATACTAAAATCCTCTCTTGGCTCTTTCACAAGCCTTTAAATGGGGTGAAATTCCCCTTCGCTGTCCTGCCAAAGGAAACTTTCCCTAATAAATGTAAAACCTTCCACCGTAAACGCTTCGTCCTGCGCCGGGATATCAATCCCCAGCCACGCGGCGATAAGCGTTTGCGGACGTTCCCACTTGCCTTGCACGTTTAAAAGCGTTAAACGCACGGCGCGGTTGGAAACGGTTTGCGCTTTCCAAATGTACGGTTTGGCATTTTGCACGAGTGCCAGCCCGTTATCAGCCCGGCGGGTAATATCCACCCGGGCCGCATTAAAGAAATCTTCCGCCGTCATATCCGGGGCGAACAAATCAAAATTTCCTTCCACCCGGTAAACGGCTGCGGCGGCCAAATTCTGCACCGAAGGCAGCGCATAGGGCACGCGTTGTACGTCCAAAAGCGTGAGCCCCTGCGGCTTGGCCTGTTCCAGCGAACTGCGCACCTGCTCTGCGGGCACGGCAGAAAGCAAATAAATATCCAAATATTCCCTTTCCGCCCGCACTCCCATAGACGGCGCCGGCCCGTACGCAAGCCGGGGCCAATTTTTATTGACCTTGGCCGGTTCGTAGGGTAACCCGCTGGCGAGCACCATACTGCGCACGGCGTTAAAGGTGTTCAGCCGTGCCGGAGATTTTTCGGCACAGGTGAACACTATACGCATTTTATAAATTTTTGGCGTGTTTATCATCTTTTTATGCCCGTATGCGGCGCGCGTAAACCGACTGCACCACCCCTAATGCCCATAAACTGGATACCAAGTTGGACCCGCCGTACGAAATAAACGGCAGCGGAATCCCGGCTACCGGCACAATACCGATAAGCATCCCAAAGTTTACCAGCATATAGGTAAAAAACATCCCGAATATGCCGGAACATACCAAATAACCGTAGCGGTCGCTTGAACTGTACGCCACTACGATTATTCTCCATAAAATGAGTAAATAGAGCCCCAACACAAGTAGCGTCCCCCACAGGCCGAGTTCTTCCCCCACCACGGCTAAAATAAAGTCCGTGTGTTTTTCTGGCACGAACCCCAGGCGCGACTGGGTTCCCGAAAAGAGTCCCGAGCCGAAAACGCCGCCCGCGCCCATAGCAATTTGCGCCTGCAAGACGTTATACCCCGCGCCGCGCGGGTCGGACTTGGGGGCCAAAAAGGTTTCTACGCGTTTTCTTTGGTGCGGCTTCATTTGGTGGTCCACAAATATCCCGCCAAACAGCCCCGCCAACACTACCAAAGTAGCCAGCACAAAGTAAAAGGACGGCAGTAACATACGCAACTGCTTAAAAAACCACCAAGCCGCATACCCCAGCACAATTACCAATACGGAAAATCCCGCCATATACCAGCCGTTATGCGCCAAATCATAAAAAGCGCGCACCAGCCAATATTCCTGCAAATCCGGGTGGAGATAGATATACGTCCAGGCAATCGTAAAAAACCCCGCCACACCTGCAAAAAGGCCGATTAAACCCAAATAGAACACATTTACGCCCGTACAATAAAGCAATACCAAAATAGCCGGGAACGTAACCACCACGGACGAAAAGTCCGGCTGCATCATAATCAGGCCAAAAACAGGCACCAAAAGCGCCCCCAAGCCAAAGAGTGTGGAAACGTCGCGGATACGCTGCCCGCGTCTGTCCAAAAATGCGGCGGCGGCCAAAATGGTGGCCACGCGGCAGATTTCCGAAGGCTGCATAGAGAAAAAGGGCAACACAAACCACGAGCGCGAACCGCGCTGGTAAGACCCGAACAACAGCACCCCCACCAGCAGGGCCAAAATAAAACCGTAGAGGTACTTCCATTGTTCATCAAAGATTTGATAGTTAAAACTCCACCCCACAAAAAACGCCAAAGCCCCCACCGGCAAGGCCACCAGGTGCGTGCGGACAATGGGGTTAGCAAAAGACAAACTGTTTACGGCGGACATAATGCACAGCGCGCCCAGTATCACCAGTAAAATCATTGCGCCGAACAGCACATAATCCAAACGGCTGCGGCTGGAATTTTTAGTAAAATTGCGAAATGCGGCCATATTAATCGCCACTCCTTAACAACTCGTCATAATCTTCGGCGGAGCGGGGCTTCTGTTGGGGCTTTTCCGCGGGTTTATTTAGGCGGAAATAGGCTTCCAGCATAGAGCGCGCAATCGGCCCGGCGGCGGAACTGCCCCCCTCGCCAAACTCCACAAATACGGCCAGCGCAATAGTCGGCTCTTCGCCTTCTTTGCCCGCAAAGGCCATAAACCAACCGTGGTCCTTGCCGTGCGGGTTCTGCGCGGTACCCGTTTTGCCATACACGTCCAACCCTTTGATTTTCACGCGCCGCGCGGTGCCGTCATCCACCGTATGTTTCAAGGCTTTAAATAACAAATCGTATGTTTTGGGCTTTAAATCGGCCTTTTGCAAAATATCCGTTTTGCCCACCACTTCGGTTTTGCCCGTTTGGTTGCTGACGATTTTTTCCACATAATACGGGCGATAGACATTTCCGCGGCTGGCTACGGCGGCCGCAAACTGCGCCATTTTTAAGGGCGTTACCAGCAGTTCCCCCTGCCCGATAGACAGATTTAACGTATCGCCGATAAACCAATAGGTTTTGTTGCGCGCGCGGCGGGTCGGGCCGTACAAATTGCCCGCCTTTTCGCCGGGCAAATCAATACCCGTTTGGCGGCCGAACATAAACTTGCGCTCCACCCGCTCAATCGCGGCGGCCCCGGTTTCGGAAGCCACAACATAAAAATATACGTCGCAGGAATTGCTGACCCCGTCAAAAAAGTCCACCGGGCCGTGTTTGCCCCAGCATTTAAACACGCGCGGGCCGGAATCGTAATGCCCGGGGCAGTTTATTTTGCGGTTTACGTCCAAATGGCCGTCTTCCAACGCGGCGGCGGACGTAATGATTTTAAAGGTGGAAGCGGGCGGATAAATTCCCTGTACGGCGAGGTTATATTCGTTGATTTTTTTAGATTGTTTGGGGTTTTCCTCGTCGCTGTACTGCACAAAAATATTCGGGTCGTACGCAGGCGCGCTCGCCAAAGCCAGCACCGCCCCCGTGCGCGGGTCCAACGCCACCGCGGCCCCGCGGCCCGTTTTGGAATTTTTCAGGCCTTCCTCCGCCGCGCGTTGCAAATCAAAATCCAAGGTTAAATAGACATCGCTCCCGGCCGACCATTTTTTATCCTGAATAATGCTCTTTACGCGGCCGCGGTAATCTACTTCCAAATATACCCCGCCGTCGTGGCCTTTCAATTCCTTTTCAAATTTCTTTTCAATTCCGTTTTTGCCGATTTTGGAGTTCAAACGGTACCCCATACTTTGGTCGCGCTTTTGCCACTCGCGCTCGTCCATACTGCCAATGTAGCCGATGAGGTGGCTGGCAAACCCGCCAAAGGGATAACTGCGCTTGGTTTCCTCAATCAAATATACGCCGGGATAGTACAGTTGGAGTTCCTGCAAGGCCATTGTACTTTTGGTGGAAAGGTTTTCGGCCAACAAGGTGGCTTTACCCGTTTTGACCCCTTGTTCCACCTTTTTGAGCACTTCTTCTTCGCTCATCTTTAAATGCGGGGCCAAATCGTGCGCCAATTGGTTTAAATATTCAGGGTCCTTGCGTCCTGCGGAAAGGTAATAAAAACTAAATGCCGGGGCATTTGAGGCCACTGCTACGCCGTCTGCGGTGAACACGCGCCCGCGCGGAGCCGTCTGGTACAAAATCTGCGTGCGGTTACGCTCGGCCATTTTTAAATAATCGTTATGGCGCAAGACCTGGATATCCACCAAACGCAGCGCAATGACCGTTCCGGCCACTGCGGCCAAAATCATCATTGTCTTTAAACGCGCGTTAAAAAATATCCGGGTAACGGCCATATAAAAATCCTATCTTTGGCGGCAAACCGCCCCTCCGTTTAAGGTTCGGCGCACCAGCCAAAACACCGCGGGAGCCAACAACGCCCCAATTACTGCACCACCCAGCACACTCCAAAAGCCGGGCCACATCGCGGCGGAAGCGAACCACCATACGAGAAGCGCATTAATCACGCTGACTAAAATAGACAAACCGAAAACGCTGACCACCTGCGGGAAAATCCCGTCAAAATCAAACCGTTCCGCCAGCGCATAAATGATACACGCCGCCACGGTAAAGGAAAAAGCGTTATTGCCAAACAGTTTGGTGCCGAAAAAGTCCAAAAACAGCCCGCACACAAAAGCCGCCGAATAGCCAAACTCCGGCTTTAACACCGCACAAAAGGCCGCCGTAAAGGCCAACATAATGTTTACGCTCATCCCCCAGAACGAAAATAACGAGGCAAACGCCCAATGGCATACCGTAGCCGCCACAAACAGCAAAAGCAGTTTTACAAAACTCCACATACGTTATTTGCCTCCGTTCCCCGTGATTACAAATAGTTCCCGCACCGCCGCCGAACGAACCAGCGGGGTTACCTCTACCGTAAGGGCCGTTTGGAAACTTTCGTCCTCACGCACGCCGCTTACCTGCCCGACCAAAATGCCCGCCGGAAAGATACTGCTGGTAGCCGCGGTATAGACTTTGTCGCCCTTTTCTACTTGGGTTAAAAGGGGAATATATTTAATACGCACCGCGCGCGGGCCGTTGCCCGTTAAAAGGCCTTCCTCTTTGCCGCGTTCCAAATACACCGCGGCGGAAAAGTCCTCGTCGCGCACCAAGAGCACTTTGGCGGTACTTTCTGTAACTTCCACCACTACGCCTGCCAGGCCCTCGTGCCCGTCTTCCATAGAAATCACCGCACTGCGCTCCGTTATACCGTCCTTTAAACCCTTGTCAATAATTACGGCGTTCCATTGGGAAGGTTCGCGGTAGGCCACCTTCGCCCATACACCCTTCCAACGGTGTGTGCGGGAGAGTTTTAACAAATCGGTTAAGCGGCCGTTTTCGTCCAAAATGGCCTCGGCCTGGGACGATAGCAATTTGGTCATTTCAATTTCTTGTTTGAGTTCCCGGTTTTCCCGGTGGGCGTCCAACAGTTCGCGGACAGTTTGGTTTACGTTTTCCGCATATTTGGCCGTGGCGTGCGCCGCGCGCACCTGCGGCAGGAAAACATACGCCAGCACCGCCTTAACGGAAGATACAAAACCTTCCAGCGGTAAAATCATCAGCAGGAAGGACGCCAATAAAAAAATTAAAGGGAGCAAAAAACGCCGGCGGGAACCGGGCGCTTGCTTTTTAGATGACTTCTTTTTATGTGATAACATAATTCAAATCTGTATAGGGGGTTATCCCCCTGTTAAAACGAAAAAGCGGACACGGTCCCTTAAAGAACTGTGTCCGCTAAAAGGTTTTCTGCAACCGTCTGCTAGAAAGATTTACCGCGGGAGCCGAAGAAGCGGGAGCCTTTTTCGTTCAGTTGTTCCAAAAACTTGCCCGTACCTAAGGCCACGCAACTAAGCGGGTCTGCGGCGCGGTGAACGGGGATATCCGTTTCCTTGCGGATCAGTTCGGTAATGCCTCTTAACAGGCTTCCGCCACCGGCCACCACAAGGCCTCTATCCACGAGGTCCGCGGCCAATTCCGGCGGGGTTTCTTCCAAGGTGCTTTTAATCACGTCAATAATCAGGCGCACCGGCTCCATCAACGCTTGGCGGATTTCTTCCGAAGTTACCGTCAAGGTGCGGGGCAGGCCCTGTGTCTGGTCGCGCCCTTTTACTTCCATTGATTTTTCTTCCTTCAAGGGATAGACGGAACCCAGGTTGATTTTCACTTCCTCGGCCGTCGTTTCGCCAATAATCAGATTGTATTTTTTGCGGAAATACTGCACGATGCACTCGGTCAGTTCGTCGCCGGCCACATCAATGGACTTGGCAACCACCATCCCGCCCAGCGAGATAACGGCCACTTCCGTCGTGCCGCCGCCGATATCAACAATCATACTTGCGTGCGGTTCCGCGATAGGCAAATCGGCGCCCATAGCCGAAGCCATGGGCTCCTCTATCAAATAGACCTCGCGCGCACCCGCTTGGCGGGCGGCGTCATCTACCGCGCGTCTTTCCACGCCGGTAATGTCCGAGGGAATGCCAATCACAATTCTGGGACGTAACAGACTGCTTCTGCTGTGGACCTTGCGGATGAAATAGCGGATCATTTCTTGCGTAACTTCAAAGTCCGCAATCACGCCGTTCTTCATCGGGCGCACGGCCACAATATTAGCCGGGGTTCTGCCGAGCATTTGCTTGGCTTTCGCGCCGACAGCCTTCACTTCGCCGGTTTCTCTTTCCACGGCGACGACGGACGGCTCACGCAGCACGATGCCTTTATCTTTGACATAGATCAGACAGTTGGCCGTGCCAAGGTCCATACCTAAGTCAGAAGAGAAAAGCCCCCCAAGATAGTCTATTACCATAAGCGTTCACCTATTCAACCAGTTTAACGATGGCCACTTCGGCGTTGTCGCCTTGGCGCAGCCCCGCGCGGTAAATGCGGCAGAAGCCGCCGGCGCGGTTGGCATAGCGAGAAGCCAACACTTCAAACAGTTTCTTTACGGCCGCGGCATCCTTCAAGGTGTCTTTGGCAGCGCGTTCGTTGTTGGCTTTGGCCAGCGTGATGAGCCCTTCCACCACGCGTCTGACTTCTTTGGCTTTGGGCAGCGTGGTCTTCACTTGTTCGTGAAGAATAATGCTGGTGGCCATATTGTTAAGCATAGCCTTGCGGTGGGACGCAGTCTTGCCCAATTTTCTGTATCCGGTATTTTTAATCATACGCTAAAAACTACTCCTTAAATTTTCATACCGAGCGAAAGTTTCATCTCGGCCAGTCTTTCTTTGATTTCGTCCATAGATTTGGCGCCGAAGTTCTTGATCATTTTCAAGTCGTCTTCGGTCATTTTAACCAAGTCGCGGACCGTGTTAATATTTTCGGATTTAAGACAATTAATGGAGCGGGACGACAATTCAATAAATTCAATGGACTGGTTTAACAGTTCATCCAATTTGGAATTGACGTTCGCGCCGGCGACGGCCCCGGTCGTGGACACGGGTTCTTCCACCGCTTCGTCGCTGGTGGTGGCCACGCAATCGTCTTCGCCTTCAATCGTGAAAATATGCAAAGAACTGGACAGCAATACCGCTGCACGGTGCAACGCCCGGGCCGGAGCCAAGGTGCCGTCGGTGGTAATTTCCAAAATCAAGCGGTCATAGTCCGTTTTCTGGCCGACGCGGGCAGGTTCCACATCGTAGTGAACCTTCACAATCGGGGAGAACAGGGCATCCACCGGGATAAACCCGGCAGGGCGCTGAATTTTGGCTAAATCTTCGGCAGGCACATAACCCTTGCCGCGGGAAATTTCAATTTCCATTTCCAGGCTGCCGCCCACTTCCAAGGTGGCCAGGGCCAGGTCTTTATTGACAATTTCCACGCCGGACGCTTCTTCAATATCCGCAGCCGTTACCACGCCGGGTTTGGCGACGTGCAACTGCAAATATTCACGGTTTTTGCCTTCCATTTTCACGCGCAGACGTTTCATATTGAGCAAAATATTGATAACGTCTTCCCGCACGTTGGGGATCGTGCTAAATTCGTGCACGGCTCCCGCGATTCTGACGGCGGTTACAGCAGCGCCTTCCATACCGGAAAGTAAAATCCGGCGCAGGGAGTTGCCCACCGTATGACCGTAACCGCTTTCGTACGGTTCGGCAATAAATTTGCCGTAAAAGTCGGACGCGGTTTTTTCTTCCAGTTGAATCTTTTGCGGAAGGACTATTTCGTTAAAAGCCATTATTGCCTCCAAACTATTTAGAATAGTATTCTACGATGAGCTGCTCGTTGACAGGGTAGGACATTTCCGCTCTGTCGGGCCATCTTAAAAGTTTGCCGGTCATCTTCTCCGCATCGTATTCCAAGAAGCTCGGGCGCTGATTGCGCTTTTCGGCATCCGTCAAGGCTTTCTTTACTTCCACGTTTTCGGCCAAGGCGGCGTTCAAGGTTACTTTGTCGCCCAAGCGCAACTGGTAAGAAGGCACGTTTACGGCTTTGCCGTTTACGGTTACATATCCGTGCAATACCAACTGGCGCGCGGCTTTAAGCGAAATGGCAAAACCCAAGCGGCGGACGGTGTTGTCCAAGCGGGTTTCCAATTTGCGCAAGAAATTTTCACCGGTCTGGCCTTCGGCCTTGGCAGCGGCGTCAAACAAGTTGCGGAACGGAATTTCAGACATACCAGATTGAAGTCTGGCTTTCTGTTTTTCCTGCAAGCGAATACCGTATTCGGACACTTTGGCTTTTCTAACTTTGCCGCCGCGTTTGGTTACGGCAGCCAACTTGTCAATGACGCAGTTGGTGTAGCATTTGCTCCCTTTCAAGAAAAGTTTGCAATCTAATTTTCTGCACTTTTTGCAGCTGGGTCCTGTATATCTAGACATAAATCTTATACTCTCCTGGCTTTGGGCGGTCTGCATCCGTTGTGGGGGATGGGGGTGATGTCTTTAATGGAAGACACGGTTAAACCGGCTTGCTGTACGGCGCGCACGGCAGTTTCTCTGCCCTGGCCCGGGCCGCAAACTTTTACGGCTACTTCGCGCATACCCATAGCAACGGCTTTTTCAGCAGCCTTGTTGCTGGTGATTTGCGCGGCAAACGGAGTGCTCTTCTTGGTGCCTTTAAAGCCGTGAGAACCGGCGGTGGACCAAGCAATCGTGTTGCCCTTGTCGTCCGAAACAGTTACAATCGTGTTGTTGAACGAGCAGTAAATATGCACCACGCCGAATACCGGCGCTTTGGCGTTTTTCTTCTTTCCTTTCGCCGCCGGCGCTTGCGCGGCCGGGGCCGTTGTTACTTTTTCTTCTGCCATATGTTTAAATTCCTAATATTAAAAGTTATTTGGTTTTAGCACCCACGGTTTTTCTTCTGCCGCGGCGGGTTCTGCTGTTGGTTTTGGTGCGCTGACCGCGGACCGGCAGGTTGCGGCGGTGGCGCTGGCCACGATAGGAACCGATTTCAATGGCGCGGTGAATGTTTTGCGCCACTTCGCGGCGGAGTTCGCCTTCCACTTTGTATTCTTTCTGCAAAATGGTGTTGAGCAAACCGGCCTGCTGTTCGGTCAAGTCTTTCACGCGGGTGGCGGGATCAATCTGGCCGTTCAATTTGGCAAGCACGTCTTTGGCGTTTTTCTTGCCGATGCCGTAAATGTATTCCAGGGCGACGTCAATTCTTTTATTTTTAGGTAAATCAATACCTGCGACTCTAGCCATATTCTTCTAAAACTCCTTAAATTAACCTTGGCGTTGTTTGTGCTTCGCGACTTCGCAAACCACACGGACTACGCCGTTGCGCTTAATGATTTTGCATTTCTGACATATCTTTTTTACACTGGCTCTGACTTTCATTTATTTCTCCCTATAAGTTATTCTGCCGCGGGTCAAATCGTAAGGAGACAATTCCAGTCTGACCTTGTCGCCCGGTAGAATTCTTATATGATGAACTCTCATTTTGCCGGATATATGTCCCAGAATTATTTTGCCGCCCGGTATTTCAATTTTAAACATCGCATTGGGCAGCGATTCCAAGACTTTACCTTCAATTTCTATCTTATCGCTCATACGACTCCGAGTTCGGATAAATTTAGAACAAACATCCGCCGCGCCCTTTTGAACCATCCAAAAAGCGCCGGCGTGAGATTATTCAAAGGCCGTGAAAATTTCACTGCCGTTAGCCGTAACGGCCACCGTGTGTTCAAAGTGGGCAGCATACTTACCGTCCGCCGTAACCACGGTCCAACCGTCATCCAACTCCCTGACTCTATAAGTTCCCGCAGTAAGCATAGGCTCTATTGCCAGGACCATACCCTTTTCCAAGAGCGGCCCCGTGCCCGGTCTACCGAAGTTCGGGATACTGGGCTCTTCGTGCATATTGCGGCCAATACCGTGCCCGCAGTAATCACGCACGACGCCTACGCCGTTTTGCTTGGCAAAAGTTTCCACCGCGTGCTCCACGTCGCCAAGACGTTTGCCGGGTTTGACTTGCCCGATTGCCTTATATAAAGACTTTTTGGTAACGTCCATCAGTCTTTGGGCTTCGTCAGAAACTTCTCCCACGCCGAGGGTGATTGCGGCATCAGAACAGAAGCCGTCAAGGCGGGCCCCTGTATCTATACTGATAATATCACCACTCTTTAATATTCTATCTTTTTTTGGGATTCCGTGCACGACTTCTTCATTGACGGAAGCGCAAATGGTGCCCGGAAAGCCATAATAACCGAGAAAGAGCGGTGTCGCCCCGAAGGAGCGGATCGTCTTTTCGGCCGCGGCGTCCAATTCCAGCGTGGAGATGCCCGGTTTAACGAGTTCGGTCATCAGTTTGAGGACCGCCGCCGTTACTTTGCCGGCTTCACGCATCTTTTGGAGTTCGCTATCGTTTTTTACTTCAATCATTTTGCCTTCTTGATGACATTTACAATGTCTTCAAAAACTTTTTCGGGGGTTTGGTTACCCTTGATTTCTACGTATTTACCGCTGTTCAAATAATAATTCTTTACCGGCAAGGTATCGTTGTGATACACTTCCAAGCGGCGTTTGACGTGTTCGGCGGTATCGTCTGCACGGGTGTATAATTCACCGCCGCAAGCCGGGCATTTGGTAAGCGGGGCTTCCGGGTTGACGTGCAAAATGGCACCGCATTTTTTGCATTGGCGGCGGGAGGTAATGCGGCTGACGACTTCGCTTTCCGGCAAGTCAATCATAATTACTTCCGTAATTTCGCGCCCGAGGCGTTTCATCATCGCATCCAACGCTTCGGCCTGCGCCACCGTGCGGGGAAACCCGTCAAAAATGATACCTTTATCGGTAGATCTGACGATGTTTTCCAACATAGAAATCATCAGTTCGTCCGGCACCAGGTTTCCGTTTTCAATAATGCCGGAAATCTTTTTGCCGAGTTCGGAACCGGAAGCAATTTCCGCACGGAGAACGTCCCCGGTGGAAATGTGCTTCAACTGAAATTCATCTTGCAATTTGGCCGACTGCGTGCCTTTACCGGCACCCGGGCAGCCCATTAAAACAATATTCACGTTAAAAATCCTTCCTGTCTTTCAAACTACTTTGCGTTTCGCCCCTGTGGAGCCAAACACAAAATAATTTGCGAAAAACAACAAAACAACTGATACTAATTTTTTAAGATTTTGAGAAAACTCAAAACTTAATGAGTAATTTTGGATTTTTGAGGGGATTTCCAGGCGCACCTTCTTGAAGCATACTGTACCTGCTATGCGAAAGAAGGGGCAACACCGAAATCCCCCAAAAATACGAAATTACTGGACGTTGAACCAGCGGCCTTTGATTCTCTTGCTTCCCTTCATCAACGGCTCGTAATTGCGGGCCAAAAGATGGGCTTGGATTTGACCGACGGTATCCAACGCGACGCCAACGACGATGAGCAGAGCCGTACCGCCGAAGTAAAAGTCCACGTTAAATTCCGCACGGAAGAAATCCGGCAAGACAGCCACCAAACATACAAAGATGGCGCCGCAGAACGTCAAGCGGTTCATTACCCACTCAATGTAGTTTTTGGTCGGTTCCCCGGGGCGAATACCCGGGATAAAGCCGCCCCATTTCTTCATATTATCTGCCAAGTCGGACGGGTTAATCGTCATAGAATTGTAGAAATAGCAGAAGAAAATAATGAGCGCGGAGAAAATCAACATATACCAACCGTTGCTGCGGTTCATCGCTTCCAACAGTTTCTGCGCCCACGGGGCTTCTTGGTTAAAACTGGCAATCGTCAGCGGCAAGGAAATAACAGAGGACGCAAAGATTACAGCAATCACGCCGCTCTGGTCAATTTTAAGCGGCAGATAACTGGTCTGCCCGCCATAGGTTTTATTCCCTACCTGGCGTTTGGCGTACTGAACCGGGATTTGGCGTTGGGCCGTTTCCAGCCATACCACTAACGCGGTAATTACAATCGCCGCACCAAAGATTACCAAGGCCATAAAGAAATCCATTTCATCCGTTTTCACGCGGTTGACGACTTCCATAATGGCACTGGGCAAGCGGTCCACGATGCCGGCAAAAATGATGAGCGAAATACCGTTGCCCACCCCTTTTTCCGTAATCTGTTCGCCTAACCACATAACAAACATCGTACCGGCCGCGAGGGTCAGCACGGTGGTTACAAAAAACATAAACGACGGATTGACTACCGCCGATACGCCGCCTGCGCCTTCCACTTTCGTGATGGCGAAGGTCATCATAGCGCCTTGCAAAACGGCCAGGAACAGTGCAAAAATACGGGTAATCTGGTTTTCTTTTCTTCTGCCGGATTCGCCCTCTTTATGCATTCTGTCCAACGCGGGGAAAATGTGCGCCCCGCGAACAAGCCCCATAATAATGGACGCGTTGATGTACGGCATAATACCCAAGGCCAAAATGGAGAATTTACCCAACGCACCGCCCGAGAAGATATTCATAAAACCTAAAATACCGTTCTGGTGGGCAGCAAAGAGTTGTTTCAAAACATCCGCATTGATACCGGGTATTGGGATTGCAGCCGCAATCCGGAAAACAGCCAACGCCCCGATCAAGAAGAGGAGTCTCTTCTTGAGTTCGGGGGCGTTAAAGATATTTGCAACTGTGTTGTTAGCCATTATTTGGTCTTCTGTTCAAGCACGGTTACGGTGCCGCCGGCTTTTTCAATCGCCGCTTTGGCGGTGGCAGAAAAACCGTGAGCAGACACTTTCAAGGCCTTGGTCAAAGCGCCGTTAGCCAACACTTTGACACGGGTAACATCGTGGATGATGCCCGCTTTTTTCAAGGCTTCGGGGGTTACTTCCGCACCGGCCGCAAACGCTTTTTCCAAAGAGCCAAGGTTTACATAATCGTAACGTCTGGCAAAGTCTTTATTGGAAAAACCGCTTTTCGGCGTGTGGCGGATAAGAGGCATCTGACCGCCTTCTTTGCTTTCCTTGCGGCTGTTACCGGAGCGGGAAGTCTGCCCTTTCATACCTTTGGTGCAGTAGTTGCCCAAACCAGAGCCCGGGCCGAGGCCCAAGCGTCTTTTGGCTTTTCTAGACCCATGTTTAGGGAAAAGTTTATTTAAAGTTACCATTTTATTCTCTCCACAAAACTATTCGGCCTTGGCTGCTTCAACGGGCGCTTCGGCTTTCGGGGCTTCGGCGGCGGCTTTTTCAGCCTTGCCGCGGATAACGTTCACAGCTTCTTTGCTTTTGAGTTGTTTGAACGCTTCCATAGTGGCATACACGAGGTTGCAAGGATTGCAACTGCCCAAACTCTTGGCGAGCACGTCTTTGATACCGGCGGCTTCAAACAAGAGGCGCACACCGCTGCCGGCGATTACACCGGTACCGGGGGCCGCGGGTTTCATCCACACGGAAGAAGCACCGAACTTGCCGATGGTTTCGTGCGGAATCGTTTCGCCCACGATCGGGAACGTAATCATATGTTTTCTCGCGTGAGATTCAGCCTTGGCGATAGCCAACTGAACCTGGTTTGCCTTGCCAATAGCAACGCCCACTTTGCCCATACCGTTACCGACCACGACCAACGCGCGGAAACCAAAGCGTTTACCGCCCTTTACTACCTTGGCCGTTCTGGCTACGTGGATGACCGTCGTTTTGCCTTCGGCGAGCGGTCTTGCTTTTTGAAACTCGGCTCTTTTGCCTTTCGCTTCTTTTCTGTTATCGCTTTTAACTAGCGTTTCATTGGACATTAAATTCACCTGTCTTAGAATTTCAATCCTGCTTCTCTGGCGGAATCAGCAAGCGCTTTAATTCTGCCGTGGTACACGCGTCCGCCGCGGTCAAACATTACTTCGCTGATACCTTTTTCAAGCGCTTTCTTGGCAATAGCAGCGCCCAAGGCCTTGGCGGCTTCAATACTCTTGGCGGAGGTGTCAAACTTGCCTTCAAATTCTTTGGACAACGTCGTGGCAGACACTAACGTGCTGTGGGTGTTGTCGTCAATAATTTGGGCATAGATGTATTTCAAGCTTCTGTACACCGAAAGGCGCGGGCGGTGCGCACCGTTTTTCAACAGGTGGCCGCGGCTGCGGTCCTTTCTGAATTGATATCTTTCTTGCTTAGTAGCCATAATTATTTACCTCCCGCCGCAGTCTTACCGGCTTTGCGGGCAATGTGTTCGCCCTGGTATTTAATACCGCTGCCTTTGTAGGGTTCCGGAGGTCTGATTCTTCTGATTTTGGCCGCGAAATCGCCCACTTTGAACTTATCGCTGCCTTTAATCGTTACCGCGCCGGATTTCGGATCCACCACGACCGTAAGGCCAGCGGGGATATCCAAATTGACGGGGTGAGAGAAACCCAATTCCAAATTGAGTTTTTGTCCGGCCACGTTCGCGCGGTAACCCAAACCGTTGATTTCCAAGGTTTTGGAGAAACCGTTCGTAACACCTTCAATAATATTGAAGACGTTCGCGCGGGTGGTGCCGTGGATAGCGTTAAGTTCTTTCACACGGTTTTCCGGGATGGAGAAGGTCAACACGGCCCCGTCCAATTTCGGGGTTACGCCTTCCGGCACGGTGTAGGACAAGGTGCCCAAAGCGCCGGTAGCGGTGATGATGTTCTCTTTAATTTCCACTTTGGTTTTAGCGGGAATATTGATAAATTTTTTACCGATTCTGCTCATATTCCCCCCTTACCAGACCTGGCACAAAAGTTCACCGCCGATTTTGGCGGCTTTGGCTTGCGCGTCGGTCATTAAGCCTTTGGAAGTGGAAAGAATAGAAATACCAAAAGCGCCGCGAACTTTCGGAATATTGTTGTAAGCGCTATATACGCGGGAACCCGGTTTGGACACTCTTTTGAGGCCCTGGATTACGCATTCGTTTTCCGGCGTGTATTTCAAAAATACTCTTACCACGCCGCCCTTGGTTTCGTTGTGGACGGCTTTGAAATTGGCGATGTATCCTTCTTCTTTGAGGATGCGCGCAATTTCGGTTTTGATTTTAGAAAAAGGGATATCCACTTTTTCTTTTTTCTTCATATTGGCGTTTCTTATTCTGGTTAAGAAATCTGCGATTGGATCCATATTCTAGGTTATCGTCCCAAGCCACTTTCCTGTTGCGGAGTTGGCCCGAAAGCGATACCTCCTCCTGTAAATTACCAGCTCGATTTTCTAAGACCCGGGATTAAACCCTGGTGTGCCATCTTTCTCAGGCAGATACGGCAGAGACCGAAGTCGCGGTAGTAACCTCTTGCGCGGCCACAGATTTGGCATCTGTTGTGATAGCGCACGGCGAACTTTTGGTCCTTAGCCATTTTTGCAACCCATGCTTTAGTAGCCATAAAGTTTTAGTCCTCTTATTTAGTAGCCGATTTGCGGAAGGGCATACCCATATAATCCATGAGCAGGCGACCGCCTTTATCGTTGCCGGCCGTGGTAACGAACGTAATGTTCATACCGTGGGCTTTGGGTGATTTTTCCACATCAATTTCCGGGAAAATATAATGTTCTTTAATACCCAGGTTCAAGTTGCCTTTACCGTCAAAACTCGGGTTGAAACCCTGGAAGTCGCGGATACGGGGGCAGGCGATCATAATGAAGCGTTCCATAAATTCATACATTCTCGCACCGCGCAGCGTTACGCGCACGCCGATAGGCATACCTTCTCTAAGTTTAAAGTTAGAGATGGATTTTTTGGCGCGTCTTACTTGGGCAGCCTGACCAGCGATGGCGGTCAAATCTTCTTTGGCCACTTCCAACGCTTTAATGTCTTCACGGGCATCTTTTACACCGATGTTGATCACGATTTTCGTGAGTTTCGGCGCAGCCATCGGGCTCTTTACACCCATATCTTTGAGCAAGGCCGGAAGCACTTTTTCTTTATAAAGGGCCTGCAAGCGAGGAGTATATCCCTCGGGCGCCTTCGTTACGTTTTTCGTTTCTTTCTTAGTCATTTTCTCTTACCTGGATTAAATGATCGGCTCGTTGCATTTGCGGCAAACGCGTACTTTTTTACCGTCGGCCGAAACTTGCACTTTGGGCGTCATCGCTTTTTTGCATTTACCGCAGATGACCGCTACGTTAGAAGCATCCAACGCCGCTTCCATCTGGATGATGCCGCCTTGCTTATTTTGAGTAGGCTTGGTGTGTTTGGAAATCATATTCACGCCGGCAACTACTACTTTGTTTTTGCCCGGGTTGACGGATTTCACTTCGCCTTTCTTGCCTTTGTCCTTGCCGGCCAAAACCAGCACGGTATCTTTCTTCTTGATAATCATACTCTATACCACCTCAGGAGCCAGGGAAATGATTTTCAAAAAGTTCTTTTCTCTGAGTTCTCTGGCAATGGGCCCGAACACACGGGTGCCTTTGGGTTCGCCGTTATCGTTGATGATGCAAACAGCGTTGTCATCAAAACGAATATAGGAACCGTCTTTTCTTCTTTTTTCGCGGGCCACGCGAACGACTACCGCGCGGACTACGTCGCCTTTTTTAATGGCGGAGGTAGGGATCGCATCTCTGACGGAGCACATCACGACATCTCCCAAAGTTGCGATATCCCGGTGGTGGCCACCGCGCACTTTAAAGCACTGCACTTTACGCGCGCCGGAATTGTCGGCCACATTGACTATGCTTCTTAATTGAATCATACTTTAATAACTCCGTAGTTTTTAAAAACTAAACTCTGGCTTTTTCCACAATCTTGGAAACACGCCATTTCGTCGTTTTGGAAACGGGACGGGTGCTCATAATTTCCACTTTGTCGCCGATTTTGGTTTCGTTGGCCTCGTCGTGCGCGTGGAATTTGGCCGCTCTTTTGAGCGTTTTGCCATAGCGGTCGTCGTGAACCAGGCGTTCCACCACAACGGTGCGGGTTTTGTTCATTTTGTCGGACACAACCACGCCGGTGAGGACCTTTCTTTTAGCACGGGTTTCTTGATTTTCCATTTTTAAAACCTCTATTTTTGCTCTTTCTTCTGGTTGATCAGCGTTTGCAAAAGAGCAATTTCGCGTCTGACCGCTCTGATTTCCATCGGGTTAGCGATGGGAGTGGTGCTGTGTTTGAAAAGAAGGTTGAACTTCTTTTCTTGGGCTTTGCCGAGCGCTTCGTTCAGTTCGGCCAACGTTTTCTTTTTCAAAGCTTCTTTTTCGTTCGTTTTCATAAACTACCTTCTGCTTACCAATTTCGTCTTAATCGGCAGTTTGTCGGAAGCCAAACGCATCGCTTTTTTGGTGTCTTCCACGGAAGCGCCTTCCAATTCAAACAAAATTCTGCCGGGCTTCACCACAGCGGCCCAGTATTCGGGCGCGCCTTTACCTTTACCCATACGGGTTTCGGCGGGGTGTTTCGTAATGGCTTTGTCCGGGAAAATGCGAATCCACAATTTGCCTTTTTTCTTGATGAAGCGGGACAAGGTAATACGGGCAGCTTCAATCTGCCGGGCGGTAATCCATTTGGGTTCCAACGCTTTCAACCCAAATTCGCCGAACACCACTTCCGTACCGCGCTTGGCATTACCTTTAATGCGCGGCGCGCTGAATGGCTTGCGATATTTAACTCTTTTAGGCATTAACATAAGTCAAAGTCCTCTATTTGGTTTCCACGGCCGGGGCGGCAACTTCCGTCGCGCCTTCGGTGGAACCGCTTTCCATGTCGCGATGTTTCTTGAGTTCGTTCATAATCTCTTTCGGAGATTTGGCGAAGTGGGTTCTCTTGAAAATCCAGACTTTAATGCCGATTTTACCGCTGATGGTGTTGGCTTCGGTGAAACCGTAGTCAATATCGGCGCACAAGGTGTGCAGCGGAACGCGGCCTTCGCGTTTCCACTCGGTGCGGGCGATTTCCGCGCCGCCGAGTCTGCCGGACACCATAATTTTAATACCGAGCGCTTTGCCGGACAAGGCCTTTTCAATCGCTTTCTTCATAGCGGCGCCGTAGTGAGCGCGCTTTTCAAGTTGCATAGCGATATTCTGGGCTACCAGTTGGGCGTCCGTTTCCGGATTTTTGATTTCAATCACGTTGACGAAAGTTTTGCTGCCGGTAAGGGCTTCCAATTCTTTTCTCAACGCTTCAATATCGGCGCCTTTTTTGCCGATTACCACACCCGGGCGGGCGGTGTGAACATTCACACGCAAGAACGCACCGGCTCTTTCAATGCCGACGTAACTGACAGCCGCCATTTTGAATTTGTCGTCAATGATTTTGCGGATATCAAAGTCTTCTTTAATAAGCGCCGGCATATTCTTGGGGGCGAACCATCTGGAACGCCAATCCTGAATATAACCTAATCTAATTGACCGGGGATGAATCTTGTGTCCCATAAATTAGCGACCTCCCTTTTTTTCGTCGGTAACAATGACAGTCAAATGACACATACTTTTCTTATAGGGCATAGCGCGACCTTGCGGGCCGGGCTGTACTCTTTTCAAGTGGCCGCTGGGGCCGAGGTTAGCAAACGCTTCTTTAATGAAGACTTTGCTGAAATCCAGTTTTTTGCCGGCTTTCACTTCCAGGTTAGCGGCGGCGCTGTGTAAAGTTTTGGCCACCAAATCCGAGGTGCGTTTGGCTACGAAAGGAAGAACTTCCTCCGCCGCCTTGACGTTTTTACCGCGGATTTGATCCAGCACCAAGTTTACCTTGCGGCTGCCGAAACGTTGAAATTTAGCTTTTGCACAAGCTTCCATATCAAATCCTCAACTCTTATTTCAGGGCGGTGGAATCTTTCGTCATACCACCGTGACCTTTGAACAAACGAGTGAAAGAAAATTCACCGAGTTTGTATCCTACCATTCTTTCGGAAACGTAAATGGGAAGAAATTTTCTGCCATTGTGCACCAGAAACGTGTGTCCCACGAATTCCGGCACGATGGTGCAGGCTCTTGCCCACGTCTTGATAGGTTTCTTTTCGTTGGAGGCGTTCATCGCCTGAACTTTTTCCAACAGGTTTAAATCCACGAACGGACCTTTTTTAGTTGATCTTCCCATAATTACTTAACCTTGTTTTTTCTTCTGTCGCTGACAATCATCCAGCCGAACGCTTTTTTGGTGGAGCGAGTTTTCAGACCGCGAGTCTGCTGGTTCCACGGAGAGCGCGGAATATTTCCGCCTTTACCGTGCCCACGGCCGCCGCCCATCGGGTGGTCAACCGCGTTCATAGCGCTACCGCGTACGGTAGGTCTTTCGCCGCGATGTCTGTTTCTGCCGGCGTTGCCGATTACGACGTTGCCGTGGTCAATGTTGCCCACTTGGCCGATCGTCGCGCAGCAAGCGCTGGGAACCAAGCGAATTTCACCGGACGGCATTTTGATATGGGCGTAGTCCGCTTCTTTGGCCATAAGTTGGGCCTGGCTGCCCGCGCTGCGAGCCAACTGGGCGCCTTTGCCAACTTTCAATTCAATCGCGTGGATAAAAGTACCTTCGGGAATATT
The DNA here is from genome assembly GCA_963660385.1 of Muribaculaceae bacterium. Lineage (GTDB taxonomy): Bacteria > Elusimicrobiota > Elusimicrobia > Elusimicrobiales > Elusimicrobiaceae > Avelusimicrobium. The sequence goes on from CAVKWQ010000009.1 coordinate 32,039, forward strand.
TTTAAGAGCAAGGCAGTTACCCACTTTAATATCAGCGGCCGGGCCGGACATCAACACATCGCCCACCTGTACGCCGAGCGGATGGAGAATATATCTCTTTTCGCCGTCAGCGTAATTTAAAAGACAAATACGGGCGCTTCTGTTCGGATCGTATTCAATGGATACGACTTTGGCCGGAATGCCGTATTTTTCTCTTCTAAAATCAATTTGTCTGTAAGCACGTCTGTGGCCACCACCAATGTGGCGAACCATAATCATACCGGTGTTGTTTCTGCCGCCGGTTTTGCGCAGACCTTTGGTTAAACTCTTCTCCGGAGTGGTCTTGGTGATATCGGAATAATCCGAAACCGTAATCGTTCTGCGGGAAGGGGTGTAAGGTCTAAATGACTTAATAGGCATAGTTAGTAGTTTCTCCTTTCGCTACTTTGAAGCGGCTTCCACCACTTCAATTTTATCGCCTTCTTTCAAGGTAACAAAGGCCTTTTTGTAATCAGGTCTTTTACCTTCAAAGCGACCCATACGGTGGGTTTTGCCCGTTACGTTAATGGTGTTGATTTTGGTAACGGTTACATTAAAGATTTTTTCCACCGCGGTTTTGATTTCGCCCTTGGACGCGGTTTTGGCCACTACGAAGCCGTAGCGGTTATGCGTGTCTCTTTCAATAAGACTTTTTTCAGTCAAAAGGGGCTTTTTTAACGTTTCATACGTGCGGGACATTATTTCGTCTCCTTGGCGAAGGTATCGCACAGTTTTTCAACAGCGTCTTTGGTCAAAATGACTTTGGAACTGTTGAGCACCACGTAGGCGTTGATGTCCTGCGTCGGGATATGGGTTAAACCTTCCATATTGCGGCAGGCCAAAGCGGCATTTTCGTCGGCAAAGTTATCAAGCACCAACGGTTTGCGGCCGGCGGCTAACGTTTCCATTACAGCGGCAAAGGCTTTGGTTTTGGGTTCTTTGAAGGTCAAAGAGTCCAAGACCACCAAGTTGCCTTCGGCGAGTTTGGTGGAAAGAGCCATAGCCAAAGCGGTTCTGCGTTTGGCGGCCGGCAAATCCTGACGATAGGAGTGCGGGGTCGGACCAAAAGCGATACCGCCGTGGCGGAACTGCACGGCGCGCAAACTGCCCTGACGGGCGCGGCCGGTACCTTTCTGTTTCCACGGTTTCTTGCCGGTGCCGGACACTTCGCTGCGGGTTTTCACATCAGCGGTGCCGCGTCTTTGGTTGGCCAAAAAGGCGGTGATGACTTCGTGCAGGAACGTAGGGTTGGCTTTGACGGCAAATAAACTGTCCGGCAGAGCGCAGGTCCCTTTTTCTTTTCCTTTAATATCTAAAACTTTAGTTTCCATGGGTCAAAGTCCTTACTTCTTGTTGGCGGCTTTGGAGGCAGACACTTTATGCTGCACAGGCGCCACATAGTGTTTTTTGTATTTGGAAGTTTCCAAGACGGAGACGATAGAACCTCTCGCACCCGGCACAGAGCCTTTAAGGAACAAGAGACCGTTTTCGTTATCCACTTTCACAACTTCAATCTTGGCGACGGTATGGGTGGTGGTACCATAGTGGCCAGCCATACGCTGACCGGAAAGTACTTTACCCAAAGAGCGGCGGGAGCCCAAGGAACCCGGAGCGCGGCATCTGTCAGACGCACCGTGGGAATCAGCCTGACCAGCGAAGCCGTGGCGTTTCATCGCACCGGCAAAACCGTGGCCTTTAATTTTCCCCTGGACGTCCACATAGTCGCCGGGTTTAAAAATCTTTTCAAGTGAAATGACTTGACCAATTTCAAAACCATTTACGTCGGCCACACGGCATTCCTTCATATGTTTGACCGGCGCCACATTGGCTTTTTTGAAATAACCGAGTTCAGGTTTGTTAAGTTTGTTTTCTTTCACTTCGCCAAAACCCACGCAAACGGCGTTGTAGCCGTCTTTATCCTGGGTTCTGACACGTACAACTTTGCACGGACCCGCTTTTACAACGGACACACCGTGAAGGTTGCCTTTTTCATCAAAGAGTTGGGTCATACCCACTTTCTCGCCGATTACGAAACGAAACGTAGCCGGGGCTTCTTTGACAGTTTCTGCTTTGGCCGCTTCAGCAACGGGGGTTGCCTCTTGGGCACCAGCAGCGTTTTTGATTTCTTCAGTCATATTCTATCAGGTTTCCTGTTAGTTGCTTTTGATTGCCACGTCCACGCCGGCCGGCAAGTCTAATTTCATTAACTCGTCAACGGTCTTGGAGGTGGGACTTTTCAGATCAATGAGTCTTTTGTGAATACGCATTTCAAACTGTTCTCTGCTCTTTTTATCGGTATGGGGAGAGCGAAGCACGGTGTACTTCTTAATCCGAACCGGGAGAAGAACAGGACCCGCCACGATGGCGCCCGTTTTTTGTGCGGTTTCCACAATGCGAGAAACCGAGGCGTCCAACATACGGTGATCGTAAGAACGCAATTTAATGCGGATTCTTTCTTGGCTCAATACTTTCGCCTTTTTTTCTGTTTTTTCTACCATTTTTGGTTTTCCTTAAATGTTTTTTACAAAAAAATTATTCGGCAGAAACTCCTCCCCCGGGTCGCTTTCTCCGACGAGCCGGTGTGGAATTTCCTGCCTTTCGTCCAATTCAGTACATTTTATTATACCAAATTAGTGGGCTTTTGCGCTATACAAATACTCACGTTTTTCACCATTTCGTTTCTTTGCATAACGCCTAAAATTCGCTTATATATATTGTATAATATCCGTCTTGTATTGTAAAGGGTTTCTTCGTCGGACCCCACAATACAGCGCCCGGCCCCGTTTTGGGACCGGGCCCAAAAACCTTTCCGCCTTAAAAAGCCACCGCTTTGGGCGCAATCAGTTTGCCCGTGCAAACCTTATTTACGCAAGAGGTGGTAATGCGGGTGTAGCAGGCTTCGCGCGTGCAACCGGCATTGGCACAGGTGTTTTCAAACACCTTTTGAACCTTGGCGGCCGCCGTTTTATTTACGGCTTCAAAACCCGCGCAGGGGCAGCAACCCTTTTGGACGGCTACGCAATCCGCATCCGTTTGGCAGGTTCTGTCTGCCGCGGCTACGGCTTTGGTTAGTTTAGCCGGAGTGGCGTTAATCCCCGCCCCGGTAGAGGTGCAAGCGCCCAAAGCGGCGGCGCAGGCTAATACGATTAGAATCTTCTTCATTTATTTCTCCTTATTTGGCAAAATAGTCCTTCATCGGCTTGGGCGTACCCACGCAAGTCCCGTTTTGGCAGGACGTATTGATTTCCACATAACACATTTGCAAGGTGCAAACGGCTTGGGCGCACTCTTTATTTAAGCGTTGTTTGAGCAATTTAGCGGCATCTTTATTGACGGCTTCATTACCCGCGCACGGGCAGCAGCCTTTGCCGACCGAGGTGCAATCCTCGTCCACGCGGCAAGACTTATCCGCCGATTGCAACGCTTCGGCATACGTTTTGGCCTTTACGTTAATAGGCGAAGCCGCCTGTTCCGTGGCCGCACAACCCGCCACAAAAAGTACCACACCCAATAACCCCAACAATTTGATATTCATTGGTTTGACTCCTTATATAGTGATTATTTATATTATACCAAACTGGGGCTTTTAAATTTGTTATACTTAAAGTGTTGTAAAAATAAAAATTTATCTGTTTTTGGAACCGTGTGCGGAACACGGCGGCATTACTAGCGTAATCCAGAGCAAGTCCAAAAACAGCCGATTAGAGGCGCAAGAGAAAGGGCCTTATAACCCCTTTTTCTTGTGCCAAATGTTTGCCGCCTTTTTGGCGGCAGACTACGGCTGTTTATACTTGCGGCACTTGCTCTGGCGCAAGATAGGCAGCCGTTTTTCTTTGGGTTCCAGAAACAACAGGAGCCCGTATGATAACACAAAAGCAATTCTCCCCCCGCTCGGGGTTTACTCTTATAGAACTGTTGGTAGTCGTGCTGATTATCGGCATTTTATCGGCCGTAGCCTTGCCGCAATATGAGGCGGTGGTGGACAAAACCCGTGTAACAGGATATATATTCCCCAAACTAAAAGCCGCCTGCCAGGCCCAACAAGCATATATAATGGCAAATGGCGAGTGGACATCTGATTTTACGAATTTGGATATAGATATTTCTTCCGGGTGCGCTGTCAACGGGAGTAAAAACAATCTGCTTTCCTGCCAAAGCGGACGCCAAGATTTTAATTTTTATATGACAGACGGTAACTATAATATTGCTTCGCACTATAAGTTGGTTGCGTTTGACGTATTTCCACAAGGAAGCGGCGTATTGGAGCCCTGCCAAATTTACTGCCGCCTCAACTCGTCAAACAAAGAGGCTTCCCGTAAATTTTGCGCCCGGTTTGGGAAGCCCGTTGCCACCGACAGTTTATATTATTTGGTACAGTAAACAACGGTTGGAGAAAAAGGTGTTATCCCTCCGTACGGAAATCTTTAAGTGGGCAAGGCTGGATATAAACAACGATATTTAATTGGCTCTATTGTTAAAATCCCGGTCATCAGGCCGGGATTTTTTTATCAAAAAGGAAATTACTACTCTGCCACTTCACAGCGGTTTTGGCGGCAGACGGTCTTAATATGAGAGGTGTCCGGCTGCTTTTTACAACGGGTGTACCAATCGGCCTCGCGCACGCGGTTAAAATCCGCCAGTTCCATACGGTTAATGGCCGCATAGCCCCACTTGGGATAGCGGCAGGATTTCATTACCGCCACACATTGGCTGTCGTCCTCACACGAAACGTGCACGCGCTCTATATAGTGTGCAAAAATTTCGTTCATATGGCGTTTGTGGCTTGTACCGCAAGCCGTTAGCGCCAATACGGCAAATAAAACAAAAATACATTTCTTCATATCTGTATTATAACAAAAAGGGGGCCGGTTGTTCGGTCCCCTTTTTGTACATTAAGCAGTAAAACTACTCAATAATTTTGGTTACAACGCCAGCGCCTACCGTATGGCCACCTTCGCG
>CAVKWQ010000010.1:0-36902 GCA_963660385.1 Muribaculaceae bacterium
CTCGTTTCAGGACCTACTGCTTGGGTCGTTGGTCATTTATAAAAATAAAGGCCTTTGCTATTTGTCATCCCGGGCGTGGACCCGGGATCCAGTCTGTTTATTAGAAAAAACCTTATTTTATTCTGGGTTTCCTCTCGTATGCGGGCCCCATAATAACCACAAACATTACACAATACAAAGACTCCTTTACCACGCAAAAACCCCGGCAGGCTTATAACACCACCGGGGTTTTTAATCTAATCCGTTAGCGGCTTATTTTTCGTCCGATTCGGCTTCTTCCTCGTCTTTGACGACGGGAGCGATACGGGCAATTTTGTCGCCTTCGTCCATTTTGGCCAGCGTAACCCCTTGGGAGTTGCGGCTGACGGAACGGATATCGGCACAGCGGACGCGGATGGTCATACCCTTTTCGGTTACAATCATCAAGTCTTTCGTTTCGTCCACCAGTTTAATGCCCACTACCGAGCCGTTGCGCGCGCTGGTTTTAATGGTAATTACACCCATACCGCCGCGGTTCTGGCGTTTGTATTCGCTAAATTCCGTGCGTTTACCAAAACCGTTTTCGCAGACGGAGAGCACATCGGGCTGCGGTTCGTCGTTGGGGGCCTGTTCCATACCCACCACTACGTCGCCGGCGCCTAAGTTAATGGCGCGCACACCCTTGGCCGGGCGGCCCATACAGCGCACTTGGTTTTCGTCAAAGCGGATGGATTTGCCGTTCTTGGTGGCAATCAAAATATCCGATTTGCCGTGCGTGGTCTGTACGCCGACGAGCACGTCGCCTTCTTCCAAGCCGATAGCAATAATGCCGGAGCGGCGGATGTTGGCAAATTCGCCCAAGGCCACACGCTTAATGGTGCCCAAGCGGGTGCACATCGTCAGGTACGTATTTTCGCAATGTTCTTTGTCAAACGTTTCAATGGCGGTAGCGGCGGTTACTTTTTCCTCGCCCGTCAGTTGCAACAGGTTGACAATCGCCTTACCCTTGGACATACGGTTGCCTTCGGGAATTTCAAAGGCGCGCAACGCAAATACGCGGCCGCGGTTGGTGAACAGCAAAATAGTAGAGTGAGAAGACGTTACAAACAAGTGTTCCATAAAGTCTTCCTCTTTCGTCTTGCTGCCGATAATGCCCTTTCCGCCGCGGTTCTGGCTCTTGTATGTAGAGAGCGGGATGCGTTTGGCGTAGCCGTCGTTGGAAATGGTGATGACTACATCTTCCTTCTCAATCAAATCTTCCATAGAGAAGTCCGTCATATCCGGGCCGATTTCGGTGCGGCGCGGGTCGTTGTAGTCTTTCTTTAACTGCGTAAGTTCTTCTACGATGATATCCAAAATGCGTTGCGGGTTGCCCAAAATATCCTGCAATTCCGCAATCAGTTTGAGCAAGTCCTTGCGTTCGTTTTCAATCGCGAGCGCGGACAGTTGAGTCAACTGGTGTAAGCGCATATCCAAAATGGCCTGCGCCTGCACTTCGGACAAGTTAAAGCGCTGCATTAACGTAAATTTGGCTTCGGTCGGGTCCTTGGCTTTGCGGATAATGGCGACGACTTCGTCCATATTGGCAATAGCCACGAGTAACCCGTTCAAAACGTGTTCACGTCTTTGCGCTTTATTCAAATCAAATTTCGTGCGGTTGGTAATAACTTCTTGGCGGTGCTTTACATAGGCCTTCATTACTTCTTTAAGAGACAGCACGCGCGGGCGGCCGTCCACAATCGCCAACATATTCACCGGGAAGGAGGTTTGCAACTGGGTATGCTTAAAGAGGTGGTTTAACACCACTTGGGCGTTGCCGTCGCGTTTTACTTCAATTACCAGGCGCATACCGCGTCTGTCCGACTCGTCGCGGATATCGGAAATATCGGTAACCTTTTTATCACGTACGAGGGCGACAATGCTCTCAATAAGCGCGGTTTTGTTTACCTGATACGGGATAGCGGTTACGATAATGGCTTCGCGGCCGTTTTTGCGCTCTTCAATTTCGGTGCTGGCCTGCACTTTTACACTGCCGTGGCCCGTTTCAAAGTATTCGTAAATACCCTTCGTACCGCGGATGATAGCACCCGTGGGGAAATCCGGCCCCTTGATAATCTTCATCATTTCCTTGGTGGAAATGTCGGGGTTGTGGATGTAAGCAATAATACCGTCGCAGACTTCGCCCAAGTTGTGCGTAGGAATATTGGTAGCCATACCTACGGCGATACCGGCGGAACCGTTTACGAGCAAGGCCGGGAGTTTGGCCGGCAAGACAGAGGGTTCCATTAAGGAGCCGTCGTAGTTGGGAATCATTTTAACGGTGTCTTTGTCCAAGTCGCCCAGCATTTCTTCGGAAATACGCTGCAAGCGGCACTCGGTGTAACGCATAGCGGCGGCGGAGTCGCCGTCAATGGAACCGAAGTTGCCCTGACCGTCAATCAAAGGTTTGCGCAAGGAAAAGTCCTGCACCATACGCACGAGCGTATCATATACGGCGGTGTCGCCGTGCGGGTGATATTTACCGAGCACATCACCCACTACACGGGCGGATTTCTTATAGGCCTTATTGTATTTGAGGCCCATTTCGTTCATAGAGTATAACACACGGCGGTGTACCGGCTTCAAACCGTCGCGCACATCGGGCAACGCGCGGCCTACGATTACGCTCATAGCGTAATCAATGTAGTAAGAACGCATTTCGCCCGCGATATCGCGCTGCTGAATATTGCCGAACAAGTCCACATTGGTATTTTGGGCTTGGGGCTGGTTGTTCATTTCTTCGCTCATTTAAAAATATCTCCTGTTACGGATTAAATCTGTGGGGCGTTAAACGCCCCGAATATTAAATATCCAAGTTCTTTACTTCCAAGGCGTGCGATTGGATGAAGTCGCGGCGCGGCTCCACCTTGTCGCCCATCAACATTGTAAACGCCTGTTCGGTATCGGCGGCGTCGTTGATTTTTACCTGGATAAGTTTGCGTTTGGCCGGGTCCATAGTGGTTTCCCACAACTGTTCGGGGTTCATTTCACCCAAACCTTTGTAGCGCTGAATCGTAGCGCCGGAGGAAGCGGCTTCCTTTACCGCGTGCAAGAGTTCCGCCAAACTATATACCAAGGCGTCAGTCTTGCCGTTGTTTACTTTAAACAGCGGATTGATACGTTCTTTTTCGTTTTCAATCACCGGGTATTGGGCAAACGTAAAGCCGAAGACTTCCATTTTCTTTTCGTCGGCTAACAATTTGCCGAACTCAAAGAGGCTCTGGTGTTCCGGCACGAGCGAATCGTTGCTGACGGTGGCAATATCCACGCCGTCGGCGGCTAATTCGTCGCGTTTTTCCTGCATATACTGTTCCTCGTATTCGCGGTATTCCTGTTCCGTATAGAAATAGCGGAAACCGCCGCTTCTTAACGGGATGCGGTACACCGGCACTTTGCCTTCGGCGAGGAACGCCATAAAATCGGAAAGCGTAATATTTTTAACTTCCAGTTTGCCCAAGGTGTCTTCCACATCGCGCAGAATTTTGAGCAAATCGCGCAACTGGTCGCCGGATAGGGCTTCCTGCTTCTTCATATCCGTAACCGTAACGGTGGCAAGGCCTTCCTTCATCAGCCATTGCTGCATTTGGTCTTCGGTTTGCAGGTACTGTTCCACTTTGCCCTTTTTCACCTTGTACAAAGGCGGCTGGGCCAAATAGACGTGGCCGTTTTCAATAAGCGGCTTTAACTGGCGGTAGAAGAACGTCAAAAGCAAGGTAGAAATGTGCTGTCCGTCCACATCAGCATCAGCCATTAAAATAATTTTGTGATAGCGGAGTTTGGCAATATCAAAACCTCCCTCCCCTTCGCCTACGCCCGTACCGACGGCGGCGATTAAGTCGCGCACGGTATCGCTGGACAAAATCTTCACCAGCGGGGCTTTTTCCACGTTGATAATTTTACCGCGAAGCGGCAAAATGGCCTGGAAAACGCGGTCGCGCCCTTGTTTGGCGGAACCACCGGCGGAGTCCCCTTCTACGAGGAAAAGTTCGCACTTGGCGGAATCTTTTTCTTGGCAGTCAGCCAGTTTACCCGGCAGTCCGCCCCCCTCCAAGGCACCTTTGCGGCGGGTTAAATCACGCGCCTTTCTGGCGGCTTCACGCGCCACAGCGGCGCCGACGCATTTTTCGCAAATGGCACGGGCCGTTTTGGGGTTCTCTTCAAAGAACGTAGAAAGCGTATCGGTTACTACGGAGCGGACAATACCTTCCACTTCCGAGTTGCCCAACTTGGTTTTGGTCTGCCCTTCAAACTGCGGGTGCGGAATTTTAACGGACAAAACAGCCGTCAAACCTTCTTTAATATCGTCCCCGCCCACAGAAATATCTTTATGTTTGGAAAGGTTGTTATTTTTGATGTATTCGTTAATCAAACGCGTAAGCGAAGAGCGGAAACCGCTTAAATGCGTACCGCCTTCCACGGTGTGAATATTGTTGACGAACGAAAACACGTTTTCGGAATAACTTTCGTTGTACTGGATAGCAAAGGAAATATAGTTATCCCCGATTTCTTTGGTTAAATAAATCGGTTCCGGGTTAATAACCGTTTTGTTGGTATTTAAATACTTAACAAATTGGGAAATTCCCCCCTCGTAATGGAAGGTAACGGTTTGGTTATCCTCTTTGCGTTCATCGGTGTAAATAATTTTGATGCCCGCGTTTAAGAACGCGAGTTCGCGCAAGCGGTTGCCGATGGTTTCATAGGAAAAGGCCACATCGCCGAAGATTTCTTTATCGGCGTGGAAGGTAACCTTGGTACCGTGTTCATCGGTATCGCCGATAACTTTAACCGGTTCGGCGGGTTTACCGCGGTGGTAGCACTGGTAGTGGATATGCCCGTTACGGCGGACTTCCACTTCCATTGTTTCAGACAAAGCGTTTACGCAGGACACACCCACGCCGTGCAAACCGCCGGACACTTTATAAGCGCCGCTGTCAAACTTACCGCCCGCGTGGAGGACGGTCATTACCACTTCCAGCGCGGATTTATTGCGCAGTTTGGCGTCCTTGGCGTTCTTCATCAGGTCCACGGGGATACCGCGCCCGTCGTCCTGAATAGAGCAGGTCATATCATCTTTAATCGTAACGGTGATGGTAGTGGCCCCGCCGGCTAAAATTTCGTCCACAGAGTTATCCACCACTTCGTACACCAAGTGGTGAAGCCCGGGAAGCCCCGTAGAGCCAATGTACATAGCCGGACGTTTGCGGACCGCTTCCAATCCCTCTAAAACGGTAATTTTGGAAGAATCGTAATCCTTCTCTTTCTGTTCTTCAGTTGTCATTTACAACTCCTTAATGTAAATACGGCAAATCTATTGTATTTCTATCTTTCCGATCCACGGCTGTTCAAAATGTTTGTTCAGTTCTTTGATTAACTGCTGGCGGCGGGCGATTAATTCGTTCTTCGCCACCGAAATTTTGACCTGCACATAGAGCGTATCGTCTTTAACGGCCTTTAATACCCAAAATTTGGCTTTATTTCCAATGAGTTGGTTCCATACGTGGTCCAGTATCATAAGCCTGTTTAAACGGCGGTTTAGGCCGTTAAAACGGTTTTCCAGTTCCGCGCTGGAACGCCACTCTTTTTTGGGGTTTTGGCCGAACTTCATTAAGCGCGCACCGGCATAATGACGTATTTAAACATCGTATCGCCCACCGGTTCCACCAGTACGGGCTGGGAGGCGTTTACAAACGAAAAAGAAACCTTTTCCGTAGCGATGTTTTTCAGTACGTCAATAATGTAATCCGGGTTAAAGGCCACATCAAAGGCTTCCTGCGTGTATTCTACGGGCAATTCGTCCGTAAAATCCATCTTTTGGGAGTTGGCGGAAATCGTCAAATTGTTGTTTTCCAATTTAAACTTAACGAGCGCGCCAAATTCCCCGATACAAAGTTTCGCACGGCGGGTGGAAGCCAATAAATCCTTGGTAAATACTTCAAACCCAAGGTTCTTTTTGGTAGGAATTACTTGGTTGTAATTCGGGAAGTTGCCTTCAATCAAGCGGGAAATAAAGGTGGTTTCCTTCATCATAAAACTGACTTGGTTGGAAGCCACATTTACTTCAATCATATCATCCTTGCCCGGTTTGGCAATAGTGATATAGCGGCAGACTTCGTTCAAAATCTTGGTGGGAATAATAATTTTAAATTCGTTGCTGCCCGGCAAAGATGCGTGCGAGGCCACAGCCAAGCGGCCGCCGTCGGTGGCGACGACTTCAAATTTTTCAGGCGTATTGTTCCACAAAAGGCCGTTTAAAATATAGCGGGTTTCCTGCGTGGAAGCGGAGAAGGCGGTTTTGACCACCATATCCTGCAATTCCAAGGGAGACAAAGAAACGCTGTTCGTGCGTTCCACCTCGGGGATAGCCGGGTATTCGGACTTGGGGGTACCGATTACCCAAAATTTACTCTTGCCGGATTTGATATGAAATTTATTGTTTTCGTCGGTGTACAAGTTGATTTCTTTATCATCGGGTAAGTTTTTGATAATTTCCGAAAATTCCTTTATCGGTACGGTAATACTGCCCTCTTCTTCCACTTCGGCATTTACATAGTGGATAGTGGCCATTTCCATATCGGTACGGACCAACTTTAACTTTCCGGCTTGCGCCTCAATCAAAAAGTTATGCAGGATAGGCAGCGTGGTTCTGGATGAAACACCCGAAGAAACAATCTGTATGCCTTCCAAAAAGGTTGATTTAGTAATATTTATTTTCATATCTTAATCTCTATTATATGTCCTGTTGATTGCGTGGATAATGTGATTTTACCTATACAACTGTTGGGGTTTAATTGTGTATAACCCGGTTTTTTTATCCACATCATCCACCGCAAAAAATTTTATTAGCCGTTTTTTAAACTTATTCCCAAGTTATCCACCGGTTATATACTACTTATCCACAGCCTTAATATCCAAAATAATTTGGTTTATTTCGGCCGCAAAAAACGGGTCCGTCTCTATTTTTTCTTTTACCAAGTCGCGCGCGTGGACCACGGTGCTGTGGTCGCGGTTAAATTCCCGGCCGATTTCCGGCAGGGATAAATCCGTCAGTTCCGTGGTTAAAAACATTGCTATCTGGCGCGGCCACGCAATAGACTGCGTTTTGCGCTTGGAATTAAAATCTTCCATTTTAATATTAAAATGCTTGCCTACGATTTTTTTAATCGTATTGACGTTAATGGACAAATCGTTGTCGCTTACCAAAATATCGGCCAGTAATTCCTTGGCAATGGATATCGTAGGCGTTACGCCGTGCATCCCGCAATAGGCCACCAACCGGAAGAGGGAGCCCTCTAATTCGCGGATATTGGTCTGTACGCCTTCGGCGATAAAGGCCAACACGTCGTCGCCGATGTCAAAGTTAATGCTGTCCCTCTTTTGGCGCAAAATAGCAATACGCGTTTCCAAATTGGGGCGTTTTACCTCTACGCAAATACCCGACAGCAAGCGCGAGGACAAACGTTCGTCCAGTTCCAACTGTTGGGGCGTTCTATCGGAAGAGAGTACAATTTGTTTATGGCTTTCAAACAGCGCGTTAAAGGTGTAAAAGAACTCCACCTCACTGGCGGATTTTCCGGCTACAAACTGGATATCGTCCATTAAAAAACAATCCAAGGAGCGGTATTTCTTGCGGAAACTTTCCGAGGCTTTATTCTGTAAGGCCTCAATGTATTCGCTCACAAATTCCTCGCCGGACATATATAAAACTTTGGCGTCCGGATTTTCTTTTAAAATCTGGTTGCCAATGGCGTGGAGTAAGTGGGTTTTACCAAGCCCCGGGGAAGAATAAATCACCAGCGGGTTATTTTCGCGGTTGCCCAGTTTATGAACCACGGCTTCGGCCGCCTTGTAAGCAAAGCGGTTGGAGGGGGATTCAATAAAGTTATCAAACATATAGGCGGAATTTAACCGCGAGGGAAAAGGATTTCTTTTAACCGCCGGGGCCGCCTGCACAGAGGCCGCCAAAACGGGCGCGGCGGAAAGAACATCCTGCGCGGTTTGCACCGTCGGGGTAGGCTGTTGGGCGGAAACTTCGTAAACGACGTTAATTTCCGCGCCTAAATGTTTTAAAAAAGCGTCCTTTATAATATGTTCGTAACGCTCGCGAATTGTTTTACCCCAAAATTGGTTGGGCAAGGAAATCGTAAGCGCATTGCCCGCGTAGGCAAACTGCGCCGGGCGGAGCCACATATCGTAAGTATCCTTACCTATAATATTTTCTATATCTTGAAAAACGGGAATTAATTGGGGTGTGTCCTGAAAGTTATCCACAGTAAAGCCACCATAAAATAATATATTCTTTATAATACCACTTATTACGGGCTCCGTCAAATAAAAAATGTTTAAAACGGTTACTAATGGGGTTAAAATGCAAAATAAACCGCTTTTTGAAATTTTGGCTATATTTCTATTAAAACATATAAAAAGTGTTAAAAACGCGGTTTTTGCCAAAAAATACTATTTTTAAATAAACTAATCCCTTTTTATACTTGTGCGGATAAGGAACCTTTGTTATGATGCAAAAAAGCGGGAAATATGATATAGTATTAATAGGAATAATTATTAATAAGGAACTTGTACGATGACAAACTTATCTATAAAAATGAACGGAACCTCGGTTACTTTGCTGGGGAACCCTGTGAAAGTGGGGGAAAAAGCGCCTGATTTTAAACTAATCGGCAACAATTTGGAAGAAATTTCCAAAAAGGATTTGGAAGGCAAAGTGCTTGTGATTTCCTGCGTGCCGTCTTTGGATACGCCGGTATGCAGTGTGCAGACGCGCCGCTTTAATATGGAGGCTGACAAACTTCCGGGCGACGTGGTGGTATTGACGGTAAGCAAGGACTTGCCCTTTGCGCAGGCGCGCTGGTGCGCGGCCAACGGCGTAAAAAAGGTGATTACGGCTTCCGACTACCGCAACTTTGGTTTTGCGCAGGATTACGGCGTACTGATTAAGGAACTGGGGTTACTTACCCGGGCGGTATTTGTCATTAATAAGCAAGGCGTGGTTACCTATACGCAGTTTGTGCCGGAAGTAACAAACGAGCCGGACTATGAAGCAGTTTTAAACGAAATCAAAAAGGTTTTATAAGAGGTGCATATGACGAAATTAAACGATATTTACAAATGTGAAACTTGCGGCAATATGGTGGAAGTAGTCCACGCGGCGGGGGGAGAACTCTCCTGCTGTGGGCACGCGATGAAACTGATGCAGGCGGGCGTTTCCGACGGTGCGGCTGAAAAGCACGTCCCCGTGATTGAAAAAATTGACGGCGGCTACCGCGTAACTGTGGGCAGCGTGGAACACCCGATGTTGGACAACCATTATATTGAGTGGATTGAACTGGTTTGCGAAAAATGCGGCAAAGTCCAGCGCAAATATTTAAAACCCGGCGACAAACCGCAGGCGGAATTTAAGAGCGCGTCGGATAAAGTAACGGCGCGGGAATATTGCAATTTGCACGGTTTGTGGCAGAAGGAAAATTAATTTAAGGGGAAGAAATAATATGATGCAAGCGGTAAAAATTTCGGACAAAGTTTATTGGGTGGGGGCGATTGATTGGAACATCCGCGATTTCCACGGTTATTCCACCAAGCGCGGCACGACGTACAACGCCTATTTGGTAATGGGGGAAAAACCGACCCTTATTGATACCGTAAAAAAGGAATTTTACGGCGAAATGATGGAGCGCATCCAAAGCGTAATTGACCCGAAAAAAATCAAAATTATTATTTCCAACCACTCGGAAATGGACCACTCCGGCGCTTTGCCGCAGGCGGTAAATTATATTGAGCCCGAAGAAGTGTATGTTTCCACGATGGGCTTTAAAGATATTACTGAGCAGTTCCATTGTGATTTAAAGTTAAAAACCGTTAAAACCGGGGACCGCATTGACGTGGGCGGCGATACGATTTCGTTCGTGGAAGCGCGTATGCTTCACTGGCCGGACAGTATGTTTTCTTACTTGGAAAAGGAAAACGTTCTGTTTACCAACGACGTTTTTGGTATGCACTATGCCACAGGCAAACTGTTTGACGACGAGAACGAGGAACGCTTGTGGCTCTACGAAGCGGAAAAATATTACGCCAATATCGTACTACCGTATTCCGATATTGTCTTGCGCTTTTTGGACCAAGTTAAAAAAATGGGGCTTTCCCCGCGCTTAATTGCGCCGGATCACGGTTTTGTATGGCGCAAGGACCCGGCCAAGATTATTAATTTGTATGCCAAATGGGCCACGCAGGCGCCGAAAAACAAGGCGGTTGTCGTCTATGATACGATGTGGGGCAGCACCGAAAAAATGGCGTCCTACATTACCGACGGGCTCCGCGCGGGTGGTAGCGAAGTGAAACAACTTTCTATGCACAGCAACCACCGCAGCGACGTGGTTACCGAACTATTAGACGCAAGCGCGCTTATTATCGGCTCGCCGGTGCTTAACAGCCAGATTTTCCCGTCTATGGCGGATATGCTTTGCTACTTAAAAGGCTTGCGCAAAAAAGGCCTTATCGGCGCGGCTTTCGGTTCTTACGGTTGGAGCGGGGCACCCATTGACGAACTGACCAAAACCTTGGAAGCAATGAAGGTGGAAGTGGTGGCCCCGGCTATCAAATCGCCCTTTGTTCCCGACGGGAAAATAAAGCAAGCCTGCCGCGATTTGGGCCTGCTTATCAGCCAAAAATTGGCCGAAAAAGTAAAATAACGGAGTTTTCTATATGGCGGTAAACGACATTAACCAAGGGCTTAATTATATAACGTACGGGCTGTATATTGTTACCACCTGCGAGGGGGAAAAGAAGAACGGACTGATTGTAAACACCGTCTTCCAGGTAACGGCGGACCCGGCCCAAATGGCCATTTCCGTCAATAAAAACAGCCTTACGCACGATATGATTTTAAAAAGCCGTGTGTTTGCCGCTATGCCGCTGGAACAAAATACGCCTTTGCCGTTTATCGGGATCTTTGGTTTCCGCTCGGGCCGGACGTTTGATAAACTGGCAAAGGTACCCTATAAAACGGGATTTTTGGGGTGCCCTATCGTCGTGGAGCACACACTTTCTTATATGGAAGTAGAAGTAAGCCAAACGGTGGATATGGGCACCCATACGCTTTTTATTGGGCAAGTAAAGGATGCGGGGGTTCTAAACCCAGAGGGCAAGGCCTTAACGTATGATTATTATCATAACGTGATAAAAGGCAAAACGCCCGCGGGAGCCACGCATTTATAAAAAAATGGGGAGGAATAAATTATGGTGAAATATGTTTGCGAAGTTTGCGGTTATGTGTATGACCCGGCAGTAGGGGACCCGTCCAACGGTGTTCCGGCCGGAACCAAGTGGGAAGATGTAAAAGAGGACTGGATTTGCCCGGTTTGCGGGGTAGGAAAGGACCAGTTCCAGCCGCAAAATTAAAATTAGGGGCGGTTTTGAAAAAAATGCTTAAATTTTAAGTATTTTTTTACATATAAAAACGGGTGCATTTTGTGGCCCGTTTTTTATTGGTTTTTCGGGGCCGCGCGGCAGGGTGAAACTTGGTATAATAAGACATATGAAAATTTTATACGTTATTACTTCAACCGATGTAGGGGGGGCGGAAAAAGCCTTGTTGCAACTGGCCGCCAAAACGGCCCAGGCGCATACTGTGCGGGTGGTTTGTTTGAAACCATTGGGCCCGGTGGCGCAGGAATTGGCCCAACATCACATACAAGTAATAAGCCTAAATATGCGCTGGTTGGGGGAGAGAATTATCCAAAAACTCGCGGCGCAAATAAAAGATTTTCAGCCGGATATTGTTCACGCAATGCTCTACCGCGCGATAGAATATGCCCGGGTAGCGTGCGCGGGAAAAAGGGTAAAACTGATTACTACGCCACATTTTGATTTGTCTAAAAAGAGTTTTCCGCTCCGCTGGGCTGATAAACTTTTAAAGGATTTAGATACGTTGACCGTGGCGGAATCCTTTTCCACAGCCCGGTATTTAATAGAAAAGCAAAAATATAATAAAAATAAGGTTTATTTGCTTCCAAACGGAGTAGATAAAACTGTTTTTTATGCAGATAAATCCTTGCGCAAACAAATGCGCCAAAAGTATGGCTACATCCCGGAACATACCGTATTTATGGATGTAGCGCGCTTGGCCGCTGTCAAGGACCCTTTAACCTTATTTAAGGCGTTTTGCAACGTGGTTAAAAAACACCCCAACGCCCGTTTGGTATATGTGGGTGAGGGGGAAAAACGGCCCATACTGGAAGAATTTATCCACCAAAACGGACTGGAAAAAACGGTATTATTGGCCGGGAAGCAAGATAATATTAATGCTTGGCTTAATATGGCGGACGTGTTTGTTTTGCCGTCTGTGGAAGAATCTTTGCCTCTTTCATTGTTGGAATCTATCCAGGTAGGGTTGCCTTGCCTAGTTAGTAAGGTGGGGGATATGCCCCTATGGGTGGAACACGGCAAAAACGGGTTTGTTTTCCCTGCGCAAGATGTTACTTTGCTTAGTTGCTTTATGGCGGAACTAACGGACAACGCACCCTTGCGTGAACAAATGCGGGGGAGTTCTGCCCAAATTTCCCAGCGGATTGGGCAGAGTTCTCAACAATATCAACAAATTTATCAACAAGTATAAAAAAACAGTTTTCACGTGAAAACAAATTAGGAGCCTATATGGAACAACGTCTTTTTGTGGTGGCGTGCATAATGTACGCCTTTACGCTAGTTACCCGCTATCTAAATAAGAGGAATAAACTTGCTAATAATAAGGCTTTTGCTTGGTGGCATGGGACTTTCTTGTTTGTTATTTTATCCTGCGCGGTATATATTTTAACCTTTGTAATGGGGGGCGGAACCGGGGAACCTTTAAACTGGCCTAAACTTATTTTAGGGATTATTTTAGCCTTTGGGTGTGGCATTTATGGGTTCTTTAAGAGCAAAAAAGCGGCTGATGAAAAAAGACAAAAACTAATGAAGGCAGATTTGGAATGGAGTAACACAGTTTATTTTGCCGGGTTTGTGGCTTCTATTGTGATGTTCTTTTTTATTCAGGCTTTTAAAATTCCGTCTGCTTCTATGCGCTATACTTTGGTAGAGGGAGACCATTTGTTTGTAAATAAAGCCGCCTATGGCTTGCGTATTCCATTTACGGATATCCGCCTTTTCCCTTATGAACAAATTAAACCGGGTGATATTATTGTTTTTCAGTTTCCAGCCAAGGACCGCTCTCAACAAAATTGCGGTGGCAGCCAATATGGTAAAGACTTTGTAAAGCGTGTGATTGCTATGCCGGGTGATACGGTTCAGGTTAAAAACGGCCGCCCGTGGGTCAATGGAAAAGAACTCCCCTCGCAAGATTATGAGGTTTATGAAGATGTAGAGCGTGTGCCTTATTTTGAAGTGGAAGATAAAGAGGAATACCAAACCTTGTGGCAAGAGCATTTGCTTGATAACTATTTAGGGCTTGAACTGCGTGATTCCTTTGGCCCTGTGGTTGTGCCGGAAAACACCTATTTTGCTATGGGAGATAACCGGGATAACTCTTGCGATTCCCGTTTCTGGGGCCCGGTACCGCACGAAAATATCAAAGGAAAGGCTTGGTTTGTGCATTGGCCGCTTAACCAGGTGCGCTGGATAAAGTAAGTTTTCACGTGAAAACAACGCCCTTATATTGCAATTTAACACTAATTAATGTTTAATATATGTATAGTTAAACGGAGGATTTATGGGAGAAATTGTCGTCATCGCCAACCAGAAAGGCGGGGTAGGTAAAACCACTACTTCTATTAACCTTTCCTATGCGTTGGCTTGTTTAAACCAAAATGTGTTGCTTGTGGATTTTGACCCGCAAGGTAATGCCGGTTCCGGCTTGGGGGTAACGGTACAAGACGGCGATAAATCCGTATATCATCTGCTTACCAAAACCGCTACTTTTGAGCAAGTGGTCCGCCAAACATCCAGCGAAATGCTGGACGTTCTGCCCGCCTGTAAGGATTTGTCCGGGGCTGAGGTAGAACTGGTAAACGTGCGCGGACGCGAAAATATGCTCAAAGACGCGCTGGACCCGCTGCGCCAAATGTACGATTATATTATTATTGATTGTCCGCCCTCTTTGGGGTTGTTGACCTTGAACGCAATGATGGCGGCGGACAGCGTGATTACCCCGGTCCAATGCGAATATTATGCCTTGGAAGGCTTGGCCCACTTTATGAACACCGTGGCCAAAATCAAACAATTTTTGCACCCCAAACTGAAAATGGACGGCGGGCTTTTAACGATGTACGATGCCCGTATGAATTTGTCTAAACAGGTATTTGCCGAGGTTAGCCGCTATTTTGGCGACCAAGTATATAAAACGCCTATTCCGCGCAATATCCGCTTGGCCGAAGCGCCCAGTTTCGGGCAGTCTATTTTCAATTACGATCCGGCTTGCCGCGGGGCCAATGCGTATATCCAGTTGGCCATTGAATTTTTGGGCCGCCGCGGGGCGGATGTAAACGCATACAAAGATTTTAAAATGACGGGCGAACTCCCGGTGAATTACGATTTTGGAGGATGAGATGGTTAGACAGGCATTAGGTAAAGGTTTAGACGCTTTAATTAAACAAACGCAAGAAGTGGTAAATATGCCCACTAGCGAGGCCGCTGTGCAGGTTCAGCAAACCCCCGGGATGAGCGTTACGCGCATTGACGTAAGCAAAATTGTTCCCAACCGTTTTCAGCCGCGCCGCGTATTTAACGAGGAAAAACTCCAAGAGTTGGCCCAATCTATCAAAGAGCACGGCTTGACACAGCCGATTGTGGTGGTGTACGACGCCGGGCTTGATAAATACGAAATTGTAGTGGGGGAACGCCGCTTCCGCGCCACCCAGTTGGCCGGATTAAAGGAAATTGACGCCATTGTCCATAAACACTTGGGCGACCAGGAAATGTGCGCCTTGGCGTTAATTGAAAATATCCAGCGCGAGGACTTAAACCCCATTGAAACCGCTCTCGGCTACCGCAATTTGATGAGCAAATTCTATATTACGCAGACGGATTTGGCTTCCTATTGCGGCAAATCCAAGGCCGCTATTTCCAACGCCTTGCGCTTACTGGACTTGGAGCCCGAAATCCAACAGGCGTTGCAGGATGGCGCCATTTCCGAAGGGCACGGGCGCGCTTTATTAATGGTTACGGACCCGGCCAAGCGCGAAATGCTGTTCAAAAAAATGCACAACAGTAAAATGTCCGTCCGCCAAGCCGAAGATGCCGCCCGCGCGCTGATGTTCCCGGTTAAAAAGGCCGAAAAAGGCGCGAAACCCGTAGAGGTGGCCTCGTTTGAGAACGATTTGCAATCTGCGTTAGGGACCAAGGTGGAAGTGAAATACGGCAAAAATATGAAGAAAGGGACGCTTGTTATTCACTATAATTCCTTGGATGAACTGGATAATATTGCCAGCCGTCTTAAAACCCAAATGTTATAGTCCTAGCGGACTGCTACTCTATGCGCTGGGGAGCGATTGGTGGGGCCACACTGTTTTTTGTAAGGGTGCGCTCTAACGAAACGGCGCCCTAGCGGGCCGCGTTCTGCGGACGGCGACTCTATGCGCTGGGTTGCGATTAATGGAGCAACATTATTTTTACAATGTCGCGCTCTTATGAACCGATGCCCTATTTGTGAGGCCGCAGTTGGGTAAAACAGCCGATAAGTAAATTCCTTGATGATTAGAGCAACACTTTTTTAGTGTTGCTCTTTTTTATTGCCCTTAATGGTCTTTTCCTGTTTGTCGTCATCCCCGAGGAATTTAGTCGGGGATCTGTTGTTTCAGAAGAGAACGTCCACTGCAAAAACAAATTCCCGACTACGACCTTCGGGAATGACGGCAACGACGAACAATCTAAAAAGTAAATTCTGAAAACCCTGCGGGCCGCTAATTTAGGATGACTTTTGATTAATAACGCCGTCATCCCGCAGTATTTTGATATGCTATTGTTAGAAATAGATTTGTGTTGTTAAAAAACACTTAAAATATAAGTATAATTTTTAAAATTAAGCGTAATAAAGCGCTTTTACATAAGGGGTAATACGGATATCCCGCTTTATAAAAACAGGGCAACCCATAAAAACTGGATTGCCCTGTAAAGTTTTTAGCGCACGCCACGCTAAACTAAAACATCCGTTTAAATAGTGGCGTCCTTTTCGTAAAACGCACGAATCGTTTCGCACACGCGGCGTACTTGTTCTTCGGTAATTTCCGGGAACATCGGGATAGAGAGCACCTCCTTGGCCGCTTTTTCGGCTTCCGGGTAGTCCTCGGCCTTAAAACCGCGGTCTTTGTAGGCCGGCTGTTTATAAAGCGGCACCGGGTAATATACCGCGCAGCCAATGTTGTTGGCCTTTAAATACGCTTGCAGTTCGTCGCGTTTTTCCGCGCGGATGGTGTAAACATAGTAAGATTGTGCATATCCGGCAGGCGGAGTGGGGGGAAGCACCACCGGCACGCCTTCTAATCCTTCGGCATACCAAGCGGCGGCCTTGCGGCGTTTTTCGGTCCACTCTTCCAAGTGTGGCAGTTTCACGCGCAAAATAGCGGCTTGAATTTCGTCCATACGCAAGGTGGAGCCTTCCAAGTCGTATTCGTAGGCTTTGTCCTTGGCGCGTCCGCTGTGGCGCAGGGAGCGGCAGCGGTCGGCAATTTCGTCGTCGTTGGTGGTAACGCATCCCGCGTCGCCGCAAGCACCGAGGTTTTTGCTCGGATAGAAACTAAAACAACCTGCATCGCCAATGCCGCCCACCTTCACGCCGTCGGCCATAGCCAAATGGGCTTGCGCGCAGTCTTCAATTACCTTTAAACCGTGTTCATTGGCCAGGTGCATAATCGCGTCCATATTGGCCGGGTAACCGTAGAGGTGTACGGGCAAAATGGCCTTGGTTTTTTTAGTGATTTTGCGTTCCACATCTTGCACATCAATGTTATAGGTGCGCGGGTCAATATCGGCGAACACAAACTTGGCCCCCGTCAAACTGACGGAAGAGGTGGTGGCAATAAAGGTAAACGGAGTGGTGATTACTTCGTCCCCAGGGCCTACGCCCGCGGCGGCCAAGGCGATTTGGATAGCGCTCGCGCCCGACGAGCAGGTAATGCAATGTTTCACGCCGATAAGGTCGGCAAATTCTTCTTCAAATTTTTCGGTTTGCGGGCCCAAAAGCCAATGCATAGAGTTCAGGGCTTCCATAGCCGCCGCATTAATTTCCTGCTTCAAACTGTCGTGCTGTTCCTTTAAGTTAAACAGCGGAATCGGTTTTAATTCGTCCGTCATAGATTTAAATATCTCCTGTTATTTGTATAAAGTATGTACTTCGGGCATTTCCAAAAGGTCTTTGGTGATGTTTTGAAAGTCGTGCCCGGTAAAAGTGGCTACCAAACTGACGTGAAAGCGGTTGTCCTGTTTGGTAACTTCATTTTTTAAAATGGTTACTTGGTGCGCTTCAATTTTTTTGATAATTTTGTTTACGGCGTTCCAGGTGGGGTCGCAAACAATGTAAACGGTATCGTAATGTTTTACGAGTTCCACCAGTTTGAGCGTTTTGCGTACGCCCAGTTGCACCAGCAGAATAGATACCGCCGACAGCGAAGCCCAAAAATACTGTCCGTATCCCACCGCCATACCGATAGCGGCCACCAGCCAAACGCCTGCGGCGGTGGTTAAGCCGGAAATCTTGTTTCCGTCGCGCCAAATGGAGCCTGCGCCCAAAAAACCTACGCCCGTTACCACTTGCGCGGCAATACGGCCCGGGTCGCCGCCCTGTTGGCCCATATATTCGGATAAAATCGTAAAAAGCATTGCGCCCAGGCAAATCAGGCAGTTGGTGGCAAAGCCGGCGGGCTTGTCGTGGTACTGGCGTTCCATACCCAGCACGCCGCCCAAGACAAGGGATAAAAATACTTTGATGAAAATATCGTCCATATTCTTATCATACAATACCCGGGGTAAAAAAGTAAATAACCCGGGCACAAATAAAAAGCCCCGCCGTTTTGCGCGGCGGGGCTTTTTAAAACAATCCTATTAGAAACGCCAGCCCAGTTTGAGCATTACGTTCATATAGTGGATGCGGCTTTTGCCAAAGGCGTCTTTAAAGTCGCTGTCGGCTTCTACCAAGTAGTAGCGGCCTTCCACGCCAAAAATGGTGGATTCGTCAATGTCAAATTCCAAGCCTAAACCAACCATTTGCGCCAAGTCGGTGCTGCTGGTGGTCAAGTGGGAACCGTCATCAAATTTCTGGCGGGCAAACATATGGCCCACACCCGCGCCGAAGGGGATGTACAAACGGGTGGCTTGGGAGGGGAAGAACGTTACGCGGCCCGTAACAAGCCCGGTAGCAATACCCGTGCGGTAGTAAGAATCCATCCCGCGGGAGGTAAATGTATCGCCGTCGCCGAGTTGGGCATAGTTAGCGTCCAAACCCAAGGAGAAGAAGGACATAATGTTGCGGGTGAAGCCGATACCGGCGGTCCAGCCCGTGGTACCCAGGTCAACTTCTTGCCCTTGGTGGGTCCAACTGTCTTGGGGTAATACCATACCGCCGTATAATTCTACGCGGGTGGTGTTTTTGCGCAAACCGTATTCTTGCAAGCCGTAATAGTCCTGCGCAAACACCACAGGGGCGGCTACGAATAAGGCGCATAATAAAAGCAGTTTTTTCATAAGGCTCCTTATAAAAGATAAGATAATTATATTGTAAAAATTTTATAACCCTTTTACAATGTGAATTTGATTTTCCACACGGGTAAAAGTGCCGTCTGTGTTGTCTTGCACGACTTTATCCCATTGGCCGCGGGCGCGCAAAATCTGCTCGGCAATGTCGCGCACCGCCGCATCTCCGCCGTGGCGGGGGGAGGTGTATAGGGCTAACTGTTTGGCTTCGGGCACGCTGTTGGCTACGGCCAGCGGCAGCCCTACGCGCGACATCATCCCCAGGTCAATGAGGTCGTCGCCAATAAAGGCGGTTTCCTCGGGGCTGATATTAAAATGCTCCTGCAAATAGTCCAAGGCTTTGTGCTTTACGGCGGTGTTGTAAAAGAGATATTTCATCCCCAGCAGTTTTGCCCACCAGGCAAGCGTATCGCTGGACCCGCGCGAGACGATACCCGTCTCCACGCCGCAATAGGTTAAATACATTAACCCCATACCGTCTAACGATTCAAAATGCTTGATTTCGCGCGTAACGCCGTCTTCGCCCGTAAAAAAACTTAATTGGCTGTTGGTCATTACGCCGTCCACATCCGTAAGCAGCAGTTTCAATTTTTTGGCTTTTTGTATAAAAAGGTCGTTCATATCATTATTATACCTTTTCCATAGGGCGAAAAATTATATAATAAATTTATGAGAAAGTTCTTAACTCTGGCACTGGCAAGTTGTTTGCTCGCTTGCGGCTGTACGCCCAAAACGGTTATTAGCAAAACATACGATTTTAACCAAATGGACCGTATCGGCGTAATGGCGTTTACAAATACGCGGCCTGCGTTGCAGGGCGTGGAAAATTTGTTCGCCAAATATTTAATCAGCGCCGGATTTAAGGTAGTAGAACGTGCCCAACTGGAAAGCGTACTGAAAGAACATAATATTTCGGTGTCGGGCTATTTGTCGCCCGAAACCACGCGCGAGATAGGCAAAATTTTAGGTGTAGATGTGTTGCTTATAGGCGAGGTGAGTTCGTATTCGCCCGCCCGCACGGAACTGACGCTAACCAGCACCCGCCGCACGGAATCCCGCCCGGTTTACACGCAGGACGTTATGCAACTGCCCGACGGTACTTATGTGGGATATACGCGCAACGTGGGTACACAGTACACGCACTCTACGGATGTCCGCCCGACGGAATACACCATTAATGCGCGGGTGGGCATTATTGCCAAACTGGTGGATGTGGAAACGGCTGAAATTGTGTGGATTGGCTCGGCCGATGAATCCAGTTCCAGCGCGTTGGACGCGGCGGATTATATCGCGCGCGGACTCGTAAAAAGTTTTAGCAAGGAACTGGCCAAAATCCAGGAGGCCCAATGAGCCGTGTGGAATCGTCTTTGGCTGAACAATCGGCCATTTGGATATTAAAGGCGTTTTTTATGGGTGTAAAAACGCTGTTCGTTTTAGCGGCGCTGACGGTGGGCGCCTTGGTGGCGGGGCAAAGTTCCGTGGCGCCCGTCAGCGTGCATTTGCTGACGTCCTACGGGATGGAATATGCCTCCTCTACCTTTAAACCGTACCGTCATTGGTTCCCGGAACCATATTTAATAGAGTTAGAAACTAAATAAGAGGACTTATATGTTAGACATTAAATATATCGTTGCTCATCCCGATGAAGTTAAAAAACGCCTGTCGCTGCGCAAGCCGGAACTGGCCGCGCAAATTGACGGCGTACTTACCAAATATTCCGCTTACAAAACCGTTTTAGCCCGCGTGGAGGAACTGCGCGCCAAACGCAACGAAATGTCTAAATCTATCGGCAAGATTAAAAAGGAACAAGGCGACGAAGCCGCCAAGGAAGCAATGGCCGAAGTGGGTAAGTTGAAGGAAGAAATGGCCGTAAAGGAATCCGAACTGGACCCGCTTAAAAAAGAAATTAACGATTTGCTTTTAAGTATTCCGAACTTGCCGAACGAAAAAATCCCGGTGGGCGTGAGCGATGCGGACAACCCGGAATATTTGCCTTGCACGATTCCGCTTCCTAAATTTGATTTTAAACCGCTGGACCACCAAGCGGTTGGCGAAAAGTTGGGCATTTTGGACTTTGAAGCCGCCGCGGCCCTGTCCGGCAGCCGCTTTGCCTTGTTCAAGGGCGACGGCGCCCGTTTGGAACGCGCCATTATCGCGTTTATGCTGGATATGCACGCCAAAAAGGGATACACTGAAATTTTGCCCCCGGTCGTGGTGAACGAAGATATTTTGATTGGTACGGGCCAGTTGCCCAAATTCCGCGAGGATATGTACGAACTGGTGGGCGAGCCGAAACAATTTTTGATTTCCACCGCCGAAATTCCGCTGACGAACCTGAACCGCATCCGCGTAATCCCCGAGGCGGAATTGCCTGTCAAATTGACGGCGTATTCCCCGTGCTTCCGCAAGGAATCCGGCACCTATGGCAAAGACACCCGCGGCTTAATCCGCAACCACCAATTTGATAAAGTGGAACTCGTAATGCTCTCCCACCCGGAACACTCCTACCAAATGTTGGAGATTATGGTTTCCGATGCGCAGGAAGTGCTTAAAGAGTTGGGCTTGCCGTACCACGTGGTGGAACTTTGCAGCGGCGACATCGGCTTCTCTTCTGCCAAGACGTACGATATTGAAGTTTGGATGCCGAGCGAAAACCGCTTCCGCGAAATTTCCTCTTGCTCCAACTGCCTGGACTTCCAGGCCCGCCGTATGGGCTTGCGTTTTAAAAACGCCCAAGGCAAGTTGGAATACGTCCACACCCTTAACGGCAGCGGTTTGGCCGTAGGCCGCACCTTTGCCGCTATCTTGGAAAACTTCCAGCAGGCGGACGGCTCCGTGATTATTCCGCAGGCCTTGCGCCCGTATTTCGGCAAAGACAAAATTGAGGCCAAGAAGTAATGAAGAAGGTTTTGCATTTACTGGCGGCGGTATGCCTTTTGGCGTCCGCCGCCGTTTCGTCCCAAGCGGAAATTACACTTCCGCCGGACGTAATGGCCTACGCCACGGAAGGAATTAACGGCGTATATAGTTTGGATTTTGACACCGCGGATAAAAACATCCAAAAGGTATTTGCCGAATACCCGGACCACCCGTTTGCACACTTTGGCAACGCGATGATTGCTTGGAGCCGCTACGAGTACGAATATGAACTCAGCGACGACAAACAGCGCAAGGTGTTTGAGCAGATTTTGGATGATTCCATTAGCGGCATTAAACGCTGGATTAAAAAGAACCCGGACGATTCCAACGCCTATATGGGCATTGGTGCCCTGTACGGCCTGCGCGCGATGTTTACAATGCGAAACCGCAGTTGGATTACGGCGTATTTCAGTGGCAGAAAAGCCATTAAAAACTTGGAAAAATCCTTGGAAATTGACCCCACCTATTACGATGCGTATTTTGGCCTGGGTATTTACCAGTATTACGCAGGTACCTTGCCCTCGGTCATTAAGGTTTTAGCCAAAATTGTAGCCATTAAGGGCAACCCGGATGAGGGGGTCAAACAACTCAACTTGGCGCGCGAAAAGGCGCACTTTACGTCCGACAGCGCCAAACTGATTTTGATTGAAATCCAAAACACGCGTAACAGCAAATACTACGACCCGGAAAAATCGTTGCAGTACATCCGCGAGTTGCGCGCCAAATATCCCAAAAACCCGTTAATGCATTATGTGGAAATTATCTGCCTGTATGAAACGGGCCACTATAAAGAAGTAACTGAACAAGCCCAGCAGTTTTTGGCTTTGATTGGCAAGGACCCGTTTTATAAGGATATTTATATTTCCCGTGCTTATACCGCGCTGGGAACCTCCCAAATGGCGCAGGGCAATTTTGAGGCCGCCAAAACCTTGTTTGAACAAGGCCATAAGGCGCTTGAAAAGCAAGAGCCCAGCCGCTGGGGCGTGTGGAACGAGTTCCGCTTGGGCGAGGTGTACGATATTTTAGGCGAGCGCGAAAAGGCCAAAGCGCAATATAAGTATGTCCTTTCGTTTAAGGACAAATGGGGCTTTGACGATGCCGCAAAGGCACTCTTAAAAACGCCGTACAGCGTGCCGGAAGGCGGAGACGTAGGCCCGCTCCCGCCGCTGTGAGAGAGAACTGAATTATGAAAAAATTATTTTTTATTTTGTGTTTAGCAAGTATATCCTTACCGTCTTGTGCGGAAATCATTGCCGGGAACTCGTTGGTTTCCGGCTTTGGCGGCGGGATGGTTCCGCTTCAATCTTCCCAAATAAAAGTAGAGGGGGAAAGTTTGGATTGGGGCGACGGCGGCAGTTTTTTAGGGCTTTCTTATTTTGTTTTTCCCAACCCGTATTTGGGCATTGGAGTGTCCGTTTCGGGCGGCGGATTCCAAGATGCCACCCAAGAACAATGGGCGGGCCCCGGCACTGGGATTAGAAACGAATATACGACTTCTATGCTCAATTTGGATGTAATGGCTGCCGGACGCATTAACTTTAACCCAGGGAGCAATTTGCGCGTTTATTTGCCCTTTGGCGCGGGCTTGACCCGAACGCGGGGCGAATATAAACAAACGGAATATTTTTTAGATATGCGTTCCTATGAAGAAAAACACCGGGGTTATTCTTCCTCTTTGGGGTGGTATGCCGGGCTGGGGGTGGAACTGGATGTGGAAGGCTTGGTCTGCGGTGTAGAACTGCGTTATCAGGCGTTTGATTTTGATAAAGCCAACTTCGGAGTGCCGGGTTATTCCGGGATAGAGCATTACAGTTATTTGTCTTTTTTGTTAAATATCGGATATCGGTTTTGACAACTTTTGCTGTAAGTTCAGTGGTATTTTTAAAAAACGGCGCCTTGTGTGCCGTTTTTTATCGGGTAAATAATTTATTGGCAGAGACGGCGGGCATATGGTATTATTGGATTATGGCAAAATATTGCCAAATTACACTAGGAGAAATAAAATGAAAAAATTAGCAGTATTAGGTGTGCTTTTAAGCCTTTTGTGCGCCTGGCCGACCGCTGCCCAAGCCGATAACTGGGGCGTTGGCGTGAAACTCGGTTACGGTGAAAATGACCCCAAAACGATGAAGGACCTCCAAGATAATGTGTTCCGTTCCGAACTGACGGAGGACGGCAATGTCTTTGGCGGTGCGGAAGTAATGTATGAATTTGATTTGAACGACGAAGCCAACAAATTGGGCGTGAAATTGGGCATTGACGTGTTCGGGGAAAACGAATTGGAAGTTTATGCCCCAATGTATGGCAAAGTAACGGAAACGACCTATGCTATCCCGTTGACGGTTTATTATAAAAGATACAACGGCGTAAAGGCGTGGAGCCCGTTTGTAGGGGCTGGGATTTCCTTCTTCCGCACGCAGTTAAAAGTGGATGAATATAAAGACCATAAGAGCAAAGTATCGCCCCACTTGGTGGCGGGTGCCGAGTACCGCTTTACTAACCTGTTTGCCTTGGGTTTTGAAGCCAAATATAACTTTGGTGCCAAGTTGGAAAAAGACGGCGACGTCTATTCCGACCATACGGGTGTAAGCGGTGCTATTACGGGCCGTTTCTACTTCTAATTAGTTGTAAAATTGGTTTTACAAGGGCTTGCGCTATTATCCGCGCAGGCCCTTTTTGTATAACGTCAGATTCCGTAACCCTGTGGCACGCTAGTTCAAAACGACCCCAATTTTAATAAAAACAGATCCCGGATAAAGACCTTCCGGGATGACGGTGCCTTGCGGACCACCAAACCCACGGGAATAACGACAAAAGGCAAAAACTGTTATAAAAATAAGGCCGTCGTCCTGAACTCGTTTCAGGACCTACCGCTTGTGTTGTTGCTGTTGCCTTTTATAGAAACAAACAACAACCCAATAGGTAGATCCTGAAACCTATTAATGGACCCCGTACAAAAACTTTACGGGGTGCCGCCTAGTGGTAAGGGCGGCAATTCAGGATGACCACCCATTTTTATAACGACAAATTAATGTTTTAAAGAGTGCAACAAGACGGAAAGAGTGTGGCTCAATTAATCGTAAGCCTAGGCATAGAGTGGCGGCCTGCAAGGTGCGGCCCGCTAGGGCTGTTTTGAAAGGGTGCGACATTGTGGAAAGAGTGTGGCCCAATTAATCGTAAGTCAGCGCATAGAGTTGCCGCCCGCAGGGTGCGGTCTGCAAGACAAACCCGCTCCGAAGAGCGGGTTTAAATTATTTCTTTACGGCTAAGTAGCCCATTAAGCGGTAGATTAATTTGGAGACGTTAAACTCCGTAATCACGTCCGCTTTTCGTTGGCAGGCTTCCACTACGTCCACCGCCACGATTTTTTTATGTTTAATGACTTCGCGGAACAAGTCCAGCGCTTCATACCACATAAAACCGCCGGGTTGCGGCGTACCCGTGGCCGGGATGACGGAAGGGTCAAAGCCGTCCACGTCAATGGTCATATAGACGGTATCGGTCAGTTTTTCAAGCACTTGCGGAATCAATTTTTTGATATCGCGGTGTTCGTGCATTAAAAACGTGGTTACCTTGCCGGCGTTGCAGTATTGTTTTTCTTCGCTGGCAACGCTGCGGATACCCACCTGTACCACCGGCACTTGGCGGCTGGCCGGATAAAGCGCGCAGGCGTGGCTTTTGGGCGTGCCTTCAAAGGTTTCGCGCAAATCGGCGTGAGCGTCAAAGTGCAGGATGCTCAAATTTTTGTATTTATCAATATACGGCTGGGCCAAGGCTTGCGTAACCGTGTGTTCGCCGCCGATGTAGAACGGGATGGCTTTGTACTGCATCAAATTCCGTACGGTTTTATCAATATTTTTAAAAACCGTATTGGTGGAACCCTTGCAGTTGACGGCGGGTTGGGTGTTGATGCCCAGTTCCCAGGTTTCGGTTTTGGTTTCTTCGTCCCAAAGTTCAATTTGGGTAGAGGCCTCAATAACGGCCGCGGGCCCCTTGGCGGTACCGTGCCCATAGCAGACCGTCTTTTCAAACGGCACGGGCACTACCACGAATTTACAAAGGGGCAGAGAACTATATTTGCTCTCTAGCCCCATAAACTTATCGGTTTGTACGTTATCGCTCACAAATGTTACCGGAGTTATTTGACAAACACAGCCGCAGCCACTACGGTGGTCCAAAGGCCTTCCACGCAG
This sequence comes from Muribaculaceae bacterium, assembly GCA_963660385.1. Classification (GTDB taxonomy): domain Bacteria; phylum Elusimicrobiota; class Elusimicrobia; order Elusimicrobiales; family Elusimicrobiaceae; genus Avelusimicrobium. Next base: position 25,818 of record CAVKWQ010000010.1, read on the forward strand.
ATGGCGGACTGGGTAATGTTGGTCGTGCGGACGATTTTTCCGCTCATTTTCCAGATTTCTTCTTTCTGGTCCCACGTAGTATTGTTATCAAACTCAATACCCAACGTGGTAGAGAGCATCAAAGCGGCCAAGTCTTCCGCATAGTCGCCGGCCTGTTTGTCGGTTTCGCCGAAACTGTGGTGTTCGGAAATATATCCGTGGGTGGTTTTCCCTTCTTTCGGGATAGCCAACCCCACCGAGGCGGAAATCAAGCGGCGGTATTCGTTGCTGGTGTTTCTGCTGATGACGCAATGCAGAATTTGGCCCGGGTGCAATTCTTGAAGCCCTTTGGAAACGGGCACGGTTTTGCAGCCGGGAGGGAAGATGCTGGATACAGGCACCAAGTTGAAACTGGCAATTTTGGCGTCTCTCAACGCTTCTTCAAAACTGGCCAATTTTTCTTTGTGTCTGCCAATTCCTTTGGTAAGGAATATCTCTTTGGGTACAAACGCTTCGTACATTTTTATTTTTCCACTAATTCCTTGATGTGAGAATTAATATAATATTAATTATAACAAATAACACAAGCGCAAAACATCTTTCTTTGTTATTGTTACGGGCTTTCAAAGCAGCGGTTGCCCCCGCAATGGGAAAACCGCTACAATAAGAGTGTATTATATTACTATGAAAAAAACAAAATTTCTTTTGGTTACGGCTTTGCTTTTAACCGCGACGGGAGCGTTTTCTATGGCAGATATGTTTAATAAAAACGGCGTTTTACATTTTGATTACAAGGCGGAGGACCTGGCCCCGGCCGAGGCCGCCGCGCGCGTAAAACTGGAAAAAGATTTAGCCGCTTTAATTGCTATCCCGCAGGCCGAGCGCACCTTTGACAATACCATTATGGGCTACGAGCGCGCCTTTGACAATTACGGCAACGCGCTGGGGATGAGCGGATTTTTGTCTTATGTATCCACGGATAAAAAATTCCGCGACGCCGCTAACGATTTACAAATGCAAATCAGCCAGTATATGGTGGACGTAGCCACCCGGCGCGATGTGTATAAAGCCATCCGCGAATATACCGATACCAACCCCAAGTTGGACCCGGTGCAGGCCAAACTCGTTAAAGAAATGCTGATTGGTTTTAAAAACAGCGGTATGGATTTAAACGATACGGATTTGGAAAAATTTAAAGCCTTAAATAAAGAAAAAGCCGAGTACATTATTAAGTTTGATAAAAACATCCAAGAATATAAAGACCCCTTGGCCGTTACGCAGGAACAGTTGAAGGGCTTGGGCGAAGATTATATCCAAAAACTCGCCAAGACCGAGGACGGCAAATATTTGGTTACGCTGGATTACCCCGATTACGTTCCTTTTATGCAAAACGCCGATGACGAACAGGCCCGCAAGGAATTAGAGTTTAAATTTAACCGCCGCGGCGGACAGGAAAATGTGGAACTGCTGGAAAAAACGCTCACCCTGCGCCGCGAAATCGCCCATTTATTGGGATATAAAAACCACGCGGAACTGCGCTTGGAAGACCGTATGGCCAAAAATCCCAAAACGGTAATGGTGTTTTTAAAAGATTTGCAAAAGAAATTAAAACCGCTCGGCAAAAAAGAAGACAAAGAAATGATTGCCTACAAAAATTCCAAAACCGGCAAAAACAGCCGCACGCTTTATTCGTGGGAAAGCGGCTATTGGAGCAACAAATTCCGCAAGGAAAATTTGGAATTGGACAGCGAAAAAATCAAAGAATATTTCCCGTCCCAAGTAGTGATTGACGGTATGCTTGATTTGTTTGGCGGCGTGTTTGGCATTACGTTTGAGCCGGTGGATATCCCCGTGTGGCACCCGGACGTAAAGGCGTTTAAAATTAAAGACAAAGCCACGGGCGAACTGGTAGCCTACTTTTATATGGACCTTTATCCTCGCGAAGGCAAATACAAACACGCGGCCTGCTTCGGCTTGGTGGACGGCGAGGAAAAGCAGGACGGAACGTACCAAATTCCGTTCGTGGCGATTGTAGCCAACTTAAATAAACCGTCCGGCGATACGCCCTCTTTGTTAAAGCACGGCGAAGTGGAAACGCTGTTCCACGAGTTTGGCCACGTGTTGCACAACGCCTTAACCAAGGCGAAATATTCCGCCTTTTCCGGCACCAGCGTCAGTTGGGACTTTGTAGAAGCCCCCAGCCAAATGCTGGAACGCTGGGCGTGGGACCCGCAGGTGCTTAAAAAAATCAGCAAGCACTACAAAACGGGCGAACCGTTGCCGGATGAATTAATCAAACGGATGATTGCGGCCAAAAATTTTGGTGCGGGCGGTATGTACTTGCGGCAGGACTTTTTTGCCCAGTACGATATGACGCTCCACACCGCGGATACAACCCCGGATTCCACCAAATTATATTTTGAATTAACCAAAAAAATCCGCGGGCTCCCGCTTACCAAGGGCACAATTCCGCAGGCCTCGTTCGGCCACATTATGGGCGGATATGACGCCGGGTATTACGGTTATTTGTGGTCGGAAGTAATCGCCGAGGACTTCTTTGGCGAGTTTAAAAAGCACGGCATTTTCAACCCGGAAACGGGGTTAAAATTCCGCCGCGAAATTTTGGAAAAGGGCGGCACGCTGGACGAAGAAAAAATGGTAGAAAACTTTTTAGGCCGCCCGGCGGATAATAAGCCCTTCTTAAAATCCATCGGCTTGGAGAATTTATGAGCGCGGTAATCGGTATTGATGTGGGCGGCTCCACCACTAAAATTGTGGGCTATACAGACGGCGGAAAATTAATTTCCGTCTTAAAGGTGGAAGCGGCCGACCCGCTGACGTCGGCCTATGGCGCGCTGGGTAAATTTATTAACGAAAATAATTTAACGCTGGCCGAAGTAAAGCAAATTATTTTAACGGGTGTAGGTTCCTCGCTTTTTAAAAAAGAGGTGTACGGAATCCCCACGTCCAAGGTGGACGAATTTGAAGCCATTGGCCTGGGCGGGCTGGCGCTTTCCGGCAAAAAGGAAGGCTTAATCGTCAGTATGGGGACGGGTACGGCGTTTGTCCGCGCGGGCAAAGACGGTATCCGCCATATTGGCGGCTCCGGTGTGGGGGGCGGTACGGTATTGGGCCTTTGCAACAAACTGTGCGGCGCGACCTCGTTTAAAACGGTGGTGGAAATGGCCGCCGGCGGTTCCTTGCAGCGGGTAGATTTGAATATTGGCGACATCAGCAAGGGTGTTATCCCCACTTTGTCTGCCGATACCACGGCCTCCAACTTTGGCAAAATGGAGGACGGCGCCACCCATAACGATTTGGCCCTCGGCATTTTGAATATGGCCTTCCAAACGATTGGGATGATGGCCGTCTTTGCCTGCCGCAACGACAGCGTAAAAGATGTGGTTTTAACGGGCACTTTAACCTTGGTGCCGTGCGCGAAAAAAGTATTTAACGCCCTGCACAAAATGCACGGGGTCAACTTTATTATCCCGCAAAACGCTATTTACGCCACAGCCACGGGCGCGGCGCTTTCGTACCTGTATAAAAACGGAAAAAACAATGGCGGCAAATAAAAATTCGTACAAAAAATCCAGTTTCGGCCCGGCGTTTTTCTTTTTGGAGAAACCCCGGCGCGAAGCCTTGGCCGATTATTACGAGTTTTGCCGCTTAATGGACGATATCGCCGACGAACCCGATGTAAAGGACCCGGAAAAACAACTCGCCTTTTGGCGGGAGGAAACCGCCCGCGTTTATGAGGGCACACCTACCACGGATTTAGGCCGCCGTTTGCAAAAAGACGCGCGGACCTTTGGAATATTGTCGGACCGCTTTTTGCTGTTAATTGAAGGGATGCAGGCCGATTTAATGGGTCGCACCTACCGGACGGCGCAGGAGTTGGATTGGTATTTACTGCGTGTAGCCGTGATTGTGGGGCGCGCCACCTTAGATATTTTGGGCGTAAAGGGGCCGCAGGCGGACCAGTTGTCCTGGGAGTTGGGGTGTGCGGTGCAAATTACCAACATCATCCGCGACGTAGCAGACGATAAAGCCCTAGGGCGCGTGTATATCCCCAGCGATTTGCTGGCCAAGTACGGCCTCACGCGTGAGGCTGTTTTGCAGGATAAAAACCCCGCCAAACTGCCCGAAGTTTTGCGCGAATTGGCCGCGCAGGCCGAAGCACACTATAAAAAGGCGTTTGCACTAATGCGCCTGTTCCCGCGCCTAAAAATGCTCCCGTGCAAAGTAATGGGGTATGTATATTTAAAAAATCTTGCTAAAATAAGAAAAGGGAACTTTTTTTCATTGGCCCCGGTTAAATTAACCAAAGGCGAAAAATTACGAAGCGTATTTTATGCACTACTCAAAACTATTTTCTAACGGCTTTTTAATTGCTTGCTTGTGTACGCCTGCCGTGTCGTTCGCGGCGGACAAGGTGTCTGCCTGTGTGGAGAACGGCAAAACGCTTTACGCCGCCAAAAATTACGATAAGGCCAAGGACGCCTTTGCGCGCTGCGTAAAAATGGACGCGTCTAATGTGGATGCGCTTTTATCCTTGGCGGGCGTGCTTTTAACGCAGGACGATTTGAACGGAGCCGAAAAATATTTTAACGAAGCGCTCAAAAATATGAAGCGCAATTCCCCGTATTGGTCTTATGTATATTCTATGTTGGGGGATATCGCGCTCAAACGCCAGCAAAACGACCAAGCCCTTAAAATGTATTCCAAATCCTTGGAATACAACGCCGCCAACGTAAATTCCTTGGTGGGCAAGGGGGTGATTGTGGAGTATCAGGGCGACAAACAGGGCGCGGCGGAATATTACCGCTCGGCGATTGCCGTGGAGCCGATGAACTTAATCGCGCGCAAGCGGCTGGTAAATTTGGAGCCGGACTATTTGACGGACGAAGAAATGCTGGAAGCCCTTAAACAACGCTATGCCGTCAAACCCGAGGCCACCGAACTGACTGAGGCGGACCGGGCGCTCTTCTCCGCTATTCACCGCGACGAGCAACGCCAGGGCGTAACGTATTTGAAAAATAAATACCCCAAAATGCCCGCCGAATATGTGGTAACGCTAAACAAGGGCACGGGCTTTGAGCGGGAAATTTTAACGCTGGACGGATACAAAGCGCTTGAAAAAAGTATCGGGCAGGACGCGTTTAACGTGTTCAACCGTGCGGGTGTGGCGGTGCGGGATATTTACAGTCTGCGCGATATGAAGGGCAACAAAATTTATACGCCCGAAAGCACCTTAACGGACAGCGGGTTTTATGTTTATACCGAAGCCCTAAAAAACCGCAAACGCTTTTTGCTTCCCAGCGAATCCGTGCCGCCGACCCCGGCCTTTTTGGCACAGTTGGAGCAACGGCAAGAGGAACTGAAAAAGGCGGGGTATATTGAAATTTCCCGCTCCGAAGTGAAAATGCTGGAAAACCAAACCTTCTGCTCCGAGGACACCCTGCGCAAAAATTTTGGGCTGTATGTTTTGAATATGTCCAAAAACGAACGCCGCTATTTTGTGCAATCCCGCGCTTCGGACGATAAATTGGGCGTATCTTACTATTACGTAATGTCCTCGCGCAAGAAGCGCAACCCCAAGGTAAAGGTTCCTGCCAATGCATTGGTGGAAACTTACGCTCTCTATGGCTATACGCTGTGTTCAAGCGACGGCGAACTCATCCAATAACCTGCCTAATTTGCTGATACATAACACCCCCCGGGCCTATGCGCCCGGGGGGACTTTTATATAGTAAAACCCCGGGGAAATTGTAAAAAATTCCCCGGGGTTAAATTTTGGTTTGCCACAGAAACCGCGCGTATAAGGCGGGTTACGGGCTAATACTTACAAGTGGTCTGCCGCGCAACGATTACAGTTCGTTTTGGGCGAGGACTTCTTGCAAGGTTTTGGCGGATTTTTGCAGGTCGGCCGCTTCCTGTTCGTTGATTTCAAACGGGACGTGCGTTTCTACGCCGTTTCTGCCCACAATCGCCGGCATACTAAGCGCAATGCCCGAAATGCCGTATTGCCCGTTCATCAAAGCGGAAATCGGCAAAATGGATTTTTCGTTGCGCACAATGGCTTCGCAAATGCGGCGCACGGCCATAGCAATACCGTAATAAGTGGCGCGTTTGCGTTTGATAATTTCGTATGCGCTGTTCTTCACTTCGTCGGCGATTCTCTTCATCGCTTCCTCGTGCTTAAAGTAGCCGCGCATTTCGCAGAATTTGTTTAATTTAATACCGGACACGTTGGCGCAACTCCAAGCGGCAATTTCGCTGTCGCCGTGTTCGCCAATGATAAAAGCGTGTACGCTGCGGCTGTCCACGTCCAAATGCTGGCCCAAGTTGTATTTCAAGCGCGCGGTATCCAACACGGTGCCGGAACCGAAAACGCGGTTGGCCGGGAAGCCGCTTAACTTAATGGCGACGGTCGTCAAAATATCCACCGGGTTAGCCACGATAAGCAAAATGCCCTTGTAATCAATTTTTTTGATTTCCGGGATAATGGACTTAAAGATAGCGATGTTCTTTTTGACGAGGTCCAAGCGGGTTTCGCCGGGTTTTTGGTTGGCGCCCGCCGTAATGATAATCAGTCCGGCATCCTTTAAATCGTTATAGCCGCCGGCGTAGATTTTCATCGGTTTGGCAAACGGAAGGCCGTGGCTGATATCCAGGGCTTCGCCTTCGGCACGGGCTTGGTCGGCGTCAATGAGTACCATTTCGGTAAACATACCGCTCTGCATCAAACTAAACGCAGAGGACGAGCCGACAAATCCGCAGCCAATAATGCCCACCTTGCTGAAATTGATATAATTTGTTTCCATACTATTACTTCCCCCTTGGGGCTTCCGCCCCGATGCTATTACTATACAAAATCTGTCTTTCCTTGGCCGCCCCTAAAATAGGTTAGGCGTTACTTAAAACTCCAAGCGTTGCCCATTGTATTTTCAATAAATTCAAGCAGCCCCTTGTGGAGCAAAATCCGCTTGTTGGTGCGGATACGGTGCACCTTGTCCGGGTGTTCCTTGGAGGGGACCTCCAAATATACCACGGTGGTGCCGCGCGTCATATCCAAATATGTGCGCAATTTTTGCAGGTTGTTTTTGGAATAACCCGCCGGAATATGTATTGTAAATTCCTTGGCAATGTTGGAAATTAAATCCGTTACACTGCTTACGCCCTTTAAGTTTAGTTCAATGCGCGCGCTGTCCTCGTCCACCTTAATATCGCCCATAAAGTTCAAAATGGCGTTCGGGGCCAGTTTGTGGGACATCCCTTCATAGGCCGAGGCAAACGCGTTTACCAAAATGGAGCCCGTGCAGTCCTCAATCGTCATTTGCGCCCACTCTTTCTTTTGTTTGTTTTGGCGCTTTTTAAAGAGCGTAATAATGCCCACGATGTTTAAGCGGCCCGTGGCACGCCCTTCCAAAATATCAATAATCGGCGTACAGCGTAGTTGTTTTAAATAGTTTTGGTACTTGGCAATCGGGTGCCCGCTGAAATAGAGGCCTAATACTTCTTTTTCGTAGGCGAGCAACTCGTTTTGCGTGAGCGGCTCGGCCTTGACGGCCGGTTTTTTCTTAACGCTGAGTACAGATGAAAAATCATCGCCGAACAGGTTGCCCGCATCCTTTTCTTTTTCTTTTGCCACCAAGTGGGCGGTATCTACGGCGTTGTCTATATTGGCCAGCAGTGTGGCGCGGGCGGCCTTGGGGTCCTGCCCCGGCATCATAGAGTCCAGCGCACCGGCCTTGGTTAAACTTTCAATCGTTTTCTTGTTTGCCTGGAAGAGGTCAATGCGGCTGCATAAATCTTCCAACGATTTATAGGGCCCGTCTTTTTTGCGTTCGTTTACGATAGAAAGGCAAGCCTCTTCCCCGGCGTTTTTAATGGCTTCCAGCGCGTAGCGGATGTATTCCTTCCCGTCAATTTCCTCTACGGAAAATTCCGGCTCGGACTTGTTCACATCCGGCGGCAAGGTGGCAAAGCCCATTTTTTTGGCTTCTTCCAGATAGGTAACAATTTTGTTTTCCTTATCGTCGGAGCCGATAGCGTTGTGCCCGATTTCGTTGGTCAGGGCCGCACACATAAATTCAATGGGATAGTTGGCCTTTAAATATGCTGTTTGATACGATACCAAGCCATACGCAAACGAGTGGGATTTGTTAAAACCATAGCCCGCAAAGGCCTTCATCTGTTCGTAAATGTGCGTAGCGATTTTTTCGGAAATGTTGTTCTTTTTGCAGCCCTCTACAAACTTTTTACCGAACTTTTCCATTACGTCCAGTTTCTTTTTACCCATAGCCTTACGCAAGGTATCAGCCTCGCCGGGGGTAAAGCCGCCCAGCGTTTTGGAAATTTGCATAATCTGCTCCTGATACACCATACAACCGTAGGTGTCTTTCAGGGTTTCTTCCAAGAGGGGCGTTTCATAGACGATTTTTTCCTGCCCGTTTTTGCGGCGTACGAACATATCCATCATACCCGATTCCATCGGGCCGGGGCGGTAGAGCGCCACCAAGGCGGATACGTCGCTAAATTGGGTCGGCTGCAACTTTTTGATAAGGTCGCGCATACCGCCGCTTTCCAACTGGAAGATACCAAGCGTTTTGCACGCACAGAGCATATCGTATGTTTTTTTATCGTCCAGCGGAATTTTATTAATATCAAAATTGGGGTCGTGGCGGGCACGGATCATCTTTTCGGCGTTATCAATAACCGTCAGCGTGCGCAGACCCAAAAAGTCCATTTTCAGCAGCCCTAAATTGGAGCACGGTTCCCCTTCAAATTGGGTGGTAATGGAATCACGCGCCCCGCGCGCAAGCGGTACATATTCGGACACTGCATCCTTGGTAATCAGTACCCCGGCGGCGTGAATACCCGTATGGCGTTTTAAGCCCTCAATTTTGCGGGCCATTTCAAAGAGTTTTTTGCTTTGTGGGTTGTGGTCAATTTCGTTTTTGAGTTCGTTGATTTCCAACGCCTTTTCCAAGGTCATTTTGGGGTCGTTGGGAATCATTTTGGCGATACGGTTGGCCTCGGCTACCGGGATTTCCATCGCGCGTGCCACGTCCTTTAAGGCCAATTTGGCCTTCATCGTACCAAAGGTGATAATCTGGGAAACTTTATCGTAGCCGTATTTGCCGCGCACATAATCAATTACGCGTTCGCGCCCCGCGTCGGACATATCAATATCCAAATCGGGCATACTTACGCGGTCCGGGTTCAAAAAGCGTTCAAACAGCAGTTTGTTTACAATGGGGTCCACGCGCGTAATGTCCATACTGTACGCCACCAAAGACCCGGCGCCGGAACCACGCCCCGGCCCTATCGGGATTCCGTTGGCGCGCGCCCAGTTAATAAAGTCCTGCACAATAAGGAAGTAGCAGTCAAAGCCCATTGTAATAATAACGTTGAACTCAAACTCCAACTGCTTCCAATAATTGTCCGGCACGTTGCCGTTCATTTTTTTGATAAGCCCTTTGCGGCAAATATCTTTAAAGTATTCGGCTGAGTTGGGGAACTCTTTGGGAATATCAAAATTCGGTAAAATAAACCCGTGTTTAGGGAACTCCAAATTGCACTTTTCGGCAATGGCCAAGGTGTTGGAGCAGGCTTCGGGCGTGTGCGAAAACAGCGCGCACATTTCGTCGGGTGATTTAAAATACAACTCGTGCGACATTTGCATACGGTTGGGGTCGTTTAACGTCTTGCCCGTTGCAATACAAACGGCCACGTCGTGTGCCAGCCAGTCATCCTTTTTATAATAGTGGCAGTCGTTAGTGGCCACCACGGGGATGCCCGTGCGCTTGGCGACGTCCTTTAAAAGCGGCAGGGATTCTACTTCTTCCCGTATGCCGTGGTCCATTAGTTCAATGTAATAGTTCCCTGCGCCAAAGATGTCTTGGTATTCCTTGGCGAGTGCGCAGGCCTTGTCAAATCCGCCCGGTTCGCGCACATATTGGGATAAAAAGCCCTTTAAACAGCCGGACAAACAAAGCAGTCCGCCGCTGTGCTGGGCTAAAATTTCTTTGTCTATACGCGGGTGATAATAAAATCCGTCCACCCAGGCCATAGAGTTTAACTTCATTAAATTGCGGTAGCCCTCATAATCACGGGCCAACAGGGTTAAGTGCCCGGTGCGGGATTTGTCCTTCTCGTTATATTTGCCTTCGGTGATGTAGAACTCGCACCCGATGATAGGCTTAATGCCCGCCGCGCGGCCCGTATCGTAAAAGTCCAGCGCGCCGTACATATTGCCGTGATCGGTCATTGCCATAGCCGGGATGCCCTGCGCCACTAAATCCTGCAAAAATTGCGAGGGTTTGTGGTTGGAGGATATGCGCAGCATACCGTCCAAGAGGGAGTATTCCGTGTGGTTGTGCAGTTGTACAAATTCGGCCATAGGGGCAAATCCTTTTAAAATCGGCGGACGGATAAACAGTCCGGGCGGGTCTAAATGTTATAAGATATGTATATGAAACATTATAGTAAATTAAAAGAGACAACGATTTCTTCCAAAACGCTCTATAAGGGCGTATTGGGTGTAAAAATGGATGAAGTAAGATTGGTAAACGGCAAGACCTCCACCCGTTTGTATTTTGACCACCGCGGCGCAAGCGGCGTACTGCCCGTAGAGGACGGATATGTCTATTTAGTCCAGCAATACCGCTACCCGATTGGGCAGGTTACGCTGGAAATCCCCGCCGGAAAGCGCGAGGAAAACCAAACTTTTTTGATGTGCGCCGAAGCGGAACTCAAACAGGAAACGGGCCTAACGGCTAAGAATCTGCAAGAAGTGATGACCTTTCACCCGTGCAATGCGTTTTCCAACGAAATCCAGCATTTGTATTTGGCTACGGGGCTTACGCGCGGGGAAGACCAGCCGGATGAGGACGAATTTTTGAACTTGGAAAGAGTCCCCTTGGAGAAAGCCTACCAAATGGTGGAAAGCGGCGAAATTACCGATGCCAAAACGGTGATTATGCTCCAATGGTATAGAATACATTTCCCTACTTTTTTTACCGAAAAAAAGTAGCAAAAAACTCGCCGCCCAAAGCGTTATAAAAAGCAGAGTTGAACGGATATTTTGATAACTCGCCC
>CAVKWQ010000011.1:0-33419 GCA_963660385.1 Muribaculaceae bacterium
TTTTTTTTTTGTTAAAATTTTGATAAATTGCGGTGGTCGTACCCGGATGTATCCAGTGTATGAAAACGCGTATAAAAGGCTGTTTTGCTCAAATATAAAGGCCTTAACAAGGAGAAAAAATGAAAAATTTTATGAATACTTTATTGTCATTCCAGGGCCCGCGTACAAGCGGGAACCTGGAATCCAGAAATAAAATAAGGAGTTTTTCTAATAAACAGACTGGATCCCGGGGCCACGCCCGGGATGACAACTACCACTACAACGACAGATCCCGGATAAAGACCTTCCGGGATGACGGCTTAACAACAAGTGGCCGCCCGGCAAATATTTCTTGTGCGGCAACAGCGGGGTTTACCTTGATAGAACTTCTAGTTGTCGTTCTTATCATTGGCATTTTGTCAGCGGTGGCTCTGCCACAATATGAAAAAGCCGTAGAAAAAAGCCGCGCAACCCAGGCCTTTACCCTTTTGAAATCTTTATATGCAGCACAAGCCAGTTACTATATGGCTCATGGGCGTTATGCCGCTTCTTTTGATGCATTGGACGTGGAAATACCTTGGACTGGAAATGAAAAATGGTTCAATGGTGCTACAGATACGCGGTCTAATAAAGATTGGTCTTTTCAAATTAATGGTGATGATTTTTCTTTTTATCTGGGCCGTTTGACGGGCCCTTATAAAGGGGCCGGGTGGGCGATAGGGCTTGGTACATCTTCTGCTTGGGAGGATGCGGAAATGTATTGTATTGAACGTATTTTTGCTGGTGTTGTATTTAGCAATACGCCAGGTTCCTATTGCGCAAATATTTTTGACGGGAAAAATCCTACCACTCGGGGTGGGGTGCGTATTTATTCTTTATAAAATAAGTCTTATAATAAAACCACCCCGCTGGGTACATACCTGGCGGGGGGGTTTTTTCAAAATATTTTGGGTGGTTTGGCGCGGGCGGCGGCAAATAAAAGCGCGTCCGTCATACTGGACGGGTTGGCAATGTTTTGCCCCGAAATGTCAAAGGCCGTACCGTGGGTGGGGGAAACCCGCAGGAATTTTAGCCCCGCCGTAATGTGTACAATCGGTTTTTTTGCGGCCAGTTTTAGGCCCAGTAGGGCTTGGTCGTGATACATACACAAAAGTCCGTCGTATTTCCCAGCCGCGTGGGCCAACCACAAGGCGTCTGCGGGCAGGGGCCCCTCGGCCTTTACTTTGTGGCGGCGCAGAGCCTTTACCGCGGGCAAAATTACCTCATTTTCCTCGGTGCCGAATTTACCGTTGTCGCTTGCGTGCGGGTTTAGGGCGCACACGGCAATATGGGGGCTTTTTATACCCAGTTGCTTTAATGCGCGGTTAAAGTGTATGGCGGCCTCTATAATGCGCTCTTTCGTCAGCAAGCGGGGCAAATCCGCAATAGCAAAATGCTCCGTTACGAGCCCGCAGCGCAGGGGCCCGCTAACAAACATCATCAGCCCCTCTTTGCCTGCGCGCTCGCGCAACAGTTCGGTATGCCCCGTGTAGGGCACTCCGTACAGGGCCCAACTTTGTTTGTTGATAGGGGCCGTAACCAGCGGACTTTTGGTTTTAAGGGCCAGTTTTATGCCCAGTTCCACCGCCTTGTAGGAGGTTTCCCCGCCCGCAAAGGACGGAACGGGTTTTTCCGGCAGGGGGGCGGAAGCGTCAATAGCAATCAAGCGGGCCAATTTATCCGAAAAACCCGCACGCACCAGCGAGGTGGGTTCCCCGATGACTACCGGGAGACACGCGCGCTGTACGAGCGGGTTTTTTAAAGATTTTACTGTTACCTCCGGGCCAATCCCCAACGGGTCCCCGGCGGCAATCAAAACTATGGGCTTCATACCGTATTCCAAAATAAAGTTTCGGGAAAAAGCAGCAAGTTGCCCTTTTATTTTATAACTATCTGTACGGCTTTGCCAAGAATTATTTTTTAACTTCGGCCTTTTGGGCTTCGGTTTGCTTGGCGGCTTGTTCTTTTAAAAGTGCGTCCGATTCAAAAGTTTTCGTAACTTTTACGTCGGCTTTGTCGTACAATTCTTCAATGTATTTGCCCATAGCGGCTTGTACGCGCTGTTGGGCCAAATACTGGGCCAAATCGCGCGAGATGTCTTCGTACGAAATGGAGCGTTCGGCACGTTTTTCTTTAATTTTGATGATGTGGATACCGACTTCGCTTTTAATCGGGTCGCTTACTTTACCGACGGCCAAAGTAAAGGCTTTGTCGTCAATGGCTTTGGGGGCGATGCCTTTAATCAAAATCATATCGCCGCCGCTGGCGAGGGCGTTTTTGTCCTCGGTGTATTTTTTAACGGCCACGGAAAAGTCCATCCCGCCGTCCAATTCTTTTTTAATTTGTTTGGCCAAGGCTTCTTTTTTGGCGATTTCCTCGGGTTTCATATCCTTGGTGGTGGCCAAATAAATGTGCCCGATGCGCACCTGTTCGCCGGTGAGTTGTTTTAACTTGGCGGCAATGGCTTGCGCTTCTTTGAGTTTTACGGGGTCTTCTTTTTCAAGCGCTTTGATTTTTTTGGTGTTGTTCTTCATTACCGCTTCCACATTGGCGTAGAGGGCTTTTGCGTCGGCCTCTTCCACGGGGGTAACGGTGGCTTGGAGTTTCTGCTCCATTAATTTGCGCACGGCAATATCTTTGGAAAGTTTATTTTTGTACGCCTTTAAACTCATCCCTTGCTTTTTAAGCGCTTCGGTAAAGCGTTTGTCCGCGCCTTTGGCATCCTGCTTGCCGGTGGTTTCGTCCACCATAAAGCGGGCCTTAATTTCATTTAATCCGGCGTCCAGTTCGGAATCCTTTACCTGGATTTTGGCTTCTTCGGCGGCCTGGTACAAAAGTTCCTTGGAAATCAGTTCCTTTAATACCTCGCGGCCCAAAATATCTTGGGCGTAGGGCTGTTTTAAAAAGTCCGGCGCGGCGGCCTTGTATTGCTCCACAACGCCTTCCAAGTAATTGTCATACTCCGAAGCCAGCACGGGCCGGCCGTTTACCGTGGCGACGGAAGATTCCATCACCTTGGCTTGTAAATTCATCCCCAACACCGCCAGTAATGCGGCGAGAAATAATTTATTCGCTTTTTTCATAGATTACAACCTCGTATTTATTTTTTAAAGAGTCTAGCACGTCGTCCGTTTTTTTGTTTTTCAGCACTTCCCGTATGCGCGGTTCGGCATCTTTTTTGGACAGGCGGCGTTCCCCTGTTTTCATTATTATATGAAATCCCTGCGCTGTTTTGAAGAAGCCCTGCGGTTTTCCGGCGGGCGAGTTGGCCGCAATGACGGCAATATTATCCAAGTATTCCCCCGGCATAAAGGAAAACTGCTTTAAGGCGTCGGGCGCAATGCTGTATTGCCGTTCCATTTCCTTCCAGCGCGAAGGGGAAGATTTTAAGGTACGCAAAACTTGGTCGGCGGTTTGGGCGTTATCTACGATAATTTGCTTAATCGTCATTTCGTAGGGATACTTTTTAAAGTAATCGTCCACTTCGCTGTCGCTGACGGAAAGGGCGCCCTCTTCCTCTAATTTGTGGTACCAAAGGCGTTCCAAGGTGTCGGCGGCAAATTCATTATAAATTTGGTCCAGTTGCGCGCGTTTGTCAGCCAGCAGGGAGCGGTATTCATCCGAATCTGCTATTCCTGTGGCGCGGGCATCGGCGGCGATTAATTTTTCGCGCGTGATGATTTGCACCAAATTTTGGCGGCCCAGCGGGGTTTTGGCAAACTCCCGGTCCTCGGCGGACAGGAGCGGCAGGCGGTCGTTAATGTCCTGCTCGGTAATGGTTTGCTTGCCAATGCGTGCGGCGGGCAGGTTTTGTACGGGTGCGGGATCCTTATGACACCCCGCCAGCACGAGCGGCAGTAAGAGTAAAAACGGATATTTCATATTCATATACTATATCATTTTTCTTGTCGTAAAATGGTTTCAAAAAACGCAAGCGTTTGCTGGGTAAAGAGTAACGGGTCTTTGCCCCCGGGGGCAATAATGCGCACACCGTCGCCGTTTTTGGATTTTACAAATTCTATGTTCCCCGGGCCGAAGCGGTTAAAGAGTTCCCCCGGGAAAGCAGGCGGCATTTTAAAACGGTGCGTGAACAGTATTTCCAAGGCGCCGTCCACCCAATCTATATGATAAATTTCCAACTTGCCCGCACGGTTGGAGAGCAAAAAGAGTTTGGTTAAGTTTTCCACTTCGGGCGGAACCGGGCCGCACAAATCCTGCAAGCGGGCTAAAAGCGTTTTGGTTTTGGCTTCGTCCGCGCCCATCAGTTCCTTATAATATTTTAGGCGTTCGGCATCGTCCGGCAGGTAATCGGGCGGAATATAGGCGGGCAGAGGCAAATTGACCTTGGCTTGCAGGTTGCGTTCTACGCGCTCGCCCTTTAATTTTTTGACCTCGGCGGCCACTAAATCACAATACAAACTAAGGCCCACCTCGTTTACATACCCGTGCTGTTTTACGCCCAATAATTCGCCCGCTCCACGGATTTCCATATCGCGCAGGGCCAAGCGGAACCCGCTGCCCAAGTCGCTAAATTCCATTAAAGCGGCCAAGCGTTGGCGGGCTTCTTCGGTCGGGTCCTTTTCCTCTTTGGGCTTCCAATACACGGCGGCTAAATCGGTAAAGTTGTCCTCTTTTTCGGCAGGTTTTTTAAGTAACCAATCCGGGTGGAACAAATAGCAGTAGGCTTTTGTACTGCCGCGCCCGATGCGCCCGCGCAACTGGTATAACTGTGCAAGGCCAAAGTTTTGGGCGTTTTCCACAATCAGCGTATTGGCGTTGGTAATGTCTATACCCGATTCAATAATGGTAGAGGCCAGCAGGATATCGTATTTACCCTTGTTAAAGTCCCACAAGGTTTGTTCCAGTTCCTTTTCGTTCATTTGGCCGTGCGCCATACAAATACGCGCTTGCGGAACAAGTTTTTTGAGGAACAGATAGCGCGATTCCATACTTTGCACGCTGTTATAGACGTAGTAAATCTGCCCGCCGCGGGCGAGTTCCTGCGTAATGGCTGCCGCGGCCAAATCGTTATTCCAAGCGGTTACTACGGTTTTAATCGGTGTGCGGCCCCGGGGCGGCGTATCAATAAGGGAAATGTCGCGCAGGGAAGCAAGCGATTGGTTTAGGGTGCGCGGAATAGGCGTGGCGCTTAACATCAAGGAGTGAACGCCTGCGCTCATCGCGCGGATTTTTTCCTTTTGTTTTACACCAAAGCGGTGTTCCTCGTCAATAATCACAAGGCCTAATTGCTTAAAATGAATATCCTTGCTCATCAGGCGGTGCGTACCGATGATAATATCGCACACGCCGTTTTTTAATTCTTCTATAACGGCCTTTTGCTCCTTGGCGGTTTGGAAGCGGCAAAGCATACGCACCACTACCGGGAAGCCCGCCAAGCGTTTGGAAAAAGTTTTATAATGTTGGTCCGCCAAAATGGTAGTAGGAACCAACACCATTACTTGCTTGCCCGATAAAGCCACCTTTAAGGCGGCTCGCATAGCAACTTCGGTTTTTCCAAAGCCCACATCGCCCACCAGCACGCGGTCCATTGGTTTGGAAAGGTCTAAATCGTGCAAGGTTTCGCGGATGGCCTGCTCTTGCCCCGGCGTTAAAACATAGGGGAACGAGTCGGCAAATTCCTGTTCAATGCGTGCGTCGCCCGAAATTTCGGGCGCAGGGGTGGCTTGGCGCAGGGCTTCCAGTTTCAAAATTTCCTTGGCGGCCTTTTGCGCTTCCTCTTTTACGCGGTTTTTTACGTCCTTCCAAGTCGCTCCGCCCAATACGGACAGCGTAGGCCGTTTGCCCCCGGCGCCAATGTATTTTTGCACCTTTTTAAAGTCGTACATTGGCACATACAGGCGGCTTCCGCGGCGGTATTCAATAATCAGGCAGTCCGTGGGGTTTTCCTCTTTATCCATTACTTCCAACCCCAAGTACCGCCCGATGCCGTGCTCTTGGTGGACGACGTAATCGCCCGCCTGTAACTCTTTAAAGCGCACGCGTTTGGCGCCCTCAATATCAAAATGTTTAATCACGCGCGCGGCGTTATAGCGGCGGTTTAAAATTTCGTTGGAGGTTATCAGCGCAAAACGCTCCTGCGGACTGCAAAAACCTTGGGTCAAGGGGGAAATTTTAAAGGCGGCCTTTTTTAGATGTTCATAATCGGCGGCCAGTTCGCCCATACGGTCCAGTTCACCGCGGTTTAAACAGCAAATGGTTACCACAATGTTATGGGCCTGCAAGCCGGCTACTTCTTTATCTAGTAGGTCCATATTGGCGTTAAAGGATACATTGGCTTTTAGGCCAAAATTCACGCCGTCCGCCGACGGTAATAGGGTTGTAACCGCGCAGTTGGGATAATCCGCCAGGTCAAACTCTTTATCCGGCTCGTCAAAAATAAACGAAAATCCGGGCAAATAGTTGGCCAAGGTTGCGGGAGTATTTTCAAATTTTAAAGGGATAATATCGGCTTGTTCCACGTGTTCCTTGGTGTTTTGCGTGTCCAAGTCGTAGGCGCTAATCATTTCCACGCGGTTGCCCGCAAAATACAGGCGCAAGGGTTCCGGGCGGTTTAAACAAAAAATATCTACTACGCTGCCGCGCGCGGCGTATTGGCCGGGGGCTTCGGCGTATTCCTCCCGTCCGTAGCCGGAATTTTCCAAACGGTCCAATAATTCTTGGCGGCGCAAGGTGTCGCCCCGGCGGACGGTAAACAGACGGTTTTTAAAGTCCTGCGGGGCCGGAAGCGGGGCGGAAAGAGCCTCGTAATTGGCGCTTAACAGCCGCGGGCCGCCTGCTGGGGTAATCAGCGCAAAGAGTGCGTTCATCCGCCCGGTATCGGTTTCCGGCAGGGATAAAGTTTCGGCCCCGCGCGGGGCAAATTCCTTGGCGGCGTTGTCAAAATCGTCCGTATCGTGCGCCGTAATAAATACCGCGCTTTTGTTGTGGTTTAGATACGTTTGGCACGCAAAATACGCCTTAGCGGCCCCATTGGGCAGGCCGTAGTAGCGGGTAAAAGACGTTTTAGTTGCGTGGCTCATAAATACTGCCTCAAACCGCTAGAAACTTTGCGGTTCGGTGCCGGATATAAAGGCTTCCAAAAATTTGTTCCGCTCGCTGGGCATAGCCAGTTTGCCGGTAATGGGGTTTACATACGCAAAGGAAATGCCTTCCGGCACGGCGAAATCGTCGTTGGGTTCGTCCTTTAAAATTTCCTGCATAATTTCGGTCCACCAGCGGGCCGTGGTGCTGCCTGTAAAGCGCGCCCCGTTTTCGTGCGAGGTGTCGTCGTCGTACCCCATCCAAGCGGCGGCGGCGGTGTGCGGAGTCATCCCTACGAACCACATATCGCGGTGGCTCTGCGTGGTGCCCGTTTTACCCGCAATGTTGCGGCCCAAGCGCGATACATACGCCCCGCTCCCGCGTTGGACGACGCCCTTCATCATATTGATAAGCAGGTACGAGTTTTGCGGAGAGAAGGCGGCTTCCTCTATGGGCACGTGCTGTTCCAAAATGCGTCCGTTGGCGTCTTCCACGCGTTCAATATAGTAGTTGTCGGTGTGGATACCGCCGTTAGCAAAGGTGGTAAGGGCGGCCAAATGTTCATCCAGCGCCAGCACGCTTACGCCCAAGGCCAAGGCCGGAACGCGCGGTAGGGGGGCGGTAATGCCCGCCTTTCTCGCCACACGGACCACTTCGCCCACGCCGATAGCGTCAATCAAATTGACGGCTACGAGGTTTTTGGATTTTTCCAACGCCTTGCGCAAGGTAATCCAACCTTCGTTACGTTCCCCGTAGTTTTTGGGAACCCATACGTTAAAATCCTTGCTGGCAATAAAGGATTGCTTGGCTAAATCCAAGGAATACAAATCGGAGTTTTCGTTAAAGGTTCGCCAGTTGCGCCCGTCGTAATAGAACATTGTGGGCAAATCCTTTACCAGGGTGGCGGGCGTGTAACCCTTTTGCAGGGCGGCCATCCACACATACGGTTTAAAAGAGGAACCCGGCTGGCGTTTGGCCTGTGTAGCGCGGTTGAATTTACTTTCGTCAAAGCCGCGGCCGCCAATCATCACGCGTACCGCACCGGTTTTAACGTCGCGCACCATAAAGGCGCCTTGCAGGCGGGGATAGTTTTCCTTGGGCGTTTGCGTGTCGGCTTCTTCCTCGGAGTTGGAGGTGTCGGCTTCGGCGTCGTTGGGGTCAATTTCAATGCCTAACCCTTTGGCTACCTGCTCGTCGTACTCTTGGAGTTTTTTGTTCATTATTTGCTCGGCCAAGGCCTGCTCTTTAATGTCAATGGTGGTGTAAATATTTAAGCCCGCTTTCCACAATACATCCATACCGTATTTGGGTTCCAAAATGCGGCGGATGTGCTCAATAAAATATTGGCCGGGCTGGGCTTCTTCCTGCGTTTGTTTTTCAGGCAGGGGCTCTTTTTTGGCTTTTTCCAGTTCTTCCTTGGAAATGTAATTCTGCTGTTGCATTACGTCCAACACCAAATTGCGGCGCTGGCGGGCCAGGTCCGGGTTGGCAAAGGGGTTATAGCGTCCCGGGGCGGGAATTAAACCCACGATAAGGGCGGCCTCGCCGGTGGTCAGTTCGGAAAGTTCTTTATTAAAATACTTTTTGGCGGCGGCCTTTACCCCGTAGGAACCACTGCCTAAATAAATTTCGTTTAAATATAATTGCAAAATTTCCCGCTTGCTGAACTGGTGCTCAATTTGGATAGCCAAAATAACTTCGCGGATTTTGCGGATGAGTTTCTTTTCCTGCGTAAGGAAGACCCCGCGCGAAAGTTGCTGGGTAAGTGTAGAAGCCCCTTGTTTGGCGCGGCCGGAAACAAGGTCATATAACCCGGCGCGGAAGATGCCGCGGATTGAAATGCCGGGGTGGGAAAAGAACTCCCGGTCTTCCATAGCCACAACGGCGTTTTGCAGGTCCACCGGGATATCTTCCAGCGGCACCATACTGCGCTTTTCAATGGAAAATTCGTGAATTAGATTATTGTTTCGGTCAAAAACCTTGGTGGTAACGGCCGGGGTGTATTCTTCCATTTCGTACACGGGCGGCAGACCGGAAAAAATGTAGCGCATAAATACCGCACAAACAATAATAAACACAAATAGCCCCGCTAATGCGGAGAAAAGGAATAATTTAGAAAAAATCAATTTTTTTAAGCGTTTAGACATATACAAAATTATATCAAATCTAAGTGGTTTTCTCCTTATTACGCGCGCAGGAACCCTATTTATAGAAAAATACGCAAAATATAGTAGAATATCATATAGAGTGTATTAGAGGCCGTCTATGACAAAGAAAACGATTTCCAAAGAAACGCAAAAGCCGTCGCGCTTTTGTTTCCAATGCAAGCAACTGGCGGGCGCGGTTACCACGCGTGAGACCGCTTATTGTGCCAAAGATTTGGAAACGATAAAAAAACACGGGATGGAAGGGTACGATGCCGTGGTGTTAATTGACGTTAAAACGCGCCAAATTACGGCTATTAGCAATGTACTGGACTGCTCTACCGAGGATGTGCGCGGCGTACCGCTCCATTTGCAGGCCTTGGAACAGGCCTTAAAGGGGGATGTGTATCATTATGAGTGGGGATTTGAAACGGACGGTACGCACTTTTTTTACCAGACGACATTAATCCCCTTGCGCGGGGAAAAAGGTACCGTATCTACGGTGTTGGCGCTCACGCGGGATATTACCCACTGGGCCCGGAATTACCACGAACCCGATATGCTTAAAGAAGGGGCCGCACCGCGGACCTTTGCGCAGATTTTACTGGCCGAACGGGAAGCCGAAAAAAGGGAGATTTCCAAATCTTTGCACGATGAAATCGGCTCTTCGGCGGTTATTTTAACGGCCCTTTTAAGTTTGGTAAAAGCCAGCGTAAAAGAGGGCGATACCAAGCAGGCGTTGACGGAAATAGCCAAATTGGATAAGCAGATTAAAGACAGTATTGAGCGGGTAAAAAATATTGTGGTGTCGCTCCGTCCGCCAAGTTTGGAAAACGACGGCGCCTTGGGCGGCTCGGTGCGGGAACTGTTAGATAACATCAGCCAAATGCTGCATATCCCGTACAAATTTGATTATAAGTCGGAGGGCGACTCTACCGGAGTGGCCGACAACGTAAAGATTTTGCTCTATCGTATTGTGCAAGAAGCCTTAACCAACATCGCCAAGTACGCACAGGCCAAAAACATTTATGTACTATTGGAGCGGGATGCGTTTACCGCCCATTTGATTGTGCAGGACGACGGCGTTGGCTTCAAACCGATGAAGGGAGGCTCCATCCGCCAAGTGGGTTTGCGCGCTATGAAGGATAGTGTGCGGCTGTTGGGCGGGTCTATTTCTATTAAAAGCGCACCGGGCAAGGGAACGCGTATTGAAGTGTCGTGCCCGTGCGTGGTTTACGGGGGGAACAAATGAGTATAAAAATTGTATTGGCGGATGACCACGCCATTGTACGCCAAGGCGTTCGCGCCGTGTTGGAAAAATTAGGCAAAAATATGGAAGTGGTTGCCGAAATTGCCAACGGGAAGGATTTGGTGGAATATGCCGAAAAGACTCCGGCCGATGTGTATGTGGTGGATATTTCTATGCCGCTTTTAAACGGGATAGAAGCCACGGAGCGCATTGTAAAGCGCGACCCAGAAGCCAAAGTGGTTATGCTGAGTATGTATGACGACCGGGTTTCGGTGGAAAAATCGCTCAAAGCCGGGGCGAAGGGTTTTATCGTTAAGGTTTCCACCGCCGATGAAATCGTAGATGCGATTGAAGAAGTCGCCGCCGGGCGCTTTTATCTGTGCAGTAAAGTGTCCAAATACATTGTGCAAGGGTTCTTGGGTAAAACCTCGGCCCGCAAGCGTGATGCCACGGGGCTGACCCCCAAAGAAAAAGAGGTCCTGCAACTGATTGCCGAAGGTTACAGCAGCAAACAGATTGCCAAAACCTTTAATCTTTCGTTAAATACAATTCACGTGCACCGCAACAATATTATGAAGAAACTCGGCATCCACAAACAGGCCGAACTGGTGCGCTTTGCCTTGAAGGAAGGCATTGCCCAATTATAAAGGATTATTATGCGTATTATTGCCGGAACTGCCCGCGGGCGCAGAATTTTTTCCGTATCTAAAAATTTGCCCGTAAAACCTATTTCGGACCGTATCAAACAGTCCCTGTTTGATATTCTGCGCCCCCGCATTACTGGGGCTATGATGCTGGATTTGTTCGCCGGAACGGGAAACGTGTCTTTGGAAGCGCTTTCCCGCGGGGCGATGCGTACGGTAATGCTGGACAGAGAGCCTGCCTGTATTAAAAACATCCACCGCAACTTGGAGCATTTGGGCTTTGCGGACCGTGCCAAGGTTATCCGCGGGGATGTGTTAAAGCCGCTTGATTTTCTGTTGGCGTACAGCGATAATGAAGGTTACGATATTATTTTTATGGGCCCGCCGTACCGCGATATTAACAACAAAATGTTGGCGCTTTCCGAGCCTGCGTTAAAAAACGTGGCCGACGCCAAGTTGCTTGCCAAAAACGGTATTATCGTTTTGCAAACGCACAAGACCGAAGAGTTTGCCGTGCCGGACACGCTGGAAATTTACCGCGTGGAAAAATACGGCGATACCTTGGTGCATTTCCTGCGCGCCAAGACGCAAAAGGACGAACCCGCCAATGTATAGCGACGTATATGAATTAAACTATTCCAAAATTAAAACGTATTTGGAATGTCCCGTTTTGTATAAGTACAAATACATTGAGGGCAAGCGTGAAGGATTAGTGCCTGCCTCTTCGTTGGGCGTGTCTATCCACCGCGCGTTGGAAGCGTACCACAAGGAAAGCAACGACCCCTCGGAACTGTTGTCTTATTATGACGATTGCTGGCTGGGCGCCGGATATTCCAGCGCGGGCGAGCAAATGGAGTGGTATTTAAAGGGCAAAAAAATGTTGGAAACCTACGCCCAAGCGGAATACGAGCGCAAAACCACCGTGGATAGCACCGAGCGGGAATTTATCTTTCAGGAAGGGCAATGGACCCTGCGCGGCAAGATTGACCGCATAGACAAACTGCCCGACGGCTCTTGGGAAGTAATTGACTACAAAACCGGGACGGATGTGGACCTTTCCCTGCCGGTAACCGATTCCCTGCAAATGGGCATTTACGCCGTAGGCGCCCAGCGCGCTTGGAATATGAAGAAGGGCAAATGCACTTTTTATTTTGTGGCGTTTAACAAACAGATGAGCGCGCCGTTTGAAGCGTTTGACGAAAAGAAAATTTTGGAGACCTTTATTAACATCGGCAAAAAAATTGAAGTGGCGGATTTTGAGCCCAATTTGGAGCATTGTGCTACGTGTCCGTTTAACAACCGTTGCGAGTTTTCCACGGTTAAACCCGCCGAACAACAATAATTTATGAAAGACCTGATTAAAAAAGCAAAACGTATTGTATTTAAATTCGGTACCAACGCATTAAGCACCGACAACGGCGACTTGGCGTTGTCGCGCCTGTATTCTTTTATGGAAGATATTGCCGTCTTGCGCGCCCAAGGCAAAGAGGTAATGATTGTTACCTCCGGGGCCGTTGGGATGGGTAAACGCCGCTTGGGGCTGACAAGTGCGCCGGATGTGGTGTCCTTAAAGCAGGCCTGTGCGGCGGTGGGGCAGATTAGCCTAATGAAATTTTACGAGGACGGTTTTAAACAGTTGGGCGTGGTGGCCGCACAAGTATTGCTTACCGAAGACGATTTTTCCCACAGAAGCCGCTATTTAAGTTTGCGCGATACCTTAAACCGCTTGTTGGAACTGGGCTGTATCCCGGTGATTAACCAGAACGATACCGTTTCCACCAACGAATTGCGCGGCTATAAGGAAAAGGGCGTTAATGTGTGTTTTAGCGATAACGATAAACTTTCCGCCCTTGTCGCCAGCGGGATGGATGCGGATTTGCTGTGCGTAATGAGCGATGTGGAAGGGTTATACAATGGCGACCCGCGCAAGGATAAAAACGCCAAATTAATTGACGTGGTAAAGGGCATTACGCCGGAGATAGAAGCCTTGGGCTTTTGCGCCTCTTCGCGCGGACGCGGCGGGATGAAGACCAAACTGGAAGCCGCCAAGGTGGTTACGCGCTCGGGCGCGGCAATGGTTATTGCCTACGGTAAAAAGCCGGGGGCGGTATCCTCGTTGTTCGGACCTGATTTTAAGGGCACGCTCTTTTTGCCCGTAGAAAATTTACCCGGTAAAAAATTGTGGTTGGCCTACGCTACCAATGTGGCGGGCGGGCTTACCGTAAATGCCGGGGCCAAAAAGGCAATGTGCGAAAAGGGTTCATCCTTGCTTCCCGCCGGGATTACGGCTGTGGCGGGCGAGTTTGAAGCCGGGGACGCTATTTCCATTTTGGACGAAGCCGGGCAGGAATTTGCGCGCGGACTGGTGAATTATTCGTCCAAAGAGTGCCAAAAAATAGCGGGCTGCCGCTCGGAAGACATCGCCAAGAAAATCGGCTATAAAAACTATGACGAAGCCGTCCACCGCGACAACATTGTTTTACTGTGAGGATTTGTATGAATGTATCTGAAATTGCCGCCGAGGCCAAAGAAGCCTCTTATGTGCTGGCTGCTTTGCCGCCAGAAGCCAAAGACCGCGCCTTAAACGCTATGGCGTGCGCCTTGCGCGTACACGCGGATGAAATTTTGCAGGCCAACCAGTTAGATTTGCAGGCCGCCAAAGAAGCCGTAGAAGCCGGAAAAATGAAGCCGGCCCTCTACGAACGCTTAAAATTGACGCGCGACAAACTGGAAACGGTTATCCGCGGAGTGGAAGAAATGGTGGAACTGCCGGATCCGGTAGGGCAAGTGTTGTCCGCCACGGAACTGGACGAGGGGTTAAACCTGTATAAAATTTCCTGTCCCATTGGCTTAATCGGCGTGATTTTTGAAGCGCGCCCCGATGTGGTGCCGCAAATTGCGGCGCTTACTGCCAAGTCAGGTAATGCTGTTGTATTAAAAGGCGGAAAAGAAGCCCAGCACACCAACGACGCACTGGCCAAAGTGCTTCAAAACGCCTTATCCACCGTGCCCGGTTATCCGCCCTATGCGCTTAATTTAATTCACTCACGCGAAGAATCGGCGCAAATGTTGGCGCTGGATAAATATTTTGACTTAATTATTCCCCGCGGGGGCAATTCGTTACTTGCCTATGTAAAGGCCAATACCAAAATCCCGGTATTGGGGCACGCGGACGGCGTGTGCCATATTTATGTGGCGCGCTCGGCGGACGTGCAAATGGCCAAGCAAATTTGCACCGACGCCAAAACGCAGTATCCTTCGGCCTGTAACTCGGTGGAAACCCTGCTGATTGACGAAGAGTGGCCCGAACCCTTTAAAAAGGATTTGCTGGAACATTTGGTAAAACACGGGGTGGAACTTTTTGGCGGGGAAGATATCGCCAAACTGGCCCCGGTGTCCGGCCCGGTAGCGGACTGGCATACCGAATACGGGGAAAAGAAACTGTCTGTGAAACAGGTTAAAAATATTTTAGAGGCTGTGGAACACATCAACCGCTATGGCTCGCACCATACCGATTGTATTTTAACCGCCAATCACGACGAAGTCCAAGTGTTTATGGATTTAGTAGATTCGGCGGGCGTGTATCACAATGCTTCTACCCGCTTTGCGGACGGCTACCGCTACGGCTTTGGGGCCGAGGTAGGCATCAGCACGGGCAAAACGCACGCGCGCGGCCCGGTGGGGCTTGTGGGCCTGACGATTTACAAATATAAGTTATACGGAAACGGTCAGATTGTGGCTGATTATGTAGGCCCCAACGCCAAACCGTTTACACATAGAAAATTAGGGAGCAAATAATGAAATTAGGTTTTATCGGCGCCGGAGAAATGGGCGGAGCCATTATTAAAGGACTTTTAAAGCACGGGTGGCCCAAAGAGGATATTATCGCCTCCGTGCATACGGAAACCTCGGCCGCTAAACTGCGCGGCGAACTGGGGATTGAAGCGGGTACGGACAATTTGCGCGTAATCCACGATGCAAACTGGCTGTTTATTGCCGTAAAGCCCGCACAAGTACCGTCTGTATTGGAGCAAATTGTGGCAAGCGGTGTAAACGCCAAGCCGCTTATTTGTATGGCCTTGGGGTGGAGTGTGGAAAAAATCCAGCAGGTATTGCCCAACTGGCCCGTTATCCGCATTATGCCCAATACGCCCTTGTCGCTGGGTGAGGGGGTAACACTCTTCCACTTTGCGGCGGAAACGCCCAAACGCACCCGCCGCGAGGTAATGGGGCTTTTTGACGGGCTTGGAAAGACCTTTGAAGTGTCTTTGCCTGTGTTTGACGCGGCGACGGCGGTGTCCGGCTCGGGGCCGGCGTTTGTGTATTATTTTATTGACGCCTTGGCACAGGCGGGCGTAGCCTACGGGTTGCCCAAGGAACAGGCGGCGGCGCTATCGTTGCAGACGGTTATCGGCGCGGCCAAAATGTTGGAAAGCACGGGGCTTTCTGCGGCGGAACTCGCCCAAAAGGTGGCTACCCCCGGTGGTTGCACGGCGGCGGGTATGGACGTTATGGCCGCGTCGGATTTAAAGAAGATTTTGGCTGATACCATTGGCGCAACGGTGGATAAAGCCAAAGCGTTTGCCAAATAACTGGATAATAAACTATAAAAAGGGCGGGCTTTTAAGGCCCGCCCTTTTTGCGCTATTTCCAAAAGTAAAACGCTATAATTACAAGCCCCAAAAGCAGCCTGTAATAAACAAATACATTAAAACTGTGCGTTTTGATGTATTTCATCAACCAGCCGATAACGAGTAAAGCCCCCAAAAACGCGCTGACAAAGCCCCACAAAAGCGGCATATTAAAATCTGCCGGGGCCAAGTGGCGCAGTTCCAAAAGGGTAGCCCCGCCGATAATGGGCGTGGATAACAAAAAGGACACCCGCGCGCTTGCACTGCGGGATAACCCCAGCAAAAGCGCCGCCGTAATGGTAATGCCGCTGCGCGATACGCCGGGCATAAGCGCCAAGGCCTGCGCACAGCCGATAATCATTAAAACCTTAAAAGTAATGGGCGTATCGGGGTTTTTTCTTCCCTTTTTGTCCGCCCAGCCGAGTAGGCACGCAAACACCATTAAGCAAACGGCTATCATCAGCGGATTTCTAAAAGTGTTCTCTGCCAAGTCGTTAAGGAAATATCCGGCAACGGCGGCAGGCACTGTGGCGGCCGCCAAATACCACAGTTTGCGTCCCTCTTGCGTGGTGGGGCGAGTCAGTCCGTCTTTAATCAGTACAAACCAATCCTTGGCAAAGTACAAAAGTACGGCTAGTAGCGTGGCCGCGTGGAGCATTACGTCAAACGCAAGCCCCTGATATTCCATCCCGCGAAAATACGGCAACAGGGCCAAATGGGCCGAACTGGAAATGGGCAAAAATTCCCCTAACGCTTGTAATAAGCCGAGTAAAACCGCATCAAAAATCGTCATCGGTTACTCTCCAAAGTGGGTTAATTGGGGGCGGTGCGGATTAGAAAAATCCAGCACGGCAAAGGAGCCCGGCGCAAAGTGGTGAACTTCTTTGCAAAATAGGTGCAACACATACGCCACATTGGGGTTATGGCCGACGGCAATCACCGTATCGTATTCCTGCATTTGTCCGGCTAAAAATTCGCATACCTCACGGTCGGCGTGCAAGCCGTTTAAAATGGTTTCTTTGGAAAGTTGCCCACCCAAGGTTTGTTTCAAAATTTCAGCCGTTTGCTCCGCGCGCAAAAGCGGGCTTGTCAAAATAATTTGCGGTACAATTCCGCGCTCTTTTAGGGCCTGCGCGGTTTTATCGGCCTTTTGTTTTCCCTCGTTAGAAAGCGGGCGTTCGGCGTCCGTATTTACACGGGCTTCCAGGCCGGATAAGGCGTTGGCGTGGCGTACAAGGATAAGTGTTTTCATATTTGCTTCCAAAAATGTAAGATAAAATAATATCTCTATTTTACAATTTTATGAAACTCTTTTACGCCCATTACCCTTCGTTGGAAAATGCCTTCGTCCGTTACGTCCGCAGTGAACGCACGGACGCGTTGGCTCCGTGGCTGGTGATTTGTTCATCCGGCTTGGTGGTCAGCCAATTAAAAAACCGCTTGGCGCGGGAATTTGGCGCGGCGGCCAATATCCATTTTATGACGGGCGGCGCGCTGGTGTCGGTGTTGGATAGTGAAGCCCCCGGAGCAACCTTGCCACTTTTGCCGCAAGACAATTTGCGTGATTTTTTAATTAAAAATTTATTGCAGGAGCCGGGCCTAAACCGCTATCCCGCTTCGCGCGGGTTTGTGCAGGCGGTTAAAAGTTCCCTGCGCGACTTGGAGGACTCCTTGGCTGGGCCGGACGTGATAGACGAGTATGTGCGTACCGCTTCGGACACCGCCCTGGAAGCGGACAAGGAGCGGCTTATTTGGTTAAACCGCCTTTACCGTCGGTATTTACAGGCCCAGCAAAATGTGCCGGGTTACCGTCCGTATCAGGCGGCCTTTGAGCGGGCTCTTGCGCAGGTGGAAAAATCCGCCTTTTTAAAGGGCTTTAAACAAATTGTGTTTTACGGGTTTTACGATATGCCCGGCCGCCAGTTGGAACTGGTGAACCGTTTGCGCGGGCATTACCCGGTGGCGGTTTTTGCGCCGTATATGAACCACCCGGCGTACCATTTTGCCCGGAAATTTTTTGAGGCTAACTGGCTGTCTTCCGGCGGCGAAAACGCAGAAGCGGACGAGTTTGGCGCATTAGGTCCGGCCGCTAAAAGCGTTTTTTCGGCGGGAGAGGGGATAAATGCCCCGTGCGTGCAAATTGTAAGCGCGGGGGATGCTTCCGGCGAGTTGTTTTTTACCGCCAAGGAAATTTTGCGCTTGGTGGAAAAAGAGGGCTACTCCTTTGCCGATATTGCGGTGATTGCCCGCACGGCTACCCCATACCAAGATGAACTGCGCCGCGTATTTAAGCAAAACTGTATTCCGCTTAACGCGTCTTTTTCGTACCCGGTTACGCATTATCCGCTGGGCGTGTTTTGTTTAAATTTATTTGCCTTGGCACAAAACGGTTTTGAGCGCAATTTGGTGCTGTCGGTGGTGTCGTCGCCGTATTTTAAACACGCTTCCAAAAATAAATGGCGTGCGCTTATTTCGCGTTCGCTCGTAAACCGTGATTTTAGCCAATGGCAGGATTTATTGCCGCAAACCAAGAATTACGACCCGGAATTTTTGTCGTGGCTGACGCAAATCAAAAACCGTTTGGAGCAGTTGGGCCGCGCGGCGGAGTGGGGGGTATTGTCGCAGGAAGCCTTGGCTTTACTGCGTGAATTGACGGACGAGGAAACCTTTGAGGGCAAAGAAGCGGAAATTTACCGGGCGGTGTGCGAGCGCATACAAAGTTTGGCTTCGTACAGCGTTTTGCGTTCGCAGGCGCAGGAGGGCGAGTTCTTGGAAGAATTGGCTGATGCCGTGCGCGGCCTTTCGTTTAACGAGGCCGAAACTGTCCGTGGCGGGGTGGTGTTTACCGACGCCGTGCGTGCGCGCGGGCTCTCGTTTAAGGCGGTGTTTTTACTGGGGCTAAACGATAAGGTTTTCCCACTTTTAATGCCCGAGGACCCCGTTTTGCGCGACTATTACCGCTATGTACTGCGCGATGTACTGGGCTATTGGATTAACCAAAGTTTGGATAGAGGCGACGAAGAAAAACTCTTCTTTTTTGCTGCGGCCACTTCGGCGCGGGAAAAATTGTACGCCCTGTATTCGCGGCGCGGTTCGGACGGAAAAGAGGTTTCTCCGTCAGTTTATTTGGCGGAACTCGCGCGGGCTACGCTTATTAACTGGCAGGCGGACGGCGCTTTGCGGGTTAGCGGGCGGCTTAGTGAAAAGTTATCGGCCGTTACCGAGGATTTTTTAACGCCGAAGGAACTTTCCTACACCTTTATTTTAAGCCCGGAAAGCCCTGCTAAAAAGTATGCTTTGGCCCAACTGCTGACCCCGGGGATTGAAGACGCTCTTGCCGCCGCGGGCGAACTGGCCAAAAACGGCCCGCTAAACGCGTATGACGGCGTGATGAGTAGTGGCGCGGAAATTTTTGCGCAGGAAGATAAGTTTGGTTTTTCTCCTTCTACTTTGCAAAAGTTGGGCCAATGCCCGATGCGTATCTTTTTTGAAAAGGGCCTTAAACTGCGCCAAGACGACGACCCGTTAAGCCGCCAGGAACTTCCGCCCAATTTGCGCGGAACTGTTTATCACGAAATTTTAAAGGATTTCTACGAGGATTTATTTAAGCGCGGGCTTACGCACGATTTGTTTGACGAGGGCGCCTTGGAATATTTAAACCAAGCGGTTGAAAAGCATTACCGTGCGGACAGTTACCGCCAGTTTGGCATTTATCCCGTGGTGTGGGAACTTTTACTGCAAGATATCAAGGAACTGCTGGGAAAATTTGTACTGGATGATTTGCACGACCAAGGCGATTTTGTGCCTGCCAAATTTGAAATTCCCGTCTCGTTGGAGCCGTCCGAAAAACTGCCCCTGCGTTTGCGCGGGATTATTGACCGGGTGGATATAGATGAAAAGCACAAACTCTTCCGCATTGATGATTATAAATCTTCCCGCAAGGGCACCAAAGACTTGGCGGCGGACATTTTTAAACACCTTATTTTTCAGCCCTTTGTGTATGTGCTGATTGCGCGGCAACTGCCGGAACTAAAAGGCTACGGGTCGGCGGGTTCTTGCCTGTTGGCTATTGCGCCCAAATACCACCGCAGCGACTTGCCGCCCTCCGCGTTTGAAGATGTTTTGCCGCGCGCGTGCCAGTTTTTGGTATTGCTGACGGATTATGTAAAAAACGGGGTTTTCTTTATTAACCCCGATGACAAAAAATGCCAATATTGTCCGTATGCGGCGGCTTGCCGCCGGGATAGTTTTAAGTCGCTTTTGCGTGCGCGCAAGAGTGCGGCCTATAAATCGTTACAGGAGGCAGTTAAATGAGTTTTACCGAAGACCGCTTGCAAGCGCGAACACATACAGGCGTGAATATTGTGGTAGAGGCCGGGGCCGGTACGGGTAAAACTACCCTGCTGATTGACCGCCTGTGTTTGGCGGTGCTGGCGCAAAATACGCCGGTTGAAAAATTAGTCGCGCTGACGTTTACCGAAAAAGCCGCCGCCGAAATCAAAACGCGCTTTGTAGCCAAACTGCAAAATTTGGTAGCCGCCGTTAAAAAGGGAACCAAGGATGACACTTTATTGCTCTTGCGGGAGTATTTCCCATCGGTTAAGCCCGATGAGTTGGTAAAACGGGCCGAAGCGGCACTCTCGCGTTTGGATCGCGCTTCTATCGGTACGATTCACGGCTTTTGTGCCGATATTTTAAAGTCCTTCCCGCTGGAAGCCGGGCTTTCGCCCAATGCGCAAATTGATGCGGGGCAAAAGGCCGCGCAACTGTTTAACGCGCGTTGGAACGCTTTTTTGGATAGCGAACTGGGTGTAAATGCTCCCCGTGCCGCCCAATGGAAGCAGGTTTTGGCGGAAATTTCCCTGCCGGATTTAAAGGATTTTGCGGCGGAACTGTGCAGCGGCAAAATAGAATCTTACGATTATTACGCTCACCAAAAGTTGCTGGCCGCCTCGTGCTTGGAAAAAGCCGCGCGCGCCCAAGAAATGGCGGAGTCTTTTTCGGCGGAAGTGAAAAAGCCCCGCAAGGTGGAAAAAATGCTGTTGTGGTCGGCGGAATCTTTAAAGCGGACGGCGGCTTTTTTAAAGGGGGAAACCCCGGCCGAGCCCGAGGGAGAATATACTAAACTTTCCTCTAACGACCAAGCCAAAGGCTGGGATGACGAAGCGTTTGACGAGGCTTGCTCGCTCGTGGATTTTGCTGGCAAAACCACGCCCGAAAAACAACGCCTGTTTTTGGCCGCCTATGATTTGGTAAAGGATGTAACTACTCTTATTAGGCAGGACTACGCGCGGGAAGGACTATTGAGTTTTGACGATTTGATTGTTAAAACCCGTAACTTATTGTTGCAAAATCCGTCCGTGCGGGAACAGTTAAAAGCCAAATTTGACGTGTTGTTTATTGATGAGTTCCAAGATACGGACCCTGTACAGGGGGAACTGCTACTATTTTTAGCCGAGGCAAAAAATACGCGCGCTTCCCGTTGGCAGGATGTGCGTTTGGAGCCGGGCAAATTGTATGTAGTGGGCGACCCCAAGCAGTCCATTTACCGCTTCCGCGGGGCGGATATTACGGCGTATGAACTGTTTACCGATTTGATTTTGCGCCAAGGCGGCGAAAAGTGCTTCTTGCAGGAGAACTTCCGCAGTACGCCTGAAATTGTGGAAACGGCCAACTCCGTTTGTTCCCGCGCAATGATTCAGCAGACGGCCTTTCAGCCCGCCTATGTACCCATTTACACCAGTAAAACGGTGCGCAACGGGGCCGTACAATGGCTTTTTGTGCCTGCGCCCGAAGGGAAAATGCCGTCCGCGGACGACTTCCGCGATAACCAAGCCGAGCGCATAGCGGACTGGATTAGCCAAAATGTAGGCGTTTTAACCTTGTCGGACGGGAGCAAATTGCAATACAAGGATATTGCCCTGCTCACGCGTGCCGCCACCACCGCCACGCCCTATACCGAGGCCCTGCGCCGCCGTGGCATAGCCTTTAACGTGGAAACAGATAAAAAGTTTTACCGCAAGCAGGAAGTAAGCGACTTTTTGAACTTTTTGCGTGCCGTATCGGACCCGGACGACAAAATTTCACTTGCCGGGGTACTGCGCAGCCCGCTGTTTGGGTTTACGGATGAAGAGTTGTATCAAGTGGCCAAGCGGGGTGAACTTTCCCTTTATGTGCGGCCCACGGACGAAAAACTTGCCCGCGCGTTTGCCGTATTAAATAAATATGCCCGTTTGGCCGGGCGCAGAGGACTAAAAGATTTCTTAACCGATATTTTAGAGGATACCTTTTTGCCCGAAGCGTGTGCGGCCTCGTACGAGGGCGAACGGACGCTGGGCAACTTAAAGCGCTTGGTGGGGTTGGCGGACGGCTATGCGGCGGACGGCCCTGCTTCGCTGTCGCAATTTTTGGCGGACGTGCAAACCTTACTGGAAGAACACCCGGACCGCTTGGGGGCATCCACCGCCGACGATGCACTGGATGCAGTGTCCGTACTAACGGTGCACAAGTCCAAGGGGTTGCAGTTCCCGGTGGTTATTTTGGCAGATATGACGAAGAAGGATTCCTCTTCGTCCTCCGACCCGGTCTTGCATATTTTTTCTTGGCAGTACAATATGCACGGATTACGGGTGGGGAAAATCTGCGATGTAAATTTGGCCTTTTTGGAAGAAGAACAAAAAAAGCACGGTAAGTGCGAAGAAGTCCGCGTGCTGTATGTGGCTTTAACGCGCGCCAAGGAAAAACTGCTTTTGGTGGCCGATGCACGCAAGGGGGCCGTAAAGGCCGCCGCGCCGTTTGCGTCCGCCGGGTTGTTCCCGGACGAGGAAACCTTGCCCAAGGCGGTGGCGGACGGGGAATTAACCGTACCCGTGGAATACGCCGCGTATGAGCCGCCGGAAAATTTCTGCTACCGCCATAACGAATATGCCGCGAACCCGGAAACGGCCCAAGATATTGAGCATTGGCGCGCGGCATATGAGGCGCGTTTGGCCCGCTACCAAAAGTGGATAAGCGAGGACCAGTTGCGCTCTCCCAGCGAAATGGCGGACCCTAATTTGTTGACGGAAGAACAGCGCGCCGGGGCGGAATTAGGCACGGTGTGCCACCGGGCGTTGGAATTAATGCTCGCGCAAAAGCAGGCTCCCGAGCAGGCCGTTATTTCCGCCGCCGCACAATGTGCCGTACCCCACCGGGCCGAGGATGCGCGCAAGGTGTTATTGCCATTTGCGGCGAGCCCGTTATTTGCGGAACTTTCCGCTTGCCGGGTGTTGGCGTGCGAAATGCCCTTTTCGTATTTAGAGGAAAACGGCGAGGTGGAATCCGGCGTAATGGACGCCGTATTAACAGGGGCGGATAACCGCGTGTGGATTGTGGATTACAAAACGGATAAAGTAAAACCGGGGCAGGAAAAGCAATTATTAGATAAAAAGTACCGTTTACAGTTGGATGCTTACCGCCGGGCGGCCGAAAAGATTTTCCCCGGGAGTCCGGTGCGGTGCAGCGCCGTTTTTGTGCGCACGTTTGCGGCGGTGGACTTATAAAAGTTACAATATAAAAAATCAGAAGGAGGGGTAGTATGTTTGATAAATTAGGACAATTAAAAGATTTGTGGAAACTTAAAAGCCAAATGGAAGAAATCAAAAAACGCTTGGACAATATGGTAATCAAGGTGGACAGCCCGCGCCATTTGTTTGAGGTAACCATTTCCGGCTCGCAGGAAGTGAAGGAAGTGCGCGTGGACGCGCTGATTAAAAACTTTGGCGAGGCGGAAATCGCCGAGGATTTGAAGGCCGTTATCAATAAGGCCGTGCGCGACAGCCAAGGTATGGCCGCACAGGCAATGGGCAGTTTCGGTATGCCGAAGGCATAAACCCATTAGGACCAATCATCTTATGAAATACAACCGCTTGGGACGAACGGAGTTATCTCTTTCCGCTATGGGCCTGGGCGGTTGGTCTTTTGGCGGTGGGTTGGATTGGGGAAAAACGGACGAAAAAGACGTATTAGACACCATTTCTGCCGCGCTGGATACCGGCATAAATTGGGTGGATACCGCGCCGATTTACGGAGAGAGTGAAGCACTTATCGGCCGGGCTGTAAAGGGCCGCCGCCAGCAGGTATTGCTTGCAAGCAAATGCGGGCTCGTCAAAAACGGCTCTTGGACGGACCACGATTTAGCCCCGCAAACTATTATCCGCCAACTGGAAACCTCGCTTTCCCGCTTGCAAACCGACTATTTGGACCTGTATCAAATCCATTATTTAGACCCCAAAACACCCCTAGAAACAGTTTTGGAAACGCTAACTAAGTTGCAGGTGCAAGGCAAAATCCGCTATATAGGCGTGTGCAATTTTATGGCGGACGACCTGCGCCAAGCCTGTGGGCGGGTTTCTGTCGCCAGCGTGCAAAACGAGTATTCGCTCTTGCACCCACAAAAGGGCGAAGCGGTATTTTCCGCTTGCCGCGAACTGGGCGTTGGGTTTATCGGTTACGGCACCTTGTGCGGGGGAATATTAAGCGGCAAATATAAAAAAGAGCCCAATTTCCGCCGCGCAGACGCCCGAAATTATTTTTATAAATGCTACCGCGGCCCGGCCTTTGAAGAGGCTTGCAAAACCGTTTTACGCGTTAGAAATGTGGCCCAAGAATTGGGTGTTCCGCCCGGGGCGGTGGCGGCCGCGTGGGCTCTTACTACTGGGGCTGCAAGCGTGCTGGTGGGGGCGCGTACGCCCGGACAAGTGCGCCAAAATGCGTTGGGGGCGGACCTGGCTTTATCCGCGCAACAATTATTATATTTGGAGGGAAAACCGTGTACCTGCCTGATGAAATAGAAAAATATTTACTCGCTCTTTTGCCCGCCTTGGGCGTAAACAAACTGCGCGAACTGACGCGCCTTGTGTATGAAATTTGCAAAAGGGAAAAGGTGGCTATGCAAGCGGTTTTGCCCGTTCAAAAAAATCTTACCTTTGAATCGGCCAAAAAACAGTTACTTGCGCGCCGCTATCCCGTCAATTTTAAAACCGCGCCCAAAAACCGCTTTTATTTGCCCAAGTTGGAATTAAACCCGGCCTTAAAGGCGGATTTAACCGAGCGGCCCTTTTATCCCAAAACCGTTTATATTGAAACTTCGGTGGCGGACAGCGAACTGGCCGCACGGGTGCGCAGTGCTTTCCCAAAGGCCGAATTTAAGGAAACCGACGGCAAAACACAGGTGGGAAGCCCTAACTTTTCTAAACGCTTGGAAACCTTGCTCATCCACCGCGAAAAGTACGACTTTTTAAAGCCCTGCCCGTGCTCGTGCGCGGCGGCGGGGTGCGGATACAATTTAATCAATTTGGGTTTTGGGTGCCGCTTTGAGTGTGAGTATTGCTTTTTACAGCAATACCAAAATTTGCACGCGGTACTGCTCCCGGCCAATGTGGAGGAATTTTTGGCCAAAATTGACGGAGCCACTTTTAATAAAGGACCGTTTGACCGCCCGCGTATCGGCAGTGGGGAGTTTACCGATTCCTTGGTGTTTGATGATTTGACCCAATACTCCCAAAAGATTGTGCCGTTTTTCCGCGCGCGCCCGCATTTGCAATTTGAATTTAAAACTAAAAGCGTAAACATCGGCGGGCTTTTGCAGGTGGGCGGGTGTGAAAACGTGGTCGTTTCGTGGTCGGTTAATTCCGCTAAAATTACGGATTATGCCGAGCATTTTACCCCCAAGTTGTCCGCCCGTTTGGCGGCGGCCAAGCAGGTGGCAAGTGCGGGGTACCGCTTGGGCTTTCACTTTGACCCGGTGGTTATTTACGACGGTTATCAGGCGGACTATGCCCGCACCGTGCAGGAAATGGCCGACACCTTGCCTAATGACAAGGTGTCCTGGATTAGCGTGGGAACTTTGCGGTTTAGCCGGGAACTTAAAAAAATGGTGGAAAACAGATTCCCGGACAACACGATTTTGGACGGAGAATTTTTGCTGGATTTTGACGGCAAAATGCGCTATGGCGACGGGCAGCGCGTGGAAGCGTACCGCTTTTTGGTGCCGCTTTTGCGCAAGGCATTTCCCAAGGCGCACGTCTATTTGTGTATGGAAGACCCGCAAATTACCCGCGGCTTTTTGTTATAATTAAACTGTTGTACAAAGTCTAGAAGACTAAAAAATTTAATCTGTTTTTGGAACCGTATGCAGAATACGGTGAGCATTGCAAAATGCACATTCCGAGTCCAAAAACAGCCGATTTAGGCGCAAGATTGCCGGACTAATTACCCGGCGGTTTTGTGCCGAGCGTTTATTGCCGCCTCCGGGTGGCAATAAACCGCGGCTGTTTGTATTTGGGTTACTCGGAATGGCTCAAATATAACAGCCGTTTTTGTTGTATTTTCTCCAAAAACAAAAAGGAGAAGATATGAAGCAAGGTTTTACCCTTATTGAACTGTTGGTGGTCGTTCTTATTATTGGCATTTTGTCGGCGGTGGCTCTGCCGCAGTACGAAAAAGCCGTAGAAAAAAGCCGTTGGACGGAAGCCCTGACGGTAATGAAAAATGTGTACCAGGCGCAAGAGGTTTATAAAATGGCAAACGGCAGTTATGCCACCACCTTTGACGATTTGGATATTACCGTGCCGGGTACGCGCAGTTCCGCCGCCCAATACAACACGAAAAATTTTAGTTATATTTTTGGCGTGGGCGGCGTGCCGCACGCGCGGAGGCTCCAATACCCAAGCCGCTTTTTAATCGCTGTCCCCGGGCAAGGCCTTTATTGCCACACCCCCACAAGCGATAAGGCTGGTAATACTTTTTGTAAGGGGTTGACGAACAGCGAAGCCGAAACCTGCGCTACCGAGGGCGGATATAATTGTTATTTGGTGAAGTAATAAACCGGCCCGGGGCGTTTGCTCCGGGCCAGTTTGTTAATCGGAATTTTTTTCCATTATTTTTAGCCGTACTTGCTGGTAGAGGAAAGACATCGCCAATAGTACAAGTGCCACGCCGATAAGCGTGATAATCCGCGCGCCCAACGATAGTTTCCATACGTCGCATAAGAACAGTTTGGCTAAGGCAAGCCCGATAAGAACGAGGCCGGATTTGGTCAGCCAAGCGCTCTTTTGTTTAAGTGCAAAACACAGGCACAGCGCGCCGCTTAACGCCCAAGCAATAGTATAGGCCGCGGCGGCGGAAACCTCGCCAAAGAAATTAAAATGCAGTTTTCCGCCATTGGAGTATGCAACCGCAATTTCCAGGTTAAGCAGAACAAATAAAACAAGCCCGCCTAATCCTTGTAAAAGCGCGCGGGTGCGCCCTGTTGTACTTAGCGGCCAACCCTTGGCGCTCACAAACAAGGCCG
This sequence comes from Muribaculaceae bacterium, assembly GCA_963660385.1. Lineage (GTDB taxonomy): Bacteria > Elusimicrobiota > Elusimicrobia > Elusimicrobiales > Elusimicrobiaceae > Avelusimicrobium. Next base: position 27,060 of record CAVKWQ010000011.1, read on the forward strand.
CCGCACATACCGTATAGACGCCTAGAAACCAGTTCCAAATGCTGCTGGTGGGGGTGTAGTAATCCAGCACCGCCGGATTAATCACCAGCCGCACCGTGGCGGCGATTAATAGCCATTTGCCAAAGCCCAACAGGGCCTTTACGGCCAACGGGCGGTAGAGCCAAACGAGCCCGCAGCCTTCCAAGGCCAGTACCAGCGTGAGCCACCCCTTTTCAAATTGCTCGGCAATAGCAAACGTCAAAAATAAAACCACCGTTCCAAGCAACCACGACAGCCGCTTGTTTTGGGCTCCGTCGCCCAGCGTGCCCCAGCGCCACACATAGGCCGTTAAACCACTGTATAGCAAGGCAAAAACAAAGGGGATAAGCCCGTTGGAAAGGTCCAAACGCTGGTCCCAAAGCAAGCACAAAAATACGCCAGCCACCAAAGAGGCGCCCCATACTTGCTTGTCTTGGGCAAAGTGCTTTTTAAACGCAAAGGGTACGGCGGCAAATAAAATATTCGCGCAGGAAGCCCACAGCAAGAGGGGAGAAATATCCGTGCCCGGCTTGTCTGGGCACATTAACAGGCAGATACCCAGCGAGATAAACCCCGCAGTTAAAATCCGTCCGTCCTTTAATACTACGGCACCGGTGGTGTAGAAGAGCGCAAACAGCGTGATAAAACCCGCAATTAAAGTTGCTTGCGCACCGGGCGCGTTTATCTGGGTGAGAACCGTCAGCAGGCAGCAAGCCGTAAAAACCGCGGAAATAATAAATTGCTTGTTCCATTTTTTTAAGTAGGCCGTTCCCAAGGCTACGATATTTACGCAGGCAAAATACACCAGCAGTAAAAGCAAATTGGGCTCTTGTGCGGAAAACAAAAACGGCGTTAAAAACGCGCCGATTTGGGCCAATACGCCCAGGTATGATGTTTGTTTATATACCGCCGTAGCAAAAGCCGCTAACGAAATAAACGCCAGCAGGCCAAACGTAAGCGGCAGAGCAAATAAACCGTACAGCGCGTGCCCCGCAAAACTGACGAGGTAGCAAATAGCGAGCCCGCAAGCGCACAGCGTGTTGGAGGTGGTTTTGTAGCCCGGGTTTTTAAGGTATAACCCGGCTACCCACAAGGCAAGCCCGATAAGCAGCCCCGCCCCGATACGCATTTGGGGCGAAATTAGGTTGTTTTCCAGCGCATATTTCACCCAAAAAGCCGCCGCCAACAATAACGCAAAGCCGCCAATCCACGAGAAGAGTTTTATAACTGTAAATTCGGAAGCGGCTTTCGGCTCGGGGGCTTGGGGAATTGCGGCCTTTACCTGTACGGGAGCCGGGGCAATCACGGGGGATTTTGCAGGCGTTGCTTGCGGGGTTTCCTGCGGAACAGTACCGCTTTGCAATTCGGCTAATTTCTTTTCCAATTTACCGATTTTCCAGGCAAGGTCGCTTACGTTTCCCTGTACAATCGCCAGCCAGATAAACATCCCCAAGCAGGCCATCACTAAAATAACGCACAAAATTTCCATATCGGCTCCTATAAAATACCCGCCGGAGTGCGGCGGGTGAAGGTTATTTGCTTACTTTCTTTAAATAATCGTGGATTTCTTGGCCTAACTCAGGGGAGAAACCTTCCCACATTTTTACGGCGTTGTGTTTTTTGTCAAACACCACCACGTGGGGCAGGCCGCTTACTTCCATACTTTCGGCAATGTTGCCCGCGTTGTAGAGCGCCTTGGTTTTAAAGTTATGCTCCTTTACCACTTTGGTTACGCTCGCCGGGTCGTCATCCAGGAACGCGGCCACAATTTCCACTTGTCCGCCAAAGTTTTCGTTGGCGGCGTCAATAAACGGCATAGACATTTTGCAATACGGGCACCAAGAACCCATAAATACGATTAGGACGGGTTTCCCTTCGTAATCGGTGGAGGTCCACTCGGCCTTTTCCCCGGCTACGGGCAAACTGAACTCGCCCAGCGTGGGAACCTGCGGCAGGCGCATACAAGCCGCAGCCAAAACGGCCAAGGCCATTACCAGAAATATCTTTTTCATCTTTTTCTCCTTAAAGCATTGAAATCTGCCCGTGGGGGCTTCGTATATGATAGAATACAAAAGATGGGTAAATTAATCAATCATTTGGTGCGTGCGCTGGGGGAACGGGTGGACATTTTGATAATGCCGCGCCTGGGGGCCTCTAAAAAATTTAAGGTGCGCGTGCTTACGCTTGTGCTGGTGTTTGTGCTGTGGCTGGTGGTTACGCTGTGCGGCTTTGTATTTTTTATCCGCACCTACGACTATAACATTACCAAGGCCGAGAACAATTTAATGCGCGTGAAAATGAAACTCATCGCCGACGAGTTGGAGCGCGGCCGCAAATATTTGGACCTGACCCGCACCACCGATACGCAAATGCGGCAAATGCTGGGGATGCCCGGCGGTAAATTTATCAATTTGCCCAAAGGGTGGGAAGCCGCCAAAGAAAAGGAAGACGCCCGCTTTAAAGAAATGATGGGCAAAGATTTGACCGAGTTGGACGCGGACGAATTTGAAGAATATATTGATGTAATTGAAGATGCGGCCAAAACGCGTTTGGCTTCGTTCCAAGAAATCGCTTGGTACTTTGCCAACCGCCGCGAGGGGTTAAACTCTACGCCCTCTATCCGCCCGTCTTCGGCGCGTATCAGTTCCGGCTTTGGCTACCGGTTGGACCCGTTCGGCCGCCGCAGTACCAAGCGCCACAACGGTATAGATTTTGCGGGCAAGCCGGACAGTCCGATTGTGGTTACTGCCGACGGCGTGGTGCGCCACGCAGGCTGGGTGCCCAGTTTCGGCCAGGCTATTTTGGTGGACCACGGCTTAGGCTACTCCACGCTCTACGCCCATACCACGGGTATCCGTGTAAAGGCAGGCGATGTAGTCAAGCGCGGCGATAAAATCGCTACAATGGGTTCCAGCGGGCGTTCCACGGGTACGCATTTGCATTACGAGGTGTGGAAGGACGGGCAGGCCGTCAATCCGCGCAACTATTTTAAATAATTCTAGGAGGAGTTTATGGGGTTTTTGAAGAAGGATTCGGACTTTTCGTCCGGTGAACATTTTTCCGTCGTAAGCGCGGAGTGCTATTTTCAAGGTACGTTAAGTGTGCAGGGTTCCCTGCGCGTGGACGGCACCTTGGAGGGCTCCGTGGATAACGCCCGCCACGTCATTGTAGGAACGGACGGCAAAATCGTGGGCGATGTAACGGCGGAAATTATCGTCTGCGGCGGCGTGATTGAAGGGAACGTCTGCGCCGATATGTTGGAAATCTCTTCTGCGGCGTCTATCAAGGGCGATATCCGCGCCAAAAAGATGATTGTGGAAGAGGGCGGCCGCATTGACGGACAATGCACTATCGGCGGCGCCGAGGACGACGAGGCCGAAACGGACGAAGAAAACGAGGAAGAATCTAAATAATAAGAGGAGTTTAGCATATGATTTCGTTTCTGATTAAACACAAAAAAATTATTCTTATTGTTACGTTGGCTTTCTTTTTGGGAAGCATCGTGTATTTAGGGGCGGATGCGTACCGCCGCGGTAATTTCAGCAGCACCGCCGCCAAGGTGGGCTCTGAGGACATTACCTACCGCCAACTTTACCGCGTGGCCGAGGACCGCGCCCGTGCCTTGCGCAACCAAGGGATTGATGTGGACGAGGATATGATGAAATACCTGCGCCAGCAAATGTTGGCCGCGCTTATCAGCGAAGAAGTATTAAACCAAGCCGCCAACAAAGCGGGCCTTGCCGTGTCCGACTACGAAGTCGCCTACGACATTAAAACGTCCCCTTTCTTTACGCAGAACGGCTATTTCAGCAAAACCGCTTACGAATACGCCCTCAAACGCACCTTGGGCTTAACCCCGGCCGAGTTTGAAACGCAACTGCGCAAGGGCAAAATGGCGGACCGCTTCCGCGGCGTGCTCTATTCCTTTTATAAATTAACGCCCGAAGAAATTAAATATGCGTACAAAACACAGCACGGCTCTATGAAGAATTTTGACAAGAACCGCGCCGACTTTGCCGCGCAATTAATGGAAACCAAAATGGAAACGGCCCAAAGGGCGTTTTTTGACCAGTTCAATAACGAAGTGGAAATTAAGACTTTCTTACAGGATTAGCCCGTGAAAAACGAAGTATTAGTAGTAGGTTCAGTTGCTTTTGATACGATTGAAAACGCCAACGGAAGCGTTAAGCGCGTGTTGGGCGGTGCGGCGAGTTATGCCTCCGTCTGCGCGAGTTATTTTTCCAGCCCGTCCGTAGTGGCTGTGGTGGGCACGGACTTTACCGCCAAAGACCGCGAACCGTTTGTAAAACGCGGGGTGGACCTTTCCGGCCTGGAAGTGAAGGAAGGGAAAACCTTTCATTGGGGCGGTAGTTACGATAAGGATTTCAACACCGCAGTAACCAAGTTTACCGATTTAAATGTTTTCCAAAACTTTAACCCGGTCTTAACCGACGAGCAGCAAAACGCCAAGGCTGTGTTTTTGGCCAATATTGACCCGGAACTCCAACTATCCGTATTAAACCAGGTAAAGCACCCGCGTTTGGTGGCGTGCGATACGATGAACTATTGGATTTCGTCCAAAAAGGCGCAACTGCTGGAAGTGGTAAAAAAGATTGATATCTTCTTTTTAAACGAAACCGAAGCGCGCCAATTAACAGGTGAATACAACCTGATTAAAGCCGGCAAAATTTTACTCTCGCAAGGGGTAAAATATGTGGTGATTAAACTGGGGTCCAACGGGGCAATGCTGGTAAGCAAAAAGGGCATTGCGCAGTTGCCGCCGTTTATCTTGGAGCACGTCCACGATACCACTGGGGCGGGCGATACCTTTGGCGGCGGTTTTACGGGCTATTTGGCGAGCCTGAAAAACTGGAATTCCTTGCAGGCCATTAAGCGCGCAATGATGATTGGCAACGTGATGGCTTCGTTTACGATTGAATCTTTCAGCGTGGACCGCTTGGCCAATTTAACCAAGCGCGACATTAACAAACGCCTGAAAGACTATGTAAAAATGTTGCAGTTTTAGTGTTTTAGTTACGAAACGAAATCAAAACCCCCGGCCCGAGGCTTTCCGCCCCGGGCCGGGGGTTTTTAAGGGCATTATTTTACTGTTTGACAAGCATTTGTATAGTATGTGTCTATTTTTAAACGTAAATCTTTCTCCTCATAACTAATAGAGTGCTTTATATTTTCAATAGAGTTGCAATAATCTTGTAAATCTGTTGCCGTTTGCCACTGATTAATTAATCTATCATAAACCTCTTGACAAGTATTGTATGATATTTGCGCTTGTTCCTTTTTGTTTTCATATTTTTCGTCTAATTTTTTTTGTGCTTCTATTTGTTGTTCTTTTTGAATTTTTTTTAACATTTTTTGTCTTTCTGCTTTTGAATAAATACGTTTTTTTATCATCGTAAACGAATCAACAGAGTTTTTAAAACCATCCATTGTAGTATACTGATACTTTGTCCTTGTCCAAAGTCCCTCGCAAATATCATTGGGAATGTCATAACGGGTATATCTTTCTAAATTACTTAATGCATATGGAAACTTAATATGAATTATTTCATCCCTTGAGCATACAAAACTATAACACGGAAAAGCCAATACTTCGCGCTTATTTATTAGTTGGAAGGGAGCAAATCCAGCCAGCGTTTCTATAAATGCGCATTTACTAATATCATAGTATGGCGCATCATCTAAAGAAACTGGAAGTTTAGCGGCAATCGGTTTGTTGCCCACATCTTTCAATACACATTGCATTTCCGGTTTTCTTATTTGACTTTCAAATTTCGCTCTTTTTTGTTCAGGGGTTAATGTGGTACACGCGACCACAAGGCTAGTTATTACTAAAATTATTATTTTTTTCATTTAAGTTTCTCCAATTTACAAATCGCACAACCAACTTGGCTCTACTTTTGTGACTAGTGCAAAAGAGAACAAGGGATTTTTCAAATCTTTTGGAGCGGGTTCTAGTTGTAATGTGGCCGGAGAACCTTCATTGATATTGTGTTTTGCTAGTTTCTTATAAAATTCTTTGCAATTTTTTTGTTTTTTAGAACATAATCCCAAAATGACTTCGTTTACTGTATACCCGTCTTCTTTTTCATTTAGAATTCCTTGCCCTATGTCTGCAGAAGTGATACGAAAGACAAAATAATCAGCGATAAGTTGTGAAATAATTGGCGAAACGGACCTATCTACATTTGCGTAAATTTCAAGTTTCTCATTATTTGCGATAAACTCGCCGAGAGTATGGGGTGTATAACGGGTCCAGTTTTGCCAATCAACTTTATATTTTCCATCTATATCTTTTTTTAACCAGGCCCAATACAAGCGATC
>CAVKWQ010000012.1:0-31853 GCA_963660385.1 Muribaculaceae bacterium
GAGTTTTTCTAATAAACAGACTGGATCCCGGATCCACGTCCGGGATGACAACTACAACAACAGATCCCGTAACCCTGCGGGCCGCACCCTAGTGGGCCGCCAAACACTACGGGATGACGGGCAAAGATGTATTTTTTATTCTTGCCGTTTGGTTGGTTTGCAACACAACAAAAACAGTGGGGTTTCACTAATCAAAAGAGCGCGGAAAATCGGCGGCCCGCTAGGGTGCCGCCTGCAAGGCACGGCAAGTGCAGGTTTTACCCTCATAGAACTTCTGGTCGTTATCCTTATCATTGGCATTTTGGCGGCGGCCGCTATGCCGTCGTACCGGGTGGCGGTGGGCAGCAGCCGCGCGGCAACGATGTATAACCTCGTCCGTGCGGTGGACCAAGCCCAACAGCATTTTTATATGCAAACCAACCGCTATGCCGCCAATTTGGATGCGCTGATTATTGCTATGCCCGCCGGATTTAAAAAGGAAAGCCCAAGCAAAATTTCCAGCACGGATGTTAGTTGCCATATTAGCGGGTGGGGTGGGGCTAAAACCGCCTTTTTGTGTGAAGATATTAAAGATTTAGTCCTGATAGAAAAATATCACCAGAATAACTATTTTATTTGCTGGGCCGATATAGATAGCCCCGTTTCCAATAAAATCTGTCAAAATCTGTCCGGGCGGGACACTCCAACCAGTCAAGGAGATTCTGTCGGGGCCTGGGCACATCGCCAATCCTATTTTATGAACAAATAAAAAAACTCCCTAGAATTTACCTGGGGAGTTTTTTACACTTGTCTAATTTTATTTCTGCAATCTGTCCAAGCGGCCTTGGGCTCGGGAAGCCAACTTATTGGTTGGGTGATTGATAATCAACCGTTTGTACATTTCCACGGCCTGTGTTTTTTTGCCCTGCTGTTCGTAGGCGGAAGCCAAATCAAACATAATTTGCGGGGCGCGCGGTCCGGCGGGGTGCGCCACGAGGGCTTTTTCCAAGGCTTGCATATATTTGGCTTGGTCGCGCATACGCTTTTTGGCCACGTTGGCGGCTTCCAAGAGCGAGAAGGTGCATTTCTCTTCGTCCGAGCCGAACACATTGGCCGTTTTTAACAAGGTGTTGTATGCTTCGCCATAGTTCTTGGTCTTTACATACACATCCGCCTTGCCGCGGTACGATTCGTACGAAGCCGCCGTATTGCCCAACAGTTCAATGGATTTATCGTAATTGATAAGCGCGCTGTCAAACTGTTTGTTGTTCTCGTCCAAAATAGCCATATGCTTATACACTACGCCCGTTTCGGAGGAACCGGGGAACTCCCGCAGTACGCGCGTATAGTACGCGGTAGCGTTGGCGGTGTCCTTTAAATTGTCTGCGTAAATATCGCCGATGAGGCGCAAACTGGCGGCTTTATACGGCGTTTTGGGATAAAGTTCGCCCGCTTTTTTGTATTGCGAAATAGCGGCCAAATAATTGCCGTTTACGCGGTGCAAATCTCCGTACCACAGTTCCACCTTGTCGCCATTTTCGTATTTGGGATGAAACGCGAAAAAGGTTTCAAACGCTTGCGCGGCGGGGGCATATACGGTGCGCCCCGGCAATTTGGAAAACGCATACAAGGCTTCGGCTTCGCGGTCCGCTTCGGTATCGGCTTCGGCGGGGAGCGGAAGCGCAAAGAGTTGGTCCGCTAAATTGCGCGAGTCCGACTGTACGGCTTCGGCGGCTTGCGGCAACAGCGCTTTTAAAACGCTCGTGTCAGCCGACGGAAAGACCTTGCGCAGTTTAAAGAGCGAAACGAGCGCGTCGGCATTGTCTTCCGCGCGCACATAAAGGCGCGTTTGGAGCAGAAGCGCATCGGCCGTAGCGGCTTGGCCCGGGTTTTGCAAGGCCCAAGTGCCTAAATTGTCCGCCAAGGCTTTGGCAAAGGCGCGGCCTTCCCGGCCGGGGTCGGCGGAAATCGTAAGCGCCTGCTTTTTATAAAAATCCAACGCGGCAGACATATCGGCCGCTTGCAGGGCCGGGGCAGAAATCAAAACTGCACTTAGAATAAGGAATAGTTTGCGCATAAGTTATCTGTAATTGGTGAATTGGAGTTCCACGCCAAAGTCGCGCCCTCTTAACAGGGCCATCGTGTTTTGGAGTTCGTCCTTGGATTTGGACGATACGCGCAACTGGTCGCCCTGGATAGAAGCGGAAACCTTCAATTTGGCGTCTTTAATGGCCTTGGAAATTTCCTTGGCTTTGTCGGACGGGATACCCTGCTGGATTTTTACCGTCTGTTTGGCGTTACCGCCCAAAGCGGCTTCAATTTTTTGCGGCAGCATATTTTTAAGCGGAATACCACGCTTGGCAATACGCGTAAAAATAATGTCGCGCAAGGTGTTTACCTTATATTCGTCGCTGGAACCGAGTTTCAGTTCGTTATCCTTTTGATTGAGTTCAATCGTGGAGTTGGTACCTTTAAAATCGTAGCGGTTGGTAATTTCTTTATTTGCGGCGCTGACGGCTTCCGCAATTACGTTCAAATCCACCTTGGATACGACGTCAAAACTGTAATCTGCCATATAAAATTTCCTCCTAAAAACGGCGTTTTTCAATTTATTTCCTATATTATATCTTTTTTTGTACAATGGTTTTATCGGCGGGGGCAGTTGCGCCAAGGGCGTTTCCCGTCAATTCTATGGAGGTTTGCAGCCGGAGTTTCCCTGCTTCGGCGGTAATTCGCTTATGAACATCAAAATTCGTTTGACTGCAATGAACTTTCTCCAATACGGCGTTTGGGGCGCGTACCTTACTTCTATGGGTACCTTCCTGGCCGGTGCCGGATTGGCGGAAAATATCGGTTGGTTTTACGCGGTACAAGGCTTTGTATCGCTCTTTATGCCGGCTATTATCGGCATTGTGGCGGACCGTTGGATTCCCGCGCAGAAACTGTTGGGCCTGTGCCATTTGTTGGCGGCGGCCGGTATGGCCGGAGCGGCTTATTTTGGTTCGCTCCCCCAGGTAAGTTTTGCGCTGGTTTTCGCCTGCTATACGTTTAGTGTGGCTTTCTATATGCCTACGATTGCGCTTTCCAACTCCGTGGCTTATACGGCCTTGCGCCAAGGCGGCTTTAATACCGTTTCCGCGTTCCCTCCCATCCGTGTATTCGGTACGGTTGGTTTTATCTGCGCGATGCTGACCTCCAACTTTACGGGCTTCCAAAATACCTATATGCAATGGTATTTCTCCGGCATTTTGGGCGTGATTTTGGGCTTGTATTGCTTTACCTTGCCCGCCTGCCCCACCTGCACGGAAAAGGCCAAATCGCTGGCCGAAGCCTTGGGCCTCAAAGCGTTTGCGCTGTTTAAAGAGAAAAAGATGGCTATCTTCTTTATCTTTTCTATGCTGCTGGGGATGTCCTTGCAGGTTACCAACGCTTACGCCAACCCGTTTATTAACGGCTTTAACTCCTTGGAGGGCTTTGCGGGCTCTTGGGGGGCCAATAACGCCAACGCGCTTATTTCCCTTTCCCAAATGTCCGAAACGCTGTGCATTTTGCTGATTCCGTTCTTCTTAAAACGCTTCGGTATCAAAAAAGTAATGCTTATCAGTATGTTTGCGTGGGTTCTGCGCTTTGGCTTCTTTGGTATCGGCAACCCGTCCACCGCGGGCGGTATTGTTCTCTTGGTGGCTTCTATGATTGTATATGGGGTGGCGTTTGACTTCTTTAACGTCTCCGGCTCCTTATATGTAGATAAAGAAACCGATCCGGCCATCCGTTCCAGCGCGCAAGGCGTGTTTATGCTGATGACCAACGGCTTCGGCGCGATGATTGGTACGCTGGGCGCCCAATGGGTCATTAACAAGTTGGTAAACGTCCACATCAACGAATATACGGCGGCGAACGGCTTTTTGCCCAGCGGTGCGGTATATCCGGCGGATGTTTCCCATACCATTATGACGGGGTGGAGCGAATCGTGGTTTATTTTCGCGGGCTTCTCCTTGGTGGTGGCTATCTTGTTTGCCTGCATCTTTAAATACAAACACGTCCCGGAAGCGTAAGGTTTTGCGTGTGAAAAAAGGCGCCTCTTACCAGGGCGCCTTTTTTGTGGGTAAGTTTTTAAGTTACCGAGTGAAGATACAGCCATAAAAAAACCGCCCGGTAAAGGGCGGTTTTAAAGGTTATTGCAAGACTTATTATTTGGCGGCAGCGGCTTTGTTAGCGGCTTTGGCCAAGCGGGATTTCTTGCGGGCGGCCGTTTTCCAGTGGATTACGTTCTTTTTGGCGGCCTTGTCAATGCAAGATTCGGCTTTTTTCAAGTCTTCTTTCAGCGTGGCGGCTTTCGTGGTAGCGGAAGCGTTCACAGTCTTGGTGGCTAAGCGGACTTTTTTAATCAAGCCCTTGTTAGCGGAAGTTCTTTTTTCGGCTTGGCGCTGCGCTTTGATAGCGCTAGTGTGCCGACCAGTTTTAAGTTTTGCCATTATATAGTTCCTCTAATAGAAAAATCGGGTTACTAATATTTTATCCTTTTATTGCCGCGGGGTCAACTGATTTTTTTCGTTTAAGCAGGCTTTGCGCCTGAAATGTTACAATACTTTTATGGACCCGCGCCTAGATATTTTACCAAATAAACCCGGTGTTTACATAATGCGCTCAAAAGAGGGCACGATTATTTATGTAGGCAAGGCCAAAAATTTATCCGACCGGGTGAAGCAGTATTTCCAGGAATCCAACCTGTATTCCCGCGGGTGGAAATTGCCGTGCCTGCTGCCGATGATTGCCAAGATTGACTATATTACCACCGCCAGCGAACGCGACGCCTTGGTGCTGGAAGAAAAATTAATTAAGCAATACCAGCCGTTTTTTAATTCCCTTGGCAAGGACGGCAAAAGTTACCCTTATTTAAAACTGACAATGGGGGAGGATTTTCCGAGGCTGCATTTAACGCGCCGCGTGGTACGCGGAAAGGACTTATATTTTGGTCCGTACCCCAAATCCAGCATTGTAAAAAGTTTAATGCGTTTTTTGTGGAAGAGCAAATACGCGCCCTTGCGCCCGTGCAAATGGAATTTTTCGCGCGAAAAAGAATTGGACCCGCGCAAAATTAACACCTGTATTTATTATCATACCGGGCAATGCCCGGCGCCGTGTGCGGGCAAAATTTCGTATGAGGATTACCGCAAAATTGCCGAGCGTATGGCGCAATTTTTGGACGGACACTTTGGCAACATTACCGAAAATATCACGCGGCTGATGAAGGAACACTCCGCCAAGTGGGAATACGAACAGGCGGCCGTTTACCGCAATTTTTTGCACGCCTTGGCGCATATGCAGGAGCGAGTGCTGGTGGGGCGGTTTAAGGACGATAAAATTACTACCGCTATGGAAAATACGGACAAGTTAAAACGCCTGGCGCAGGTAATCGGCCTAAATAAACTGCCCGCGCATATTGAAGCGTTTGATAACTCTCACTTGTTCGGGCGCGAGGCTGTGGGGTGCGTGGTGTGCTACATTAACGGCGAAAAGAACCACGAACACTACCGCCGCTTTAAAATCCGCTCCAAACTGCCCGAGCGCGGGGGAAGCGATTTTACGATGATGGAAGAGAGCGTCTTCCGCCGCCTGCGCCAAATAAAAAGGGATCCAAGCCAAGCGCCCGATTTAATTTTGCTAGACGGTGGGAAAAGCCAAATTACCGCGGCCTTAAACGCCTTTGACCGCGCGGGCATTTATATCCCGTTTATTGCCCTTGCCGAAACGCACGAGGGTATTTACCTGCCCGGCGCGGCGGAGAGCATTAAACTGCCCATCGGCGACCCGGCCTTGAACTTATTAATGGAAATCCGCGATGAGGTCCACCGCTTTGCCATTACTTACCACCGCACCCTGCGCAATAAGGAAACACTTTCTAACGGACCTATGACCTCCTAGGTCCTTTGGCCCTTGTTTCGGGCCCTGGGCAAACTTATAATAACAGTATGAACAAAACACTTACGCTGATGCTATCGTCTCTTTTTATCCTCGCTTTTTCCGGCGCGGCGCAAGCCCAGCGCGGGAAACTCCCGGCCGTAAAAGTTCCGGCCGGTGCTATGGAAAAGGCGGCCAGAAGCGCCTTGCCAAAAAATTTTTATAATCCCAGTGTCAGTTCTGCCATTACCCAAGCCCAACATATGTGGAAACTGCGCGCCTTGCGCCAGCAACGCGATGTAAATGCCGTAAAAGTATGGGCGGGCCAGCAAAATATTCTGCCCGATTCTAAACTTTACAAGGCCGCCACGAAGGATGTATCTTTCTTGCGCACGCATTTAAAAAAGGTGGATGTGCTGATTGACAGAAATGTCGTGCACGTTAATTCCGTGCCGTATGCCAAATTACTGCGCGACAAAAACCGCATTTTTATTGCGACGGATTGGAACGAAGGTTCCAAATTGCAACTTTCCAATTTGCTTACGGATTTGCGGATGTTAAACCCGGAGAAACAAATTGTAGTGGCAAGCCCGTATTTCCCGGCGGAAGGAACGTATAAGTCCGGTTCTTATGTGGCGTTCCAGCAGAAGAACGGCTCCGATGCGTTTGTGAAAACGGTCTTGCGCGATTCCAATGCAATGTTAATTCCGCTGACGACCGAAGAAAGCGCGACGGTGCAAAACACCTTGGCCTCTTGGAGCGATGAATTGCAGCCCTATTACGCGGCGGCTTCGTTTGGTAAAACAGACGAAGTGCTGGTGATTATTGCCCCGCCGATGTTTATTGAAGGCGGAGAGGGGTCTCTGCGCCGTGCCCATATGCACTCCCCGATTTTGAATAGAGACCAATCGGTTACGTTTTCTATCCGTACCAAGGACGAAAACAATTTGACCGATTACAAATGGGGAATTTTAGTTACCAATGTAAGCCGCCAACTGCCGCCGCCGTATGTTTCCGGTTGGACGCAGAACGCCTTTGTTGATACCGTGGCGCCGGAACTTTCCGATGCGGTAGGCACGGATGTATTTATCCGCGTATGCCCGAAAGTGGTAAGCAACCGCCCACAAAAATAGAATTTTACCGAAAGAAAAAGCCGCCCTTTACCGGGCGGCTTTTTGGTGCGTTTTAACACATAAAAAACGGGGCTGCCTAAAAGCAGCCCCGCAAAAGTGAATAACCTTTTATTTGAAACTGGCGGTTCCCAATTTCTGTTGCAAGTAGGTCTTTAAGCCGGACGGGTCGCCCGTGTGGGAAATGGCCTCTTGGTAACTGATTTGCTTGCGGATGTACAAATCGCCCAACGCTTGGTTCATCGTAATCATACCCATACCCACGCTGGTTTGCATCGTGGAGATAATCTGCTCGGCTTTGCCGTCGCGGATTAAACTGCGCACGGCGGAGTTGGCAAGCAATACTTCGCACGCCATAGCGCGTCCGCCCGTTAAGGTGGGAATTAACTGCTGGGACAAAATAGCCTCCAACACGAAGGACAACTGCGTGCGGATTTGTGGCTGTTGGTTGGCCGGGAAGACGTCAATAATACGGTTGATAGACTGTACGGCGTCGTTGGTGTGCAAAGTTGCAAACACCAAGTGCCCGGTTTCGGCCAAGGTCAGGCAGGCTTCCATCGTTTCGCGGTCGCGCAATTCGCCGACCAGAATAATATCCGGGTCCTGACGCAAAAAGTGTTTCAGCGCATCGGCGAACGAAAGCGTATCGGAGCCTACTTCGCGCTGGTTGACGATACTGCGTTTGTGCGGATGCACGAATTCAATAGGGTCTTCTACCGTCATAATGTGGTTGCTTTCGTTCATATTCAGGTAGTTAATCATACTGGCCAAAGAGGTTGATTTACCAGACCCCGTGCACCCCGTTACCAACACAAGGCCTTTGTTTAACTTCATAATGTTATATACCACGGGCGGTAAGTTGAGTTGTTCAAAGGATTTAAATTCGTTCGGAATAGAACGCAAAGCGGCGGCCACGCACCCCTTTTGTTTATAAACGTTTACACGAAGACGCCCAAGCGATTTAAGACCAATAGAGCAGTCCAATTCCAACTTGTCTTCAAACTGTTGGCGTTGTTCGTCGGACAGAATAGAATAAATTAACGTCTGGGCAGTTTCTTTGGTTAAGGCTTCAAACGGCGTGGCATACAAGCGGCCCTGAATACGCAGTACGGGCGGAACCCCTACCGTTAAGTGAATATCGGAAGCGTTTTTGGCTTTCATCATTTTGAACAAGTCGTCCATCAATATCATATATAACCCTCGTAGTTATTGAATTTTGCCCAGCAAATCCAGCGCTACATTGTTTAGCGCGCCGGTTAAAGTTCCTTTTGAAACATCCGCCTGGAAGACATATACAATGGGTTCCATACGGGTTTTGGTTAATCTGTATTTTACAATATATGCGTTTTTATGCAAAGGTTCTGCGGACCAATTCCCGGTATATCCCTGGGAAAGTTTGTCCCGGTACAGGCGGTCCAAATACGCGGCCACTGTACCGCGCCCGCCGGAAAGCGTATAGTTTTGCACCGCCGATAAAGCCTTGTCCGCGGCGGAAACCGTTTGCGGTTTAACCGCAGGCGGCGGGGCCGGCGGTAAAATTTCCTGGTCCGTGGCGGGTACTGTTTTTCCTTCCGGCACCAGTTCGGTGGATACCGGGGCGTTTGGAGCGGGTTTTTCTTGTTTGGCGGGCGCGTTTTGGTTAAACATTAATACAAGGCCTAGCGCAATTAAGGCTACCAATACCGCCAAGGCCGCCATTGCCTTTTTATTATTGCGGGTGGCGGCGATGCGCTCGTTTTGCGTATCGGTTAAAAATTGTTGAATTTCCGGCGTCGGTTTTAGCCGCGTGCGCACTTGGTTGACTTCCGGCATTACGGGCACGCTTTTAATGGGTTCCTGTATTTCCGGCGTGGCCTTTACCTTTAAAGCACCTACCAAAATATCTTCTACGGGCTCGGTGCTGGGTTTAGCCAGTTCCTCTACCTCGCCCTCTTGGTTGGCGGCGGGTTCGTCGGGCGTTTCCAGCACGATAGTAGTTTCCGGGTCCGGCTCCGCCTTTGTTTCTTGCGGGGCTGGCGCGGATTGCTCCGCGGGCGGATTAATCGGCTCCTCTTCGGAGATTTCCGGCTTGTCCTGTGCAGATTGAACGGGCTCCTCTGTTACAGGGGCGGGTTCATTCACCACCGGGGCGGAAATTTCGTCAGTTAAAAGGGGTTCTGCGGTTTCCACCGGGCCTTGCGGCATAGGCGGCAACTCGCTTTCCGGCTGGTCCACCACGGGCAAGGTAAAAGTAGGGGCCGCTTCGGGCTCCGCTTCCGTTTGCTCATTTTTTTGTTCGGTGGGTTCCGTCGGCTTGGTTTCCGTTAATTCAGGTTCCGCTTCTTGCGCAGGTTGGGCCGTCTGTTCAGGCTCGGCTTCTGTTTGCGCGGGTTCGGATTTTGCCTCTTCGGCGGCGGGCTCATCCGGTAAAATCTGTGTTTTGGCCCCGTGAACGGTTAGTTCCATTTCCTCTTCCGGCTCGGCGGATATAGGGATAGAGGCGGGTTCCGGCTCTTTTTCTTGTACCGGCGGCGGGGGGGGAACGGGCTGCTCTTGTGTGGGAGCAGCAGGCGCAGGCTCAACCTTGGCTTGTGGTTCCTCTTCCGGCTCCCCGGTAAATTCGTCAAAGGGGTCTTTATCCACCACCTTATCGGTGGGCGGAGTAGTTTTATTAAATTGTTTGGCTAGTGCCCGGGCCAAGTTCATATCCGAATTTTCGTTCGGGTCCGGGATTCCCAAGATATTGCCCAAGTCGCCCCCTTGCATATTATTGAAATAATCCTCAATCGGGCCGGGTTTGGCGGGCTTTTGGGGCATTTTAAGCGAAGACGGCGGTTCTGTGGGCGGTTCCTGCGGTTCGGATAAGGGGGAACGCTCCTTTAAAAGCGTGTCCATTTCCTTATCAAAGGTATCGGTGTCTAATTCTTCTTTGGCGGGGGCAGACGCTGCGGCCAATTCCTCAAACGCGGAGGCCATTTTCCAACTGTCTTCTTGGTCGCTGGTATTTTCGGGGCAGACTAAACTGGTGGGGGCGAAGCCGGGCCGCGCCGCAAGTTCCTGCGGCGTAAACGGCCCGACTACATCACTTCCGTCAAAAAGCCAATATTTCACGGCTCTCCCTGCCCCTGGGGCGGTGCTGTTATTTGCAGAATTTCAGCGCGTTAGTAAGGCGCGCGAGGACTTTTTCCTTACCCATATATTCCAACATTTTGAACAAGGTCGGTCCGTGTGTGCGACCGGAAACGGCCACGCGTACCGGGTGGAAGATTTGTCCTGCCTTCATCCCGTTGGCTTTGGCATAGGTGCGTGCGGCGGTTTCCAGGTTGGCTTCGGTGAAGTCGGTTAAATCGCCATACACTTTGATAATGCCTTCCAACACTTGTTTGGCTTCGGGCTTGGCAAATACTTTGTCCAGGGCTTCCTGTTCAAATACGGGTTCTTCAAAGAAGAAGCGGATTAAATCCGGGATTTCGGTTAAGAGTTTATATTTTTCCTGTTCCAAACCGATAATGCCTTCCAGTTTGGCGCGGTCCACGCCGGATACGTTAATGCCCGCTTTCTCAATAAACGGCATAGCCAAATCGGTCAAGCGGTTTAAGGGCGTAGCGCGGATATATTCCCCGTTCATCCAGTTCAGTTTTTCCGGGTCCATTACGGCCGGGCTGGGCTGGCAGCCGGAGATATCAAATTTCTCTTCCAGTTCGCCGGGTTTAAAGAGTTGCTGGGAATCGGGCGTAGCCCAACCGAGCAAGGCCAAGTAGTTTTTCAGCGCTTCGGGCAAATAACCCATATTGCGGAATTCCACTACATTGGTTGCGCCGTGGCGTTTGGAAAGTTTTTTGCCGTCCGGTCCGTGAATCATAGACAGGTGGGCGAAAATCGGTTCCTTCCAGCCCAAGGCGTGATAAATTTGAATTTGCGCCGGGGTATTGGAAATGTGGTCGTCGCCGCGGATGACGTGCGTCATACGCATTAAATGGTCGTCCACCACTACGGCAAAGTTGTAGGTGGGGTAACCGCTCGTTTTTTGGATGACGAGGTCGTACAAATCCTTGCTGGCGAATTTAACGTGCCCGCGGATCATATCGTCCCACTCCACGTCGCCTTCCTGCGGCATACGGAAGCGGATGACGTATTTGCGGCCTTGGGCTTCCAACTCTTTTTGCTGTTCTACCGTCAGGTGGCTGCACTTGCCGCTGTATTTGGGCGGGCGGTGTTCAGCCAGGCATTTTTGGCGGTTTTCTTCCAATTCTTCCTCGGTGCAATAGCATTTATAGGCTTTGCCTTCGGCTAACAGTTGGTCAATGTATTTTTTGTAAATGCCCATATCGGCACGTTGGGCCTGGTAGTACGGAAAGTCCGGCCCTTTGTTGGTACCGTCGGGCATCGGGCCTTCGTCCCAGTTCAAATTCATCCATTGCATACCTTCAAAGATAGCGTCGGTAGAGGCCTGCGTGGAGCGTTCCTCGTCGGTATCTTCAATGCGGAGTAAAAAAGTGCCTTTATTTTTTTTAGCGAAAAGGTAGTTGAAAAGCGCAGTGCGCACGCCGCCGATGTGTAAGAAACCAGTCGGGGACGGGGCAAATCTAACTCTTACGGTCATAGTGTTGTTATGTCCTCTTTTAAATATGATACATATATAGGTATATTATACTTATTATGGAAAATTTTTTAAAATATAAAAAAAGGTTTTTTATAAAAAGGAGGAGTTTGTGGGTGCATTTTTTGTGGTAGCCTCGGTGATTATGTGGCTTATGCAGGTAACCATAGGGGCTTGGCTGTTTACGTCTTTTCCGCAGATTGGGTGGAAATACCCGGTAGTATTACTGCCTATTTTATTCTCGGTACTGATGTTTGGGGGGCTGGGATATACGCGCACGCATTGGGGCGTGTGGGAAAGTTGGCTTTATTATTTTGCCTATGCTTGGATGGGGCTCGTATTTTTGGGCTTTTGCATTTGCGCGGTTTTTGCCGTGCTGCATTGGATTTTAAATTTGTGCCATTTGCATTGCCGCGTGTGGCTGGGAGTTTTAAGCGTGGGCACAATGGCTGTCGTGTTCGGTATGGCAATTTATGGGGGGATTTCTGCCCCGAAGTTAAAACGTATTTCCGTAACCGTGCCCGGTGCGCCCAAAATGAAACTCGCGCTCTTGTCCGATTCCCACTTGGGGATGGGCGTATCGTACAAGCGGTTTGATAAGGCGATGAGCCGCATTGACGCCGAAAAGCCGGATGCTTTGCTTGTTTTGGGAGATGTGTTTGAATACGGCCCGGCGCGCGAAAAATACGCCGAACGCATTAAAAATTTAGTTACCCCGCAGGGCACTTATGGCGTATTTGGTAACCACGAGTATTATGTCGGGTACGAAAATTCCAAGGAATTTTTTAAGGAAGCGGGCATTACGCTTTTGGAAAACGACCTTGTCCAAATGCCTAACGGCGTGCAAGTGGCGGGCATAAAAGACGCCAAAACCGTGCGTATGAGCGCGCAAGAGGCCGAAGAGGTGCTTAAAAAAGCGGATAACAAAAAGCCGCTTATCTTTTTAAGCCATACGCCTGTGTTTGCCGAAGAAGCCGCCCAACACGGGGCCGCTTTAATGTTTAGCGGACACACCCACAACGGGCAGATTTTCCCCTTCAAATATTTAGTGCGCTTGCAATTTCCGCGTGTGTATGGATTGTTTGAAGTGGAACAAATGCAATTCTACATTACGTCCGGTATGTTTTACTGGGGTATTCCGCTGCGCTTTTTGGCTCCGGCGGAAATCCCGGTGGTAGAGGTTAATTACTAATGAAAAAACTCCTGCTGGTCGCGCTTTTTTTATGTGCATTGCCCTTGGCGGCGGAAACACGCTTTGAGGATTTGACCCCGGAGGAAAAACTGGGGCAGACCTTGGTGGTGTTTGTGGATGTGGACAGCGCGGAGCAGGTGCGCCCGGCGATTGAGCAGGGCAAAATTGGCGGGGTGCTTATCCAATGGGGCAATTATTCCTTGGCGGAAACCAAAAAATTGGTGGATAAACTCCAATCTTGGGCTGCCGTCAGCCCGCATAAAATCCCGCTGTTTATTTCTATTGATTATGAGGGGGGCACGGTCTATACGCCCATTACGCTGGGGTTTGACTATTTGCCAACCAATATGATGCTCTCCGCCGCGCGCGACGAAGAAGGCGCCGCCACCATAGCCTATTTGGCCGGATTAGAGTTGCGCCGTGCGGGCGTGCATATCAATTTTTCCCCGGTGCTGGATGTAAACAGCAATCCGCATAACCCTATTATCGGCGTGCGCTCCTTCGGGTCCGACCCGGCCAGTGTAACGCGTATGGGCAGTGCGCTTATTAACGGCTTTAAAGCGGCGGATATCGTCAGCGTAGTAAAGCATTTCCCGGGCCACGGCGATACATCGGCCGATTCCCATTACGACGTTCCCGTCGTGCGGGCCAGTTATTCACAACTGCAAAAAATCCATTTGGCTCCGTTTGAAGCCGCCGTTAAACAAGGCGTGCCCGGCGTGATGACGGGGCACATCTTGTACCCGGCGTTAGACAGCAAAAATGTAGCCACGTTTTCGCGCCCGATTTTGCAGGATTTACTGCGCGGGAAAATGGGTTTTAAGGGGCTAATTGTAACCGACAGTTTGGATATGAAGAGTGCCACCACTTATTGCACGATTGCCGGGTGTGCCGTGCGCGCGCTGGAAAGCGGGGCGGATATGATTTTACTCGGGCGGTATGTAAAGCCCGTATCAGTCTTTGACCAAGTGTGGCGTGATGTGCAAGCCAAGCATTTGGAGCCCGTGGTGGAGGAAGCCGCCCGCAAGGTGTTTGAGTTAAAAAAGCAAATGGGGTTATTGGACAATTCCCGTGCGGTTCCTGCGCCGATTGAAGAGGCGTACCATACGGCACTTGCCAAAATAAGTGCGGAATCGGTAACCTTGGTGCGCGACAGAAAGAAATTGCTTCCGTTTAAACCGGCTTCCAATAAAAAGCCGACGGTGTGTGCGGTGTTTTTTGCTCCGGCCCGCTTTGCGGACCAACTGATGAATTTTTCCAAACCGTTCTTGCAAAAGGGGTGGACGATACGCAGTTACAATGCGGCCTTAACTCCGCGCAAAAAAGACAGCCAGCGCGCCGCCGCTTGCGCCAAGGGGGCCGATTTGCTAATTGTAACCAGTTTGCAATGGGCCGATAAAACCAATATCAACCAAAAGAACGCCATTAACGGATTGATAGAGGAAAACCCGAACACGGTGTTTATCTCTACAATGAGCCCGTACGATATAAAAAATTACCCGGAGGCGGACGTGGTTATGGCCACCTACGGGTTAAATAAATATGTCTTGCAAACGGCCGCGGACATTATTTTGGGCAACCAATCTGCCCAGGGCGTATTGCCCGTTGCCTTGCCGGACGTACAGGATTAAGACTTCTTTTCCTGCCGCTTGGCGTTGATAAATTCATACACCGCAGGCAAAAGCGAGAGCACAATAATCGCTACAATCACATAGTGAAAATGATTTTGAACGACGGGCAAATCGGCAAAGAAATAGCCGCCCAGCGTAAAGAGCAGCACCCACAGCGCGGCGCCGATTAAGTTAAACGAAGCAAAATGGAAGTACGTCATTTTGCCAATGCCCGCTACAAACGGCGCAAAGGTGCGGATAATGGGGATAAAACGCGCCAAAATAATGGTTTTGCCGCCGTATTTTTCGTAAAACGCGTGTGCCTTATTTAGGTGGTCTTTATTTAAAAAGATACTGTCTTTCCTGGTAAATACCTTGGGGCCCAGCCATTTACCGATTTCGTAATTACAAAAATCGCCCAATACCGCCGCCGCAAAGACGACGGGCATCAGCCAAGGCAGGTTAATTGCGCTGTCGTGCGAGGCCGCCAAGGCCCCACAGGCAAACAATAGGGAGTCGCCCGGCAAAAAGGGCGTAACCACGAGCCCTGTTTCGCAAAAGACGACCGCAAAAATAACGATATAGAGCCAAATACCCATCCAGGCGGCCCAAGCGTTCAAATGCACGTCCAAGTGCAAAAAAATATCTGCAAGTTGTGCTAAAAGTTCCATATAGTAATTGTAGCAAAAATAAATTTGTGCCCGATGGGCTCATAATATGGTATAATCCTTATAGTTACCTACCGGTAAGTAAATATAACAAAGAGAGGAAAAAATGAAAAAGTTTTTAGCCGTTGCCGTATGCCTTTTGGGTTTTGCGTTTACAGTGCAGGCCCGCGCCTATCAAACGGGCGATGTTTTATTGGGAGCGGCTTTTGTGGCCTCACCGCTTGAATTAGGAACTGACTGGGGCGAGGTTAATGTGGATGACCAAACGGATAATATTTCGCACGATGCCAAACTGGGGCATCCGGGCCTTGGGGGCGAAATTTCCGCCTTGTACTTTGTGCATCCGCGCGTAGCCTTGGGCGTACTGGCGGAAGACCAAAATTTTGATACCGACCTTTCCAGCGGCTGGGAAATTAACACCAGCACCCGCCAACGCAATTATATGTTGGCCGCGCGCGTGTTTTTGACCGATACGGAAAATTTGTATAAGGTTTATTTGCCCTTGGCCGTAGGCGTGGCGCGTACCGATATGACGGTAGATTTTACCACGAACGAACATTTCCGCTATACGGGCTTTGCCGGGCACGCGGGTTTAGGGGTGGAACGGGCTTTAACGGACCGCTGGGCCGTGGATTTGGAAGTGCGCTACAACGTAAACCGCTTTCACGCGTCTAAACAGATTTCCTCGGGCCCGCACGCGGGGCACCACGTTACCATTTATCCGCGCGCGGCGTATGTAACTACGTCCTTGCGGGTGTTGTACCGGATTTAAGTATCGGGGGGTAGAACCGATAAAAAGGGGCGGCTTATAAAAGCCGCCCCTTTTGCTATTTGTTAAAAAGTGTTAGCAAAATGCCCTTTAAAACGATTTTAGGGTCGGATGCCGTAGAAGATTTAAAGGCGCTGTCTGCATCAATAATGCGGTTTAGCGCGTTTAAAAAGTTTTTGGAAGGGGGAAACGTCCGGGCCGAACTGACAAGGCGGTTTTCCCAGTACATTAGGCCTGCCGCGCGCAAAATTTCGGACGGAGCCATACCGGCTTCGGATAAGCGTTTAATGCGCGCCATTTTTAAAATAGGGAACGTCATTTTGCTCAAAATGCCTACGGGTTCCTCTCCGTCGTCTACCAGTTTATCCACCAGTTGTACGGCGCGGTTTTTGTTGCAGGCGGTAATCGCGTTAGACAGTTCAAAAGGGTTTTCCTCTTTGCTAAAACCGATACAGGCAAGTACGTCGTCCTTGGTAATGGTCTTATTTTCCCGGTCTAGGGTGTAGAGGTACAACTTTTCAATTTCGTTATCCAGGGCCGCCAGTTCGCCGCCAATGCTTTCGCACAGTAAATCTACGGAATCAAAATCTGCCTTTAAGCCTTTTTCTTGCATTTTTTGGCGGACCCACGTATTTAAATCGTCTTTTTTGAGTTCCTCAAAACTAACCACGCGCCCGGCGTCGGAGCAGATTTCCGCCAGCACCTTTTCCGTCTTCATTTTTTTGGAATCGTTATGCGTTAAAATAAGCGTGGTGGTGGGGAGTGGGTTATCCAAATAGCGGATGAGGGCTTCCTTGGGCTCTTTGCGCAGTTTTTCTATGCCCGTCAGTACGATAAGGCGCGCATCGGAAAATACCGGGGCCGTGTTGGCTAACGCGAGCACCTCGCCGAGGTCCGCTTTGTCCGCTTCGCTTTGAAAAGCGTTAAAATCGTCCGGGTGGAGGATTTCGCGGATTTTCTTAATAATTAAATTTTTGCGATAGACATCTTCCCCCGTCAGTAAATAGACGGGGGAGATGATATTTTGTGCAAGTTCTGCGGATAATTTTTCGGCGGTAATTTTAGGCATTTTTAGTGCGTAATGGTGGTATATTCCGGGTTGTTCATTACTTTCTTTTTGTTTTCGCTCATTACCGAGCCAAAACCGTCCACCGTGCGTTTGACGATGTCTTTGGACAGTTTTTCAAAGACCACGTCGCGCGCCTGTACTTCCGTCATCCCGCCCGGAAGCGTGGACGCCGAGTAAATCTGAGTGCCCAAAAAGGCGGGCTCGCGCCATACGGGGGCGTTGGTGGTTTTATCCATAAACACCACATCCAGCCAAATATCCATACGGTAAACGGTGGGGATTAATTGGCTGTCGTACTGAATCGGTACGTTTAAATAGCGCGAAATGGTGGTAACAACCACGCCCTCGGCGTTGGAATTTTCGGAAACGATTTGATAGGAACCGTTGCGCAAAAATTCATCGTAAAGTTCGTTGTAAAATTTATCTTCCAGCGCAAATACTTCCGTTTTGTTTAAAATAGGCCGTACCGCAATTTTTTTGATATGCTGCGGCATAATTTGGGCCTGCGGTTTATACACCGCCCCTTCGCTGGCACAAGCGGCCAACGCCGCCACGGCACACAAGGCACAGATAAATTTCTTCATACAGACTCCCTTTATTTTTTAGGTGCGGCCACTACGCTTACCATACGGCCGGGCACGACGATAATCTTTTTGATTTCCATCCCCTCTAAACTGCGGGTAACTTTGGGGCTGGCAAGTGCAATTTTTTCAATTTCCGCACGTTCGGCGTTTCTGGGCACGGCCACACGGTCGCGCACTTTGCCGTTTACCTGCACGCCGATTTCGGCTGTATCGTCTTGCATTAAGGCTTCGTTGGGTTTCGGCCAAGCCGATTTAACTACAAAGCCCTCGTAGCCCTTTTGCTGCCAGATTTCCTCGGTCAGGTGCGGAGCGAACGGGTGCAGCAGTTTCAGGAACGTTTGGAACGTATCTTGGCTGATTTGCGGCAGTTTGCTGATGTCGTTAAACAGCACCATTAAAGAGGAAATAGCCGTGTTGAAGCGGAAGTTTTCAATATCTTCGCCTACCTTGGCAATGGTTTTATTCTTTAAAATTTCGCTCTTGCGCGGGTCTGCTTCGGTTACGATTTTGATAGTATCCGCCCAGCCGCAAACGCGTTTTAAGAAGCGCGTTACGCCCTCAATCCCCTTCATATCCCAGGGTTTGCTGGCCTCAAACGGGCCCATAAACATTTCATACATACGGAACGCATCGGCGCCGTACTGCGTAAGGATATCGTCGGGGTTGACGACGTTCTTTTTGGATTTGGACATCTTTTCCACCATAGGGGAAAGTTCCTCTCCGGTGGTTTTTAAATAGGCTTTGCCGTCTTTAAAATCAATTTCGTCATAGCCGTGGTAATTGCCCATTTTGTCGCGGTACGAGAAGGCTAAAATCATCCCTTGGTGGCGCAACTTGTGGAACGGCTCCTTGTGGCTGACGTAGCCCAAATCGTAGAGTACGCGGTGCCAGAAGCGGGCATAAAGCAGGTGAAGTACGGCGTGTTCCGCGCCGCCAATGTAGCAATCCACCGGGCCGTAGGCCTTTTCAATGGCCGGGTCCACAAAAATTTTATCGTTGTGCGGGTCCATATAGCGCAGGTAGTACCAGCAGGAGCCTGCCCATTGGGGCATAGTGTTGGTTTCGCGCTTGGCCGGGCCGCCGCAATGCGGGCAGGTGGTGTTGACCCAACTGTCCACCGTAGCCAAGGGGGATTCCCCGGTGCCGGAGGGTTCAAATTTCTCTACTTCCGGCAGCGTAAGCGGCAGTTGGTCTTCCGGCAACGGCACGACACCGCATTTAGGACAATGCACTATCGGGATAGGTTCGCCCCAATAGCGCTGGCGGGCAAACACCCAGTCGCGCAGTTTATAGGTGGTTTTGGCCTTGCCTAAACCGCGTTCGGTGAGCCACTTAATCATAGCGGCTTTGGATTCTTTTACGCGCAGACCATTTAAAAAGCCGGAGTTAATAAGTTCCCCGTCGCCCGTGAAGGCTTCTTTTTCTACGCCTTGTTCGCTTTTAATCACTTCAATAATTTCAAGACCGAATTTTTTGGCAAACGCGTAGTCGCGTTCGTCGTGGGCGGGCACGGCCATAATGGCCCCCGTGCCGTAACCCATAAGCACATAGTCGGACGTCCACACCGGGATTTTTTTACCGTTTACCGGGTTAATGGCATACGCCCCCGTAAATACGCCCGTTTTAATTTTGTTTAAGTCGCCGCGCTCCAAGTCGCTCTTTTTGGCGGCTTCGGCCTGATAGGCGGCCACGGCGGCTTGTTGTTCGGGTGTTACGATTTTTTTAAGAATCGGGTGTTCGGGCGAAACCACCATATAGGTAGCGCCGAAGAGCGTGTCCGGGCGGGTGGTAAATACGGTTAAAGTTTCATCCGCGCCGTCCACCTTAAAGGTTACTTCGGCCCCGTTGGATTTGCCAATCCAGTTGCGCTGCATTGCAAGCGTGCTTTCCGGCCAGTCCAATTCGTCCAGGCCTTCCAGCAGTTTTTCGGCGTAATCGGTAATGCGCAAAATCCATTGGCGCAGGGCCTTGCGTTCAATTTCGTGGCCGCAGCGTTCGCACTTTCCGTTAAATACTTCTTCGTTGGCGAGCCCCGTTTTGCACGAGGGACACCAGTTTATCGGTACGGTGGATTCGTAGGCCAGGCCCTTTTTAAAGAGTTGCAGGAAAATCCATTGCGTCCATTTATAATACTTGGGGTCCGTGGTGTCAATTTCCCGGTTCCAGTCGTATGCGAGGCCGATGGATTTAATTTGGCGTTTAAAATTTTGAATATTTTTATGAGTGGTAATCCGCGGAT
Source organism: Muribaculaceae bacterium (assembly GCA_963660385.1). Classification (GTDB taxonomy): domain Bacteria; phylum Elusimicrobiota; class Elusimicrobia; order Elusimicrobiales; family Elusimicrobiaceae; genus Avelusimicrobium. The sequence continues at coordinate 19,721 of CAVKWQ010000012.1, forward strand.
GAATCCCCGTGGAAATAGCGTAGTTTTCCGCGGGCAGGCCGAACGCGTCCCACCCCATCGGGTGCAGTACGTCGTAGCCGTTCATTAGTTTGTAGCGAACAAGGATGTCGGAAGCGGTGTATCCTTCCGGATGGCCGACGTGCAGGCCCGCGCCCGACGGATACGGGAACATATCCAGACAATAAAACTTTTTGCCTTTCGGCATTTTGGGGCTGGCAAAGAGGTTTGCTTTTTCCCAGCGTTCTTGTTGCTTTTTATCAATTTGCGGAAAGTTATCAATACTCATAATACCTTTATTTTAACAATTTTTCAGGGGAAAGGCACTCTTTTTGCGGGAGAAGCGCTTATTCGGGGCGGCGCTTTAAAAAGGAGGCGATTTTTTGCGGGTCGCCTAAAAAGTAATCTTGGGTTGCACGGTAGGTTTTATCTAACTCCATTACCCACGGGGTGGCGGGCGGAACGACCAATTTTTCTACGGCTTTGGGTGCCAAGTTTTTGAAATAGACGGCAAGTGCGCGCAGTAAATCTTCGTGCGCGGCCACTAATTGCACGTCATAGCGTGCAAAGACCGGAAAAACCACTTGGGTAAAAAAGCCCAGGGCCCGCTGTTGGGCTTGCTGTAAGGACTCCCCGTTGGGCGGTGTAACGCCGGGCGGAACCAGTTGGTAAGCGTCCGCATTGTCCTCGGCGGGTGGGGGTGCAGGAAAAAACGTCTGCCGCCAAGAAAGCACCGCGGTAAGGCCGTATTTTTGGGCGGCCTCTTGGCGGGTTTTATCTTGTAAATCGCCATAGTGGCGTTCGTTTAGCCGCCAATCGGTTTGTAAGGAAATTTTATAGGGCATACACGCTAAAACAGCCTGTGCGGTTTGCTGTGCGCGCAGTAAACAAGATGAATAGGCGGTCTGTGGCAAAAGTCCGGCTTTTTTTAATAATTCCCCTGCTTGCTTGGCTTGGGCGTGCCCTTGCGCGGTCAGCGGAGCATCGGCCCAACCGGTAAAGCGGTGGGCTAAATTGTAGGTGCTTTGTCCGTGGCGCAGTAAAATGAGTTTCTTCATAATCAGCCGTGCGGGTGATATTTTTTGTGCTTGGCCTTTAAGTCGCTTACGTCCAAATGCGTGTAGATTTGGGTTGTCGTCAAATTGGCGTGGCCGAGCATTTCCTGCAAACTTCTTAAATCGGCCCCACCCTGCAACAGGTGCGACGCAAAGGTGTGGCGGAAGAGGTGCGGGTGGAGCGGTTGGGAGATATTGGCCTTGCGCCCCAAAGCGGCAAGGTCCTTCCATACGGACACGCGGCTTATCTTTTTGCCGTTTTTGTTTAAAAACAGTTCAGAGCCCACCTCTTTGGCCGCGAAGTGCGCCTCGCGCTCCGCCAGATATTGCTTGATACGCTCTACGGCACGGTCGTGGATTGGCACAAAGCGTTGCTTGCCGCCCTTACCTAGTGCTAAAACCCACTTTTCCACCAAGTTTACGTTTTCCAACCGCAGGTTGATAAGTTCGCTTACGCGCAGGCCCGCCGCATACAAAAGTTCAATAATGGTTACGGTGCGGATTTCGTCAAATTTTTCGGCCGGGTAGGAAAGGAGTCTATCCATTTCCTCGCGCGTGAGTTGGGTGGGAATTTTTTGCGCCAGTTTGGGCGATTTTAAAAAGCGGGTTGGGTCGTCCTTTATTTTTTCCTCAATCAGCAGAAATTTGTAAAAGCATTTAACGGCTTCCATTTTGCGGAAAATGCTCGTAGCGGCCAGTTTTTCAATGACGCGCAACTGGTAGTTGTATTGGTCCAAAAATTCGGGCGTAATAGTTAAGGGGTCCTTTTCGTTGGCCTCGCAATATTCCAAAAAGTGTTCCGCATCGCTGCCGTAGGACGCGGTGGTGTTGGGCGAGAGTTGGCGCTCAAAGGTTAAATGGTTTTTAAAATCTTCCAGTAAGGTTTGGTTAGTCATTTTCAATAATCCGTCCCGGTTTGGCAGATAAAATGCAAATATCCGGCGCAAAAATAAGCGGCTCTTGGGCTTCTTCCAGACCGTAGGTGGTTTCTGTAAAAATAAGATGATGAACCGAGCAAACCGGGATTAACACGGGCAGTTTTTCGCCCGTGAACGCAAGTTCGCGGTTTTGTACCGTAAGCGGAATTAATTCCAATGCGTAATTTTTAGGTGCGTAAAAGGTGTACATCACTTGCAGGGCGGCGGGGGGATAGCCCGTTTTGGCCGTATCTACTAACAGTGTATGGCGTTTTTCCACTTGGGTTAAATGCGTAAGCGCATTTTTAAGCCCGGTGGGCTCTTGCTTAGCGTTATGCACAAATTCCCAATGTTCGCCTATCCAACCCATCAGCAAAAGCGGCAATAGGACAATTAATATTTTATGCCGCGCTTGCAAATGGAACAGAGCATAAGCCAGTAACAATAAAAAGGATGGCATTGCGGCCAAAAAGTAACGGTCCAGCCACAAGTTGTATTTGTGCGAAACGCCCGCCACTACACCTAATAAAATAAGGTTTTGGCCCAAGGGTAAACTGAAATCGGTGCGGAGCAAGAGGGTTTTTTTGTAGGCAAACAGAATAGACGTTCCCGCCAAAACGGTTAAAACAACAAGTCCGCCCAAGAGCCTGTCCGAGCCAAAGAGAAATTGGGCAATTTCAAAACTGGCCTGCAAGGGGGGCGTAGCATACCACCAAGAGGACCCCGGTGCGGTCATTAGCGTTACCGTATGATATACCCACGGCAGCCAGCACGCAAAAACGGCGGCGGTTCCCCAAAAAACAGTTTTGCGCCCCGTTTTAAAATAGCAGGCATATAAAAATACAAGTAGCGCCGTGATAAAAAAGAGCGCGGACGAAAAGTAATGCAGGTACGCGGCAAACAGCCCGGTAATAAAAAACGATATCCAGCGTTTGGTGGATGGTTTTTTATGGGAGGATAACAGGTCCAAAAGTGAAAGCGCCTGCAAGGTGAGGGCGGCAACCGTCAGCACCGCAAACGAATAGGCGCGGATGACGCCTGCAAATTGTACCAAGGCAAACGAGCCTGCCATTAGCGCGGTGAAAATAAAGCGTTGGATAGGGTTCCACCGTCTGGGCGCCAAAAACCAAACCAAAGGAACCGTAGCGGCGGAGACAAGTGCGCTTAACAGCCGCATATAAAAGGGCGTTAGCGGAAACAGGTGGTTCCAGCCATAAAGGATAAAGTTATAAAGCGGCAGGTTGACGTCTTTTAACAGCATTTCCCGCCAAATGTGCGCCCACGAGAACCCCGGGAAAGCCGTAGCCATAGAGTAGAGTTCGTCATACAGCAGGCCCAAATGCAGGAGCGCGAAGCGTTGGCAGAACATATAAATGCCCAGCACTCCGGAAACTGCGAGCGAAACGGCCGTGATAATGGAATAAAATTTCTTCATACAGGTTATCCATATTATAGAAAATTCCGTTTATGGAAAGGAGCAACGCGTGCGGCCCGCAGGGAGCGGATTTCCCCGCTATCAAATAAGAGGTCATCCTGAATTTAGTTCAGGATCTACCGATTGGGTAGTTTGTCTTTTGTAGTGTAGTTGCCGTCATCCTGGAAAGTTGTAGTCCAGGATCTGTTGTTGCCTTTGTGGCATAAAAAAGGCCCCGCGGAAAGCGGGGCCTTGTGATATACAGATTATTTCTTTGTAACCTTTTTCGGTTCTTTGGCGGGTTCGGCTTGGGCTTGTTCCGCCGCGTCGGCTTTTTTGCCGTTGTAGTGGTGGCCGAGGTATTTTACATACAATTTATCTTCAATCTCGGCGGCCAGTTCGGGGTTGTCCTTTAAATACTGGCGGGCGTTTTCAGCGCCTTGGCCCAGTTTTTCATCCCCATAAATAAACCAACTGCCGCTTTTTTCAATAAATCCGGCCTCTACGCCTTTATCAATAATGCAGGCTTCGCGCGAAATACCGTGGCCGAGAATCATCGTAAATTCGGCTTGGCGATACGGCGGCGCTACTTTGTTTTTGGTTACTTTGGCGCGCACGCGGGTGCCGATAACTTCATCGCCCTTTTTCAGGTTTTCAATGCGGCGTACATCAATGCGGACGGACGCGTAAAATTTAAGCGCAAGTCCGCCGGGGGTGGTTTCCGGGTTGCCGAACATTACGCCGATTTTTTGGCGTAACTGGTTAATAAAAATAATGCTCGTTTTGGTTTTGTTGAGCAGGCTCGTCAGTTTGCGCAGGGCCTGGCTCATCAGTCTGGCCTGCAAACCCACGTGGGCATCGCCCATTTCGCCTTCAATTTCGGCTTTCGGCACAAGGGCCGCCACGGAGTCCACCACGATTAAATCAATCGCGCCCGAGCGCACGAGTTTTTCGGCAATTTCCAAGGCTTGTTCGCCGGAGTCGGGCTGGGAAACCAATAATTCATCCACGTTTACGCCCAAATTGGCGGCATAAACAGGGTCCAAGGCGTGTTCCGCATCAATAAAGGCAACGGTGCCGCCCATTTTTTGCGTTTGGGCCGCCACGTGCAAGGATAACGTCGTCTTGCCGCCGGCTTCCGGCCCGTAAATTTCAATCACGCGCCCGCGCGGGAGCCCGCCTACGCCCAAGGCCAAATCCAAGGACAGCGCGCCCGTGGGGATTGCTTCCACGTTCTTTACGCCGCCTCCGCCCAGTTTGCAAATCGCTTCTTTGCCAAACGCTTTTTCAATCTGGCCCAGGGCCAAATCAAGCGCTTTTTGTTTGTTTGCGTCCATACAACTCCTCCAAGTAGGTTTAAATGGTTACGGCGTCTTTTTGTTCCACCGCCGCGCCGTGAAAGGTCAACTTTCCGGCGGATTTATCAAAATCTACAATAATTTTGGTGTGGTCCGGGTAGCGGCTGATAAGGATATTTTCCGCCAGCGGGTCTTCCAGTTCGCGCTGTAACGTGCGAAGTAAAGGGCGCGCCCCGTATTTCACGTCAAAGCCCTTTTCCACCAAGAAGTTTTTGGCTTCTTTCGTCAGTTCCAAGGACAGGTTCCTGTCGGCCAGTTTGTCGTCCACCTCTTCCAAGGCCAAATCCAAAATTGCGCCGATGTTCTCTTTGGTGAGCGAGTGGAAGACCACAATTTCATCAATACGGTTGATAAATTCCGGGTTGAAGGTTTTTTTGACCTCTTCCATTACGTTCTTGCGCATATCTTGGTATTCTTGTTCCTCGGTGTGGTGCGCGGCAAAGCCCAAGGTGTTGCCCTTGTTGGTAATTTCGCGCGCGCCGACGTTGGACGTCATAATAATCACGCAGTTTTTAAAACTGACTTTATGTCCCAAATTGTCGCTCAAAGCCCCTTCGTCCAGCACTTGCAATAAAATATTGTAAATGTCCGGGTGTGCTTTTTCCAGTTCGTCCAATACCACCACGCTGTACGGGCGGCGGCGGACGGCTTCGGTCAGTTGGCCGCCTTCTTCATACCCCACATAGCCGGGCGGCGCGCCAATCAGGCGCGAAACGGCAAACTTTTCCATATATTCGGACATATCCAACCGGATCATAGCGTCCTCGTCGCCAAACAGGAAGGTAGCCAAACTTTTGGCCAGTTCCGTTTTGCCTACGCCCGTAGGACCCAGGAATAGAAATCCGCCAATCGGGCGGTGCGGATTGCCTAATCCAGTGCGGTTGCGGCGAATTGCCTGTGAGACGGCCTTTACGGCATCGTTCTGCCCAATAATGCGCTCGTGGAGGTGTTCCTCCATATGCAAAATCTTATCGGTTTCGCTTTGCGTCAGGCGCGTAACCGGGATGCCCGTCCATTTGGAAGCGACAAGCGCGATGTCCTCTTCGGTTACTTGCGGGACTTGCTTGTCGTGCTCCTCGTGCCATTTTTGTTTTAAATGGTCAATATAACCCTTTAAGCGGGCTTCGGTATCCTTGGCCGCGGCGGCTTTTTCAAATTCTTTGTTCGCCATTGCTTCGTCTTTTTCCTGCACGGCCTGGTTGTATTCCAGTTGTTTTTGTTTGATTTCGGGTGGGAGCGCGGCGTTTTTCAGGCGCGCGCGGGCCCCGGCTTCGTCAAACAGGTCAATGGCTTTATCCGGCATAGCGCGGTCGGTAATGTAGCGGTCCGCAATAGAGGCCGCGGCGCGGACGGCTCCGTCCGTATAGTGCACCTTGTGGTGCGCTTCGTATTTGGAGCGGACGCCCTTTAAAATGTTAATAGTATCTTCCACGTCTGGCGGGTCGGCTACCACGGGTTGGAAGCGGCGTTCCAAGGCGGCGTCGGTTTCAATAGATTTGCGGTATTCGTCAAAGGTGGTGGCTCCGATGCACTGCACTTCCCCGCGGGCCAAGGCCGGCTTTAAAATGTTGGCCGCGTCAATAGAACCTTCCGCCGCGCCCGCACCGATAATGGTGTGCAGTTCGTCAATAAAAATAATTGCATCTTTGGCGGTGGCCAGTTCGTCAATAATGTTTTTTAAGCGTTGTTCAAATTCACCGCGGTACTTGGTTCCCGCCACCACGGAGGCTAAATCCAACGCCAAAATGCGCTTGTTGGAAAGCACGTCCGAAATTTCGCCTTGGGCGATTTTTTGTGCGAGCCCCTCTACAATGGCGGTCTTGCCTACGCCGGGTTCCCCGATAAGCACCGGGTTATTTTTGGTGCGGCGGGCCAAGATTTGTACCAAGCGTTCAATTTCTTCCTCACGCCCGATAACCGGGTCCAGTTTGTTTTGGGCGGCCAGTTTGGTAAGGTCGCGCGTGTATTCGTCCAGCGTGGGCGTTTTGCTCTTGCTGGCGGCGCTTTCGCGCTCTTTTTTAGGGGTGTTTAAATTGATTTCCTGCGAAAAAACGGCGTTGTCCTCGTTTAAGTCGCCGGGTTCCGCATCGCCGATAAAGTTAAGCACGGTGTCGCGCACGGAATCCAAATTAAGGCCTAAATTGGCCAAAATTTTGCCAGCCATCCCCTCTTCCTCGCGGATGAGGCCCAGCAAAATGTGCTCGGTGCCGATATGGTCCGAGCCCAGCATTTGGGACTCCTCTACGGACAGTTCCAGCACTTTTTTGGCGCGGGGCGTAAAAGGAATTTCGCCCAGCAGCATAATTGTATCGCCAATGCCCACCATTTTTTCAATTTCTTGGCGGACCTTGCGGAACGTTACGCCCAGCCCTGATAAAATTTTATTGGATACGGTGCCTTCCAAGGCGGAAAGCCCCAGCAAAATGTGTTCGGTGCCCACATAGTCGTGATTGAGGCGTTTGGCCTCTTCTTGCGCGATTAGGATAATTTTTTGCGCATTTTCGGTAAATCTTTTTGCCATCTGTATAAAACCCCTTTCAAACGATTACTACCATTATATAAAATAACGTGCCTGTTCGCGGGGATTGCCCGTGCCAGCCAAAAAGGGGGTAAAACTTGCAGCGGGGGGATATTTTGTATAATACCTTATATATGGAACAAGCAATAGAACGTGCCCGCAAAATCCGGGCCATTTTAACCGACGTAGATGGTATTTTAACGGACGGAAAAGTAAACTTTTTCGTACGGGACGACGGCAAAATAGACGAATTTAAATCCTTTAACACGCAGGACGGCTTGGCTGTAATGCTCTGCAACAGTACAAATATTGTGTGCGGCATTATTACGGGCCGCCGCCACCCGACCACGGTAGACCGCGCCCGCAACTTGGGCTACAAATATATGTACCAAGGGTTTTTGACCAAAATGGGGCCGCTGAACGATATTTTAAAGAAGGAAGGCCTTACGCCCGACCAAGTAGCGTATATTGGTGATGACATTACCGATATGCCGCTTTTAAAGGCGGTGGGCTTTGCGGCTACCGTGCCCAACGCGTTAGACGTAGTCAAAAATTGCGCGCATTACGTTACCAAGCGTAACGGCGGGGACGGCGCCTACCGCGAGATTATTGATTTTATTTTAAACGCCCAAGGCAAATTGGCTCCGATTTTGGACCAAGTGAATAATTCCGCCTGGAAAGTAAACAAAAAATCTCAGTTGGAAATCGTTACGTCGCAGGAAGGCATTGCGTAATGAAAGGCAAGTTTATTGTTTTAGAGGGGCCGGACCGTTGCGGCAAATCCACCCAAGCCAAGTTGCTCTATAACCGGCTGGTGGAGTGCGGGCACGAGGTGATTTTAACGCGCGAGCCGGGCGGCACACCCACGGCGGAGCGTATCCGGCAGATTGTGCTGGAACCGGGGCTTGATATCCGCCCAATGGCGGAATTAATGCTGTATGAAGCCTCCCGCGCCCAACACACGCAGGAAAAAATTTTGCCCGCGCTGGAAGCCGGTAAAACCGTCATTTGCGAGCGCTATACAATGTCCACCTGCGCCTATCAGGGTTATGGCCGGGGCATTGATTTAAAGGTAATTGATGCTTTAAATAAAGTGGCTTCGCTTAGTTTACAGCCCGATTTGACGCTTGTATTTTTAATGTCGGATAAATACTTTACCGAACGCGGCGAATATTTATTTTCGGACCGTTTGGAACAGGAAGACATCGCCTTCCGCCAAAAAATGCGCCAAGGGTATTTGGAAATGGTTAAAACCACGCCCAATGCTTATTTGGTAGATGCAGATAAACATATAGACGAAATTCAAAACCAAGTGCGCCAACTGCTGTTGGAACGCCATATTATAGACTAATGCCGTTTGCCGATATTTTGGGGCAGGAAAAAGCCTCCTCGTACTTAAAACAACTGGTCCGGAGCCAAAAGGTTCCGGGGGCTCTTTTGTTTTTTGGTCCGGACGGGGTGGGCAAACGCTTGGCCGCGCTGGAATTTGCCAAGGCGCTTAATTGCTTGGACGAAACCGCCCGCCAAAACGGTGATGCCTGTGGCGTGTGCGCCAACTGCGAGGCTATTGATAAAGGCACAAACCCGGATGTAACGTTTGTAGATTTTACCTATCAGGCACGGCTAGAAGTAAAAAAAGATTTTACCAGCAAGGGCTACGCCGAGGAATTGGAAAAGGAAATTACCAAACAGCAGCACATCAGCGTAGATACCATCCGCGACGTTACCGCCAAATCCCAACAAAAGGCCGTAGGAAACGGGTGGAAGGTGCTGATTATTGACCAAGCCCAAACAATGCAGGGCGCGGCGGCCAATGCGCTTTTAAAATTTATTGAAGAACCGCCCGCTAAAACGGTATGGATTTTAATTACCAATAAGCGCGCGGCTATGCTGCGGACGATTTTGTCGCGCTGCCAGCCCTTATCGTTTGCACCGTTATCTTTGGAAAACGTCAAAGACATTTTGACCAAAACGCAGGCCGATGTGTCCAATGCAGACTTGTGTGCCAAGTACAGCGCGGGCTCGGTCTCCGGTGCGTTAAAGGCCGCGGAAGCGTTGGATTTATTGCAGAGCGGCGGTTTTGGCACCCCACAAGGCCCCAGCGGCGTGGTGGCGGGGCTTTCCCGCACCTTGGTAACGGCCAGGCAGGAAGCGCAGGCTATTTTGGACGTACTGATAATGGCCTTGCACCAAGCCTGGATAAACGAGCCGGACGAAAACAAGCAATATGCTTATCAGGCAATGCTAAAACGATTTGAAAATTATAAACGCAGTATCGGGCGGAACGTATCGCCCGCGCTGGTGTTGGAAACCGCTCTAATGAGTTTGGACGGTTTAAACTTGCAGATTTTTTAATACGGAGAGAATATGACTAAGAAATTCTATATCACCACCCCTATTTATTATGTGAACTCGGTTCCGCATATCGGGCACGCCTACACGACGATTGCGCAGGATGTGCTGGCCCGCTACAAACGCTTAAAAGGCTTTGACGTGCGGTTTTTGACGGGTACCGACGAACACGGCGCCAATATTGAAAAATCTGCCGCCGCCGCCGGCGTAACGCCCAAAGAGTGGACGGACCAAGTTTCGGCCAAATACAAAGAATTGTGGAAATTGCTCAATATTTCCTATGACGATTTTATCCGCACCACCGACAAAAAACACGAGCAAGTGGTGCAGGCCATTTTTGAAAAATTGTTAAAAAGCGGCGATATTTACTTGGGATCCTATTCGGGCAAATATTGCTTGTCTTGCGAACAATATTACAACGAAAGCGAAATTTTGGAAGGCAACCTCTGCCCCGTTCACAAAAAACCGCTGACCGAAGTGCACGAAGAAACCTATTTCTTTAAACTCTCCCGCTACGAAAAACCCCTCTTAAAATATTACGAGGAACACCCGGACTTTTTAAGCCCCAAATACCGCGCCAACGAAATTATTAACTTCGTTAAGGGCGGCTTGCAGGATTTGTCCGTTACCCGCACCAAAGTAGCGTGGGGTATCCCGGTGTTAAGCAACCCCAAACATACCATTTATGTATGGTTTGACGCGCTTATTAACTATATTTCCGCCGCGGGCTACGGCACGCACATTTGCGCGGATAAAACCTTGCACGAAGCGCAATTAAAGCAAATCAAGGCCGATAAGTTTGAAGATTTGTGGCCGGCTGATTTGCATATGGTGGGTAAAGAAATCTTCCGCTTCCATACGGTTATTTGGCCCGCCGTGTTAATGGCACTTGGGCTGCCGCTTCCTAAAAAGGTATTTGCCCACGGCTGGTGGACGGTGGAAGGGGAAAAGATGTCCAAGTCCTTGGGCAACATTGTGGACCCTGCCAAAGTGGCCACCGAATACGGCGTGGACCCGCTCCGCGCGTTCTTATTCCGCGAGGTTCCTTTTGGGCAGGACGGGGACTTTTCTATGACGAGTTTCAAAAACCGTTATAATTCCGATTTGGCCAACAACATCGGCAACCTGCTTTCCCGCACGCTTAATATGGCGGCCAAAAACATTGGCGAATTGCCGGAAAAAATTGAAGGCGATTACAAATTGCTCGCGCACGCCAACGAGGTGGACGAAGCCATTGATAAGGCGTATGACGAGTTGGCCTTTGATAAAGTGCTTGAAAACATTTACGGTTATGCCAGCGAATTAAACAAATTGGTGGACGAGAAAAAACCGTGGGAACTTGCCAAGCACGATGTGGAAGCCGCCAAGGCTGTCTTGCTGGAATTGGTGGCCTGCCTGCGCAAAGTGGCGGTGTGGTTGGAGCCGTTTATGCCGACGATTGCCAAGGAAATGCAGAGAAGACTCCTGCCCGGCAAGATTGAAAAGTACGCTCCGCTTTTCCCGCGCTTGGACAAATAAAGTAGAGTATTTTTTGGTGCGGCACGCTTATTAACGGGCGTGCCGCTTTTTTATCCCTTGCTAATTGGGGTAAAATAGATTACACTAACCTTATGAGAAAATTCTTCCTCCTCTTGCTTGCTTTAACGTGTGCGGCGGCTGCCCGGGCGGACATTTTGGGCGCGTCGTTTTTTGCCGTGGTGCGTTCGGGCGATACGGATAAGGCGGAGGAAATGATTCGCGCGGATAAGACCTTGGTGTTTGTGGAAGAACCCGGCGGGATGACGGCTTTTTTGGCGGCTGTAAAAAATAAAGACGTCAAAATGGCGCAGTTGCTGGCGGATAGTTTTTCCCGCTTGGACGTCCGTACCGCCGAGGGAAACGCTGTGCACTTGGCGGTTATCAATAACGACGAAGCAATGCTGCGTATGCTTTTTGCATTTATGGACGAGGTAGAGCCAGATTTGTTTGAATATTTGGCCAATGCCCCGCGTGGCAGCCGTACTTCGCCCGCTAGCGACCGCAACACCCCGCTCCATTTGGCCGCATTAAATTGCAACCGGGCGATTTATGATTTTTTGGTCCAACACGGGGCCAGTGAAAAGGCCTTAAACCGCCGCCGCCAAACGCCCAAACGGTTGCTCTCCTTTTGCAAACAAACTGCGGTCAAAAGCGCGCCGGCCCCTGCGCCCGTTCCCGTGCCGGAAAAGCCCGCCTTGCAAGAGCCCTCTTCTGCTCCCGCGGCTACTGTGCAAAGTTCCTATTGCTACCCTCCCATAGAGTGACGGCCCGCTAGGGTGCGGCCCGCAGGGCTCAGAATCTGTTTCTATCAAACAAGAGGTCATCCTGAATTTAGTTCAGGATCTACTGCTTGGGTAGTTAGTTGTTGCCGTTGTTTTTAACAACCCAATCGGTAGATTCTGAAACAAGTTCAGAATGACTTTTATTTTTTATAACGGCAAGAAATGCTGTTTTTGGTCGTTGCTTTTTCGTCGTTTATTTTAAAGGGGTTGTTTCGTTTTTTT
>CAVKWQ010000013.1:0-31649 GCA_963660385.1 Muribaculaceae bacterium
GCACTTGCGGCAAATGCCATATTTGCCAAGAAAAAAGCACACAACCCTATAAATAATCCTTTCATTTTTTCTCCTTGTTTAGGCCTTTATATTTGGGCAAAACGGCCTTTTATACGCGTTTTTATACAGCGGATACATCCGGGTACGGCCACCGCAATTTATCAAAATTTTAACAAAAAAAAAAAACGAAACAACCCCTTTATGAACAACTGCTAAACAACAAACGACAGATCCCGGATAAAAACACTCCGGGATGACGGCAAAAAACACAACAAAATAAGGCTGTTATAAAATAAAAGTCATCCTGAATTTATTTCAGGATCTACCGATTGTGTTGTTAGTTGTTTCTGTTGTTTTTAACAACCCATAAGGTAGATTCTGAAACAAGTTCAGAATGACCCTAATTTTTATAATGTCGTCATCCCCGAGGAATTTAGTCGGGGATCTGTCGTTATAAAAAAGGGAACGACGAACAACAGATTCCCGACTACGACACTCGGGAATGACGGCAAAGGCAAGCGACACGTCCCTGTACCCTCCGGCCCGCCAAGCACTACATACTGCCCCAAAAAGTATCTTTCCGTTCTCCCTCCAAGCCGTTCAGCCGGATATGGTAAAATATATATATGATTTCTCCTTTTAAAATTCTTGCCAAAGACCCACATTGTAAAGCCCGCACCGGCGTGTTGTACACCAAGCACGGTGCGGTGCATACCCCGGTTTTTATGCCGGTGGCCACGCAAGCCTGCGTAAAGGCCTTGACCGACGAAGATTTGAAGAACGCCGGGGCGGAGTGTCTGCTCTCCAACACGTACCATTTGTACCTGCGCCCGACGACCAAAATTTTAAAGCAAATGGGCGGCCTGCATAAATTTATGCATTGGGGCGGCAGCATTTTGACCGACTCGGGCGGATTTCAAGTATATAGTTTGCCCAAGTTCCGCAAAATCAAAGAAGAGGGCGTAACCTTCCAGTCCCACCACGACGGGAGCAAACACCTCTTCACGCCGGAAAATGTAATTCAATTTGAAAGTGAAATCGGCTCCGACATTTGGACAATGTTAGACGTGTGTATCCACGCCAAAAACCCGTCCAAGCACGAAGCCCGCGAAGCCCTAAACATTACCAAACGCTGGGCCGAACGCGCTGCAAAGGCTTATCAGCAAACCGTGCCCGAGCAGCATATCACGCAAAACGATGACGGCTCTTTTACCGTCGGCAATTCGCTTCTGTTCGGCATTATCCAGGGGGCCATTTTCCCCGATCTGCGCAAGGAAGCCGCCCTGCATATGGCTTCTCTGCCCACGCACGGATACTGCATTGGCGGGCTGTCGCTGGGAGAAACCTTAGAGCAAATGAACGAATCTGTTTTGGCGGTAACCGACAATTTGCCCGAGGGCAAACCGCGCTATTTTATGGGATTAGGTACGCCGGTGGAAATTTTGAACTCCATTGAACGCGGCGTAGATATGTTTGACTGCGTATGGCCCACCCGCGTGGCGCGCAACGGTATGGTAATGACCAGCACTGGGCGCGTGAACATCAAAAACGCGGAATACCGCACGCAGGATATCCCGCTGGATGCGGAGTGCGACTGCTACACCTGCCGCCGCTATTCCCGCGCGTACTTGTGCCACCTGTACCGCTCGGCGGAACTGACAAGCCACCGCCTGCTAAGCATACACAACATCCGCTTTTTAATCCGCCTGGCCGAACGCGCCCGCGAAGCCATTAAAAACGGTACGTTTATGCAATTAAAAGAGGAAGTAATCCGCAAATACCAAGGCAACTAATTTGTACTGCAAAAAAGGAAAGAGCGGCTAAACAACAGCCGCTCTTTTTTGTACCTAAAAACCCCCGAACCTTTTGGCCCGGGGCTAATTTTTTTATCCAACTTATTATAAATACTTGCCTGTTACGCTCTGCGGGGTATTTTTGATGTCTTCCACCGTTCCGGCGGCAACAATTTGCCCGCCTAATTCTCCCCCGCCGGGGCCCATATCAATCAGGTAGTCGGCGTTGCGGATAACATCCAAGTCGTGTTCAATTACCACCACCGTAGCCCCGCTTTCAATCAGCGTTTGAAACACGCCCAAAAGCGTCCGCACGTCTAATGGGTGCAAACCGATTGTGGGTTCATCAAATACAAACACAGAATCCGTCTGCGTTTTGCCCATTTCGCTAGCGAGTTTCAACCGCTGGGCTTCTCCGCCCGAAAGGCTGGGCGTTTCTTCCCCCAAAGTTAAATAGCCAAGCCCCAACTGCGCAAGCACCGCCAAGCGTTGCTTGACCACCTTTAACCCGCCGCAAGCGGCCAAGGCAGAGTTTACATCCATATCCATTAACTGCGGGAGCGAAAAAGTCTGCCCCGCTTTATCAGTATAAGAAATACTCCCCGCCGCTGCACCGTAGCGCGAACCGCGGCAAGAGGGGCAAGGAACCTCTACATCGGGCAAAAACTGTACGTCCAAACTAATCACGCCCGTGCCGTCGCACGTGGGGCAGCGCAATTTACCCGTATTGTAGGAAAAATCCCCTGCCTTGTACCCGGCCGATTTGGCCGCGGGCGTTTTGGCAAAAATTTTGCGCAGTTCGTCGTGTACGTTAGCATACGTCGCCACCGTGGAACGCACATTAATACCTATTGGCGTAGCGTCAATCAGTTTTACCTGCGTAATGCCCGGCGCTTGCACGGCCCGGATATGCGCGGGCAGAGGTTTGTGCTGGGTGTAAGCCTGCAACGCGGGCACCAAACTTTCCAAAATAAGCGTTGTTTTGCCCGAGCCGGACACCCCGGCAACCACCGTTAATTTGCCCTTTGGAATATCCACCTCTAACGGGCGAACGGTGTGCAAGGCGTTGGTAGCCAAGTGGATTTTCCCGGCGGAAAACAAATCTTCTTTTTTAGCACGCGGGCGAACCTGAACTTTCGCTTTGCCGGATAAAAACGGCCCGATTTGCGAAGCGGGATTTTGTTCTATTTCCTTCAAGGTTCCCTCGGCAAGCACGCGCCCACCGCCTGCCCCGGCTTGCGGACCCATTTCAATAAACCAGTCCGCCTGCGACAAAATTTGCGTGTCGTGGTCCACCAAAATAACGGAATTTCCGTCCGCAATTAAATCGTGCATTACGCCGTTTAACCCCACAATGTTGGACGGGTGCAAGCCGATAGACGGCTCATCTAACACATACAAAACGCCCGTCGTACGGTTGCGCACGGCGCGGGCCAGTTGCATACGCTGGCGTTCGCCAGTGGACAAGGTAGCGGCCGCGCGGTCCAACGTCAAATAACCTAACCCCAAATCCATTAACCGCTTGGCGGCAGACAAAAATGAATCACAAATATCCTTGGCCATTGGGCGCATTTCAGCAGGCAGTTGTCCGGGCACTTGCTCCACCCACGCGCGCAAATCAGCCAGCGTTTTTTGGCAGGCTTCATTTAGGGATATTCCGCACAAGCGGGGCGCACGCGCCGCCGCCGACAGTCGGGAGCCGCCGCAATCGGGGCAAATTTCGCGTTTTAAAAATTTTTCCACCCGTTTCATCCCCTGCTCGTCCTTTACCTTGGCAAGGGCATTTTGAACGGTGTAAACAGCGTTATAATAGGTAAAGTCCAACTCTCCGGCTTGGTTCGTCTTTTTGGCTTTGTAAAAAATATGCTTTTTTTCAGCGGGGCCGTTGTAAACAATGTCTTTTTCCTTGTCCGTCAAATCCTTAAACGGCACATCGGTCCGCACGCCCATTGCCCGGCAAACGTCGGTCATCAGCGACCACATCAGCGAGTTCCACGGAGCCACCGCCCCTTGGTCAATCGTCAAATTTTCATCGGGCACCAAGGTTGCTTTATCCACCGTCCAAACCGTTCCCGTACCGTCGCAAGTGGGGCAGGCGCCCTGGCTGTTAAAGGCCAACTCCTCGGCAGACGGTGCAAAAAAGTGCGCTCCGCACTCCGGGCAAACCAGTTCCTTTCCGGCGGCCACAGCCAAGGACGGCTTAACATAATGTCCGTTGGGGCAGCGGTGTTGGGCCAAGCGGGAAAACATCAAACGCAAACTGTTTAGCAGTTCCGTGCCCGTACCAAAGGTACTGCGGATGCCGGGCACGCCGGGGCGTTGGTGCAAGGCAAGCGCGGCGGGCACATACAGCACCTCATCCACTTGCGGACGGGCGGCCTGCGTCATCCGGCGGCGGGTATAGGTGGAAAGGGCTTCCAAGTAGCGGCGCGAACCCTCGGCATATAAAACGCCCAACGCCAGCGAGGACTTGCCCGAGCCGGACACCCCCGCAATGCCCACAATTTTATTAAGGGGCACTTCCACGTCAATATTTTTAAGGTTATGCACCCGCGCACCGCGGATTTTAATTTTATCTACCACCCAAACTCCTCCTTACAGCACAGTTCCAAAACCGTTTGGGCAAGGGCGGTATTGGAAGTTTCTTTACGGCATTTTGTAATAGCGGCAACTTTGCCAAGTGGTTACATAGGTTGCCCCGTATAATTTTTGGCAAAAGGAACCGGCTTCTTTTTTAAAATAATTGGCGTGCTCATAGCAATACAAATTCCCGGCAGACAGCCCGCCTGCAAAATCCCGCAGCGGAATTTTAAACCCGCCGCAGGCATAATCCCCACGGATAAAGGCTCCCGCAACAAAAGTGGAAATATCCGCATTGGCATTATTATTAAGCGTTACCACAAAATCATTATCCGCGCGGGAAGCGTCGTTAGACGCGGTGTACATCGCACAATACGCACTTGCGGGTTTGTTAGGTAACGACGGCACAATATCCAAATCTTCGTAGGCGTGGGCATATGAACCGTTTGCCATATAATACGTCTGCTGGGCTTCGTAAACCGTTTTAATAGTGGCTAAATATTTAGCGCTCCGGCTTTTGAGTACGGCCTTTGTGTATTGCGGCAAAGCCACCGCAGCCAAAATACCGATAATCAGAACCACTACCAACAACTCAATGAGCGTAAAACCTTTCTTCACATACTTCTCCTTGTTATACCGAGCCCCGATATAACAAGAAGCCAAAACAATAAAAACGGCTGTTATATCCGAGCTAATCACACTAACCCAAATAATAACAGCCGCGGCCCTCTGCCATATAAAAAATATGGCAGAAAGCACTCAGCACGGAACAACCGGGTAATTAGTCCGTTTATTCCGTGCTTAAAACGACTGTTTTTGGAGTGTGATTATGCCGTTGGTATCCCAACAGCGCACCGTATTCCGCATACGGTTCCAAAAACAGAACAAATTGTCTTGCAAGAAAACGCCTTGCAATACTGCTTTTACTTCTTTATTATAACATATTTAAAAAAATCCCCGCGCCTATACAACCGACACGGGAATTTTTTATTATTCTAAAACCGCTTCGCCTGTTTTTTCTTCCGGCGCGGGCTCTTTGCGCTTGGGTTTTGGCAAAAGCGAAAACAACGCATACGCGCTTAACATTTGCATTGTAAACGCCAAGGAAATAAACACATACTTATAAACCGCCATCATTTCTACGGACGGCTGGCCCATTAGGGCGTACATCCACCCACTTACTACGCGCAAAAGCGGCACAAAAGTAAAATCCGCATTGGTGAGCAGGGCAAGCACCCCTTGCAAGGCGGTTAAAACCCACACGGCCCGCTCGTGCAAGAGTACAAACACCACCTGCGCCAAATACAGCACAAAAAACCCGGCGTGTAGCCGGAGCAAAATTCCGTCCGTGGAAAAATCCCGCGCCACCAAAAACGCATTTACAAGCGCGCCAAACAGGCAAAAGCAAATAATCACTTTTACCCAAATGTTAAGCCCCGTAAAGCGTGCAATCAGTTTTTCCATAATCAGCGGTTTAAAGACAGCGCAGCCTTTCTCGCGTGCACTTGCAGAGCAAGCGCAATTAAGCCTTCCAAAATCTGCCCGTAATCTTCCCCGCACGTGCTAAACAGTTGCGGGAAGAGGCTCGTTTCGCTCATCCCCGGCATTGTGTTAATTTCGGAGAAGTAATACGCGCCGTCTTTATCCATTAAAAAGTCCACACGCGCCAGCCCGCTTCCGCGCAAAGCACGGAAAACATTTTCACTGTCTTGGCGCATTTTTTGTGCAAGGTCCGCCGGAATATCCGCCGGAACCTTGGTTTCGCACCCGCCCGCTACAATGTATTTGGCGTTATAGTCAAAAAATTCTCCGGCCACGGTGCGCAGTTCCCCACAGGCGGAGGATTTTATATGGGCGCCCTCGCCGTAAATGGCGCAGAAGATTTCGCGGGCGTGGTCCACGCCTTTTTCTATCAAAACGTCCGTATCAAACTGCAAGGCAAAATCCACCGCATCCTTTAATTCGTCCACGGTTTTTACTTTGCGCACGCCGACGGAAGAACCCAAGCGGACAGGCTTTACAAACACGGGCAGGCCCTGTTTTTTCACCCACGCTTGCAAGGCGGGCAAATCGTACCCGGCATCCTTGCTGACGGTTTTCCAAGGCAAAATCGGCACGCCCGCTTCGCGCGCAATCAGTTTGGCAATTTCCTTATCCATCCCCATTGCCGAGGCCAACACACCGCAGCCCACATACGGGACGTCTAATGTTTCCAAAAAGCCCTGCATTGTGCCGTCCTCGCAGTTGGTGCCGTGCAAAACCGGGAACACCACATCGGCCTTGATAGCAAAAGAGCCGTCCAAGGCGACTAAATTGGCATCGTCTTTAAGCACCGGGGTAATGGGTTTATCGGTAGGGTGCTGGGGTCCGCAAGCGTCTTGCAAGAACCAGCGGTCCTGCTTGCTGATAAATATAGGATAAACTTGGTATTTGTCCTTCTTTTCCGACAGTACGCGACAAACCGTCTGCGCGCTATGCACGGAAACTTCGTGTTCGGTGGATTTTCCGCCGTACAATACTGCTACTTTTAAAATTGGCATTTTTTCTTCCTTATTGTAAAGGGGCCTGACGCTCGGCCAGGCCCTAAATATCGGTTATTTGTCTTCTCTAAATATAGACCATTTCATCCGGCCGATAAAACTATCGGTCTTGGTCAAAAAGTCCTCGCCGTCGTACATTGCTTCCGGCTGGGCGATTGGTTCGGCCACCTTAATTTCGGGCAAGTCCGCTTCCGTCAAGGGCTTTTTAGCGGGCACGGACACAGCGGCTTCTTTCGTCTTTTGCGGAGCGGGCGGCTGTGGGAAAACGGGAGCCTGCGGCTTATGCGCCTGGGCCGCCTTTTGCAAGGTTTCCTCTTTGGCGCGTTCCTTTTCCTGCACGAGGCGGGCGGCCAACAGCGCGGCGCTTTGGTTGCGCAGTTGCTGGTTTTCCTTGGCCAGTTCCTTGGTTTCTCCTTCCAAACGCTCGGCGCGCTGTTTAAGGGCGGCAGATTGCAAGGAAAGGTCCTGCTTTTCTTTATTTACCTGGGCCAAACTTCCGGCCAAGGCTTCCTTTTTGCGTTCCACCTGTTCTAAATTTTCAGCCAAATTTTGTTTTTCGCGGTTAAGTTGCGCCAAACTGTCCGCTAACGCTTCTTTTTCGCGCGTTAAAGTTTCGGCACGCGCGGCCAAGGTTTCCTTTTCGCGGTTGGCCTGTTCCAAGTTCCCAGCCAAAACATCTTTTTCTTGGTGGATAGCGGCCAAATCGCCGGACAGTGCGTCTTTGGCGTTGCCCATTTCGTGCGAGCGGCGTTCCAACTCTTCTTTTTCCTGCGCCAAGTGCGCGGCCTGCTGGGTAAGGCGTTCCTTCTCCCGTTCCAATTCGGCGGCGCGGGCGGTTAATTCCTCTTTCTCGCGCGTTAAAGTTTCAGCACGGGCGGATAGGGATTCTTTTTCTTTATTTAAATTTTCCGTATGAGCGGCCAAGGAAGCCTTTTCCTGCGTGAGGGCGGCCACATTTTCGGCCAGTTCATCTTTTTCTCGGCCCAAGGTTTCCGCCTGTTCGGCAAGTGCGGCGCGTTCGCGGCCCGAAATTTCGGCCTTTTCCGCCCAAGCCTCTTTTTCGTGCGTCAAGGTTTGGTTGGCGCTTGTCAAGGCGGCATTGTAATTGGTTAAAGATTCGTTATGCTCTTTGAGTTCTGCATTTTGGTGCGATAACTCTTCGTTGTGGTGCGCGAGTTCCTCGTTTTGCTGGCCCAACACCTCAATTTTGGCTTTGAGTTGCGCGATAACGGCGTCATTATCGTTAATTTTAGCCAGTAACTCCTTGAAATTCTTTTCCAAGGTTTCTTTTTCTTGGCGGACCGCATCCAGCGATTCTTGCGCGCGGGTCAGTTCAGCCTGCAAGCCGTCGCGCTGGGATTCCAACGCCTGCAATTTTTCCCTAAACGAGGCCAACTGCTTTTTAGAGGCTTCGCTATGGCTGGTTTGCAAGGCGGAAATTTCGGCTTTGAGGGCCGTGAGTTCCCGTTCTTTGGCTTCCAAGCGGGCCAAGGCTTCGTCCTTTTCGGCGGCGGCCTTGTGGAGTTTTAAGTTTTCGGCCTTTAACGATTCAATTTCCTCTACCTGCTTCATACAAGTATCGGAAATTTCTTGCAGTTGGTTTTCCAAACTGGACACCTTCTGCTGATACTGCTGTTTAATGGAAATAATGCGGCCTTCAAAATCAAACGATTTAAAGCGTTCCTCAGCGGCGGTTAAGCGGTCGCGCAAGGATAAAATTTCCTTGGCTTGCTCGGCCGATTTTTTAAGCGCTTCCATTTTTTCCTGCTGGACCTTTTTAATTTCGCGGTCCAACGCGCTGTTTACGGCTTTTAATTGCGAGGCTTTTTGCTTTAAACTGGAAATAATGCGTTCCTTCTCCTCGCGTTCCAAGCGGGAATTTTGCTGGGCGGGCTCAAAATGATAGACGGCGCGGGCCGGCTCAGGCGTGCCAAAGGCGGGCGGAACCGGGTCAAAACTGCGCTGTACATCGGGCTCGCGGAACGAGCGTTGCTCTTGCTGGGCACGGGAAAGGTTTTCCACGCTGGCCTTTAAATTGGCAATCGTGCGGGAAATATGTTCAAAAAAAGCATCTTTATCTTTTTGGCGGTCCAAGGCTTCGCGCGTGCGGGCCAGTTCCGACAAAATCAACTGGTTTTGGCTAGCCGAGGCTTCAAAGCGCTCTTCCAGTTCGCGGATTTTCTGCTCCAATTTTTCAAACGAGCGTTCGTATTGGGCAGGTTTTGCGGGGATAGAATCCTCCCGCGAAGAATAGGTATTCACGGGCGGCGTAACGGGAGCGGAAAAAGTCTGCTCTTTAAATTTTTCCAAAAACTGGGCGATATCGCCGTGTCCGTCAAATTGGTTATTGTCTAACGCCATTTTTGCTCCCCGTCTAAAAAATACCTTACACTAAATTTAACCACAATACCCCCGCCGATGTCAACCCTGTTTTATGACGGGAAAACGCCCTATTTGGCTATCTGGCCGCGCACGGCTCCGGCCAAGTAAAAAGACCCCGTACACAGCACGCAGGGAAACGCCTTCACAAGGCGCATAGCCTGCTGCCAATCGGGCTCAAAGACAACCTTTACGCCCTTGGGCAGGGCGGCGCGGATATCGGCTTCGGTGGCACCGCGGGCAGACGGCGGCACCGTGATAAAAATATGCTTAAAATGCGGGCAGAGAAGCGAGAGCATTTTTTTGTAGTCTTTATCCTTCATAAACCCGCACAGCAGGGCGGAATTTTCCCCAAACGGTGCCTGTTGCCAAAACTTCATCAGCCCCTCTATGGCTTGCGGGTTATGGGCCCCGTCCAGCACCCAAGTATTTTTTTCGGTAGAAATAACCTCAAAGCGCCCCGGCAAATTAACCGTTTGAAAAGCCTTTTTAAGGGCTTTATCCGGCAGGTTCAAGGCCTTTGCCACCTGATACACCAAGCACGCGTTGACCGCCTGCTGCGCCCCCAAGGTATGCAAGGGCCACGCTTGGTTATCCAAGGTGTGGAGCAGGGTTTGATTGTGATAAAAATCGTAGGAAGAAACGGAAAACGGCTCTCTCTCTTTTACAAAGTGCAAAGGGGTGTTGCGTTCCTGGGCGGTTTTGCGCAATACTTCGCGCGCGGAAAGGGCCATTTCGCCCGCAAACACCGGAACATTGGGCTTAATAATACCCGCCTTTTCAAAGGCGATTTGCGCTAAACTGGAACCCAAATACTGCGTATGGTCCAGCCCGATTGACGTAATCAGGCACGCCACGGGCGTACATACATTGGTGGGGTCTTTCCGCCCGCCAAGGCCCGTTTCCAGCACAACATACTGTACCTTTTGGCGGGCAAAATACAAAAGCGCGGCTGCTGTTAAAATTTCAAAAAAGTTAAGTTCTTCCTCTTCTTCTTGGAACACATCCAAAACGGCTTTGGAAAAGGCTTGGCGGGAAATATTTTCCCCATCTATTTGTATGCGCTCCACAGGCGAAACCAAATGCGGCGACACAAAAAGCCCTGTCTTATATCCGGCGGCGGTAAATGCGGAAGCCATTAAGGTACTGGCAGAGCCTTTACCGTTCGTACCTGCGACGTGGACGATTTTATAATGCTCTTGCGGGTTTTCCAACCGCGCCAAAAGAGCGCGAAAACCTTCCAGCCCCGCGCCAACACCTGCGCCGGTACGCTTTAAAATATAGTTAAAAACAACGTCAAAACTCATTTTTATCGGGATTATAACGGCGGATATCCGCGCCCAAAGCAGTTAATTTCTCTTCCAGTTTTTCGTAGCCGCGGTCAATGTGATACACGCGCTCCACTTCCGTTTCGCCCGCCGCGCACAAACCCGCGATAACTAAGGCCATACCGCCGCGCAAATCAGACGCTTGAACGTGCGCCGCGGAGAGTTCCTTTACGCCCGTTACGCGTGCGACGCTCTTTTCGGTGGAAATATTGGCCCCCATACGCACGAGTTCCGGCGCATGCATAAAGCGGTTCTCAAAGATATCCTCATCCACTTCGGCCGTACCGTTACACAAGGTCATTAACGTCATCCACGGGGCCTGCAAATCGGTAGCAAAGCCGGGATACGGCGCGGTGCGCACGCGCACAGGCTTAATATCGCCGTCATAGGCGTGGACGCGCACGGAGTCGTCGGTAACGTCCAAGGTAAAGCCCGCTTCCTGCAAATCTTCCAGTAAAATGGAGTTATGTTCCGGCACACACCCCGTAACGGTTACATCGCCGCGGGTGGCGCAAGCGGCCAAGATATAGGAACCCGTTTCAATGCGGTCCGCCACAACGGTATGCTCCGCACCGTGCAAGGAGGTTTTGCCCTGCACAATAAGTTGCCCTTTATCGCCTACGCGGATGTCCGCCCCCATTTTATTTAAAAACGCAATGACGTCGTCCACTTCCGGCTCCTTGGCGACGTTTTCCAAAATGGTTTCGCCCGGAATTAAGCAGGCGCACATCAGCAGGTTTTGCGTGGCCCCTACGCTGGGGAAGCGCAAAACGATTTTGGCCGGGGTTAATTTCTGGGCGTGGATAATCACGTTGCCGGACTTAATGTCGCACTCAGCGCCCAATTTTTCAAAACCTTTTAAATGGATATCCACCGGGCGCACGCCAATCGCGCAACCGCCGGGAAGCGGAATCTCCGCCGTTTTAAAGCGGGCTAACAGCGGGCCAGCCACCCAAAAACTAGCGCGCATTTGTTTTACCAGTTCATAGGGCAAGGTGTTTTTCAAAACGCCGTCAGCCGTAATGGTAACGGTATTATCTTTATACTCTACCTTTTTGCCTAAATATTCCAAAATTTTAAGCGTGGTGCGCACGTCACGCAAATTGGGCACGCGGTGCAAAACGCACGGTTCGTCCGTCAGTAAGGTGGCTACCAGAATAGGCAAGGCGGCGTTTTTACTGCCGCTGATGTGTACGGTACCGTTTAGTTTTTTACCGCCGTGAATAATAAATCTGTCCATAATAAAAACTCCGTTAAAAATTAAATTTTTCGGGCAAAAACAAACCGCTCTATGTTAAATATATCTTTTTTTACTTCCGCCTTCCAGCCAATTTCCATTAGCCCCCGCGCCAAGGGCCACGGCTGGCCCTTGCACAGTTCCAACGCAAGTAGTCCGCCGGGGTTTAAATAGCCGTCGGCTGCCTCGCACAGCGGGCGGGTAACTTCAAAGCCGTCCTCCCCGCCGTCCAACGCCAGGCACGGTTCTTGCTGCACTTCGCGCGTTAGCGTGGCCAAATCGGCCGTTGGAATATAGGGCGGATTGGAAATAATTAAATCAAAGGTTCCCATTACGTTTTCCCACAAATCGCTTTGCAAAAAGTGTACGCGCTCGGTCAAGCGGTGTTCGCGCGCGTTTTCCTGCGCCACTTTTAGGGCGGCTTCGCTTTTATCCACAGCCAATACCTGCGCATTGGGAAATTTGTTCGCCAACGCTAACGCAATGCACCCGCTGCCCGTACACATATCCAAAAAGGCATAACGGCCCTTTTTGTCAAAAAGCGCAGATACCTGTTCCACCAAGTCTTCGGTTTCCGGGCGGGGCGTTAAAACATCGGGCGTAACGCGGATATCCAATCCGCAAAAGGGCTGGAAGCCCACAATATGCGAAAGGGGCTCGCCGTCTGCCTTGCGCGCTAAAAACCGCTCAAATTGGGCTTGCTGGCCGGCGGGAACAGTTTCGGAACCGTTGGCAAGCACCCACGTCCGGCTGACGCCCAGCGCGTAGGCGAGCAGCCACTCGGCGTTGGCTTCGGGCTCATCAGACCCGGCCGCTTGCAAGCGGGAAACGGCGGCAGATAAAAGTTGGGAAACGGTATTCATAAATCTCCTTAAAAAAAAGCCGGGCGGAAAACAGCCCGCCCGGCAACAAAATTGCAACTTATCAGATTTGCAGATTTTTAAGTTTCTGCTCCACGCGGTACGCGCGCAAATCCTCTAAAATAGGCTCAATGTTGCCTTCCATAATTTCCATTAAGTTATGGTAGGATTTGTCGGTGCGGTGGTCGGTAACGCGGCTCTGCGGGAAGTTGTAGGTGCGGATTTTTTCGCTGCGGTCGCCCGTGCCCACCTGAGCCTTGCGTTCGTCATAAATTTCTTTATTGCGCTTTTCTTCTTCAATTTGATAGAGTTTCGCGCGGAGCATAGCCATTGCTTTTTCGCGGTTTTTGCCTTGGTGGCGTTCCTCGCGGCAGGAAACCACAATGCCCGTAGGCTTGTGGATAATGCGCACGGCGGTTTCCACCTTGTTTACGTTCTGGCCGCCCGCGCCGCCGGAACGGCAGGTTTCCATTTCCAAATCTTCGGGGCGGATTTCAATATCAATTTCCTCGGCTTCCGGCATAATGGCTACCGTAACCGTAGAGGTATGCACGCGTCCGGCCGTTTCGGTATCCGGCACGCGCTGTACGCGGTGCGTGCCCGATTCGTTGCGGAGCCACGAATAGGCGCCGTCGCCCTTGATAAACATACTGACGTATTTGCAGCCCTTTAAACCGGTAGGCGTAAATTCCAAAATTTCGGTGCTCCACCCCTTGGTTTGGGCAAAATGCTGATATACGCGCAGAAGTTCAGCCGCGAACAGGGCGGCTTCGTCCCCACCTGCGCCGGGGCGGATTTCCAAATAGATATTTTTGGAATCGTTCGGGTCCGGCGGGATAACCAAAATGCGCAGTTCCTTTTGCAGTTCGGGCAGTTTGGCTTCCAGTTCCGCCAGTTCATCGGCGGCCATTTTGACAAGTTCTTTGTCTTCGCCCGCTTCAATCATCGCGCGGTCATCGGCGATGGCCTTTTCGGCGGCGTTGATTTCTTGTTCCTTTTCAATAATGGGTTTTAAAAACGCGTGGCGTTTGGCCTTGACGGCTAAATCTTGGCTGGACAAATTGCCCGAAGACAATTCGTCTTCCAACTGTTTAAATTCGGCTACGTATTTGGAGGTATCCATACAAATTCCTTACGGCAAATTAACTGCAAAGAAAAAGAGCAGACCCCCTTTCGGACAGTCTGCTCTTTTGTAAAAAAACGGCTATTTGGCTTCTTCGGCTTTGGCTTCCGCTTTTTTGGCGGGCTTTTTGGCGGCGGCTTTCTTGGCCACTACCGGTTTTCTCGCCAATTTGGCTTTCGCTTTCACTTCCGTTTTCGGTTTGCGGACCAAGGTTTTGCCTTCGGTTTTCGCAAAGCGTTTGTTGAATTTTTCTACCATACCTTCGGTATCCAGCAATTTCTGTTTGCCGGTAAAGAACGGGTGGCAAGCGGCGCAGATGTCCAATTTCAAAGTTTTGGCCGTGGAGCGGGTCATAAATTTGTTGCCGCAGGCGCAAACGGCTTCTACGAATTCATAGTTCGGGTGTATTTTTTCTTTCATTTTATAGTCTTCCTTTCAAAATCTTATAGTTTATTTTACCATAAATTGCGGGTTTAGGAAAGATTTTCTTTCCCCCGCCCACGCTAAAAAGCGTTTACTTCCATTTGTTTAAAGAAATCCTTGTTGGATTTGGTGGAGGATAACTTTTCCAAAAGTAGCGTCATCGCGTCCACGGAACTGAGCGGAGCCAATACCTTGCGCATAATCCAAACCTTGTTCAGTTCGTCTTCCGACAAGAGCAAATTTTCCTTACGCGTAGAACTGCGGTTGATATCCACCGCCGGGAAAATGCGGCGTTCGGAAAGTTTGCGGTCCAGGCACAGTTCGCTGTTGCCCGTTCCTTTAAACTCTTCAAAAATTACTTCGTCCATACGGCTGCCGGTTTCAATCATTGCGGTAGCGATAATGGTTAAGGAACCGCCTTCTTCAATGTTGCGCGCGGCGCCCAAAAAGCGTTTGGGCTTTTGCAAGGACGTGGCTTCCAAACCGCCCGTCAGCACGCGGCCCGAAGACGGGGCAACCGTGTTGTAGGCACGGGCCAAGCGGGTAATGGAGTCCAGCAAAATGACCACATCTTTGCCCTGTTCGGCCAAGCGTTTGGCTTTTTCAAGCACCATTTCGGCCACCTGGACGTGGCGGTCGGCGGGCTCGTCAAACGTAGAGGCCACCACCTCGCCCTTTACGCTGCGGCTCATATCGGTAACTTCTTCGGGGCGTTCGTCAATTAAAAGCACCATTAACACCGCGTCTTTATAGTTCTGGGCGATAGAGTGCGCAATCGCCTGCAAAATCATAGTTTTACCGCTTTTGGGCGGCGCCACAATCAGCGCGCGCTGGCCCTTACCGATAGGTGCAATCAAATCAATCACGCGCTGGGTAAGCGACGATTTATCAATTTCCAGCGTAAAGCGTTCGTTGGGGTGGAGCGGAGTCAAGTTTTCAAACAGCGGGCGGTTGTAGATTTTATCGGAATCCACGCCGTTTACTTTTTGCACCTGCAACATAGCAAAAAAGCGTTCGTTGTCTTTGGGCGGGCGGATAAGGCCTTCAATGGTATCTCCCTTGCGCAGGCCAAAGCGTTTGATTTGGGACGGAGAAACATAAATATCTTCGGCTCCGGCCAAATAGTTATTTTCTTCCGAGCGTAAAAAGCCAAAGCCGTCCGGCAAAATTTCCAACACGCCGCCGCCGTACACGGAGCCGTTTTGCTTGGCCTGTACAGCCACAATGCGGCCGATAAGTTCCTGCTTGCGCAGACCGGAGATATCTTCAATATTATAATTGACGGCCAGTTTCGTCAGTTCCGGCATACTGAGTTTGTTTAACGCGCGCGCGTCCATCGGTTTAGCCCCGTTGGGTTGGCGCGGAGCCTGCTGCATCATCGGGCGGGACATTGTGCGTCCAGTCCGGCTTGCGGGCCGTTGCGTTCTGGTTTCTTCGGCGGGCGCCGCGGAAGCGGCCGTTTTGACCGTTTTGGTTTCCTTGGCGGGTTTAGAGGTCTTTTCCTGCGTGGTATGTTCTTCCATTGTAACTCCTTACTTTACTCCGTAAATAAATGTAATCGCACGGATGAGGCGTTTTATTTTCAAGCCCAAATCTGCTTTACTGCCACTGTTGGCCAGCACAATATCGGCTCTGCGGGCTTTTTCGTCTTCGGGCAACTGCGCGGCTATCCGGCGGTTATATTCCGCCTGGCTTACTCCCCGCTCTTTTAAGCGTGCGGGCAAGGTGCGCTTGTCGCCCAATACTAAAATATTCAAATCGGTTAATTTATCCCACCCCGCTTCAAATAAAAGCGGAACTTCAAACACAAAACAAGCGTGGGCGCTTTGTTTTATTTTTTGCGCGGCCGACTGTAACACCAACGGGTGCAAAAAGGCTTCCAATTTTAAGCGGGCCGCCTGATTATGAAAGACCGCCTTTGCTACTTGCGCGGGCTGAAACGAACCGAACCAAGCGGACAGTTTTTGCTGAACAGCAGGTTTTTTATAAAGTTCACGCACGATTTCATCGCACGATAACACTTCCGCACCGTTCTGTGCAAAAAAGTTTAAGGCTGTACTTTTGCCGCTTAACATACTGCCCGTCAGGCCCAACACCAGTTTGTCTTTCACGCGTAAATTCATAAAGGCAGTTTTTCTAATTCGTACCAGTTCTTCCCAGCCTTGGCCGCCGCCAACAGAGGAACCCGCAATTTAACGGCGTTTTGCATTAACCCTTTAATGCGGGCCGCCGTTTCGGTCAGCCCTTCCTGCGGCACTTCAAAAATCAGTTCGTCGTGCACCTGCATCACCATTTGCACGGGCGTATTGCGGAAGGCGGAAAACACATCTACCATTGCCTTTTTAATGATATCCGCCGAACCGCCCTGCACAATCGTATTAATGGCCGCGCGCTGGGCAAAAGAGGTCATACTTCCAACCCCCATATTAAACTCCGGCAGATAGCGGATATGCCCCAGCATTGTTTTTACATATCCGTTTTGGCGGGCAAGGGCGACATTTGCGTCTATCCACTCGCGCACGACACGGTAATTGCGGAAATAATTGTCTATATATTCTTTGGCTTCGCGCAGCGTAATGCCGAGCGCTTGGGAAAGGCCCATTGGGCCCTGTCCATAAATGATACCAAAATTAATTGCTTTGGCACTAGACCGCATTTGCTCCGTAACCATTAGCGGCATTACGCCAAACACTTGCGCCGCCGTCTGCGTGTGGATATCCCCGCCGTCCAAAAAGGACTGGATAAGCACGGGGTCCTGGCTTTCGTGCGCCAGTACGCGCAAATCAATTTGGGAATAGTCCACGCTTAACAAAACATTTCCTTCCGCCGCGCAAAAGGCCTTGCGCAACAGGCGGCCCTTTTCCGTGCGGACGGGAATATTTTGCAGGTTGGGGCTGGAACTGGACAAGCGGCCCGTTACCGTGCCGGTTTGGTCCAAGTACGAGTGGACCTTGTTTTCATCATCCGCCAGCAACAGCAAATTATCTACATAAGTCGCCTTTAATTTACTGCTGGCCCGGTACTCCAAAATGGCCCGCGCCACCGGGTAGGTTTGCGCGATTTCTTCCAGTACCGATTCGTCGGTGGAGTAGCCCGTTTTGGTTTTGCGCACGGGCGGAATTTTCATTTGTTCAAAAAGCAGTACGCCCAACTGTTTGGTGGAATTGATGTTCACCGGGTAACCGGCGCGGGCGTCAATATCCTTTTGAAAGCGCGCAATTTCCTGCTCTAACAATACTTTAAAACTTTCCAGCCATCCCGGGTCAATGCGCAGGCCCGCAAACTCCATAGCGGACAGCACCATCATTAACGGAAGTTCCAAATTATTAAAAAGGTCCCATTGGTTGGCTTCTTTTAATTTGGCGGTCAAAACTTCCTGCAATTTCCAAATGTAGCGGTTGTATTCCTTTAATAATTCAAACGCGTCATCTTCGCGCACGGTGGCGGAAAAATAATCCGCACACGCGCCCGCAAAACTCAAATCGCCCGACGGATTTAACAAATAACGCGCCAAACGTCCGTCAAAACATTTAATAAATTGTCCGTGTACATTGATATCCAGTTCCCGCAAAGTCAGTTTTAAATCGTACCCGATTTTTTCAATGGAATCATTTTCCACCAATTTTTTAAGGGCCGCCAACTCCCACGGCTGGATATCGCTGATAGGCGTGTAAGAGGCTTCCGCTTCGTTAAGCCCCAATACCAAAAATTCATCTTGCGCGTGCAGAAAAATACGCGGGGTACTTTCCGCTTTTTTCAACGCTTCGCCCAGCAACAATTCCTTTTGCTCGGGCGCAGGGGCCACAACAGCCGGGCGCGGGGCTTCAAAAAAGTCCAATAAATTTTTAAATTCGTACTCTTTAAATAATGCTTCCAACTGCTCTTTATTCGGCGTGCGAACGCGGTAATCATCCAAGTTAAAGGGCATATCCAAATTGGAATCAAACACCACCAACTGTTTGGATAGCAAGGCTTCGCCCTCGTGCGTTAAAATCTTTTTGGCAAGGGCAGGTTTAAAATCGGGGTTATCACTATGCGCGGCGCGGAGGATATCCTCCAAGTGGCCAAACTTATTAATCAGGTCCACCGCGCTTTTGGGGCCCACCCCCATTACGCCGGGCACATTGTCCGACGCATCGCCCACGATAGAAAAATAATCGGGCAGAAAAGCCGTATCCACGCCGAATTTTTCCTTGGCGGCTTCCGGCCCTTTAAAGCCGTCCTTTCCGCCAAAGGGCCAAATGGAAATGTATTCATTTAAAAATTGGTAAACGTCTTTATCCGACGTAACAAACACGCTGGGCACCTTTTGCGCCGCGGCGTGGCGGGCCAAAAAGGCCATTAAATCGTCGGCTTCTATCCCCTGTTTGGCAACTACCGTTAAGCCCAAGGTATCCACCAAGCCGCGCGCCAAATTCAACTGGCTGACAAGTGCGTCGTCCGGTTTTTTGCGGTTTGCTTTATAGGAAGGCAATAACGCCTTGCGCCGCGCACAACCGCCGGGCGAGTCAAAGCATACGGCCACATACGCCGGGTTATGCTCGCGCAGCATTTTGATTAACCAGCGCAAAAAACCATACAGCGCGCCGACCTCTTGCCCGGACGAGGTGGATAATTTCGGCAACGCGTGATAGTTGCGATGTAAAAAGTTATGGGCATCAATTAAATAAAATTGCGGTTGTAGTTGGGTCATAGGCGGGATAGAGGCCCGCCCCGGGGTAGGGCGGGCGCTATCATACTATTTAAGGGTATTAATTTGATATTCCAGTTCCTGCTGAACGACGGAGCCGGAAATGGCAGAATATCCAATATGGGAATACATTACCTTATCGTTATACACCACCACAAAGGTAGGCAACGCGGTAATGCCCCACGCATCTTTTAACAGCGTTCCGTTTGCCGGTTTTACGTCGTTTTGTACATCCACTTTGCGGATAATTACGTTCTTGTCCCTCGCGTATTCTTTGGTAAGAGCGGTCATCATTTTCCGCTCGGCCGCGTGGCAAGGCCCGCAATAAGGCGCAGTAAACATCACAACAAACACTTGGTCTTTTTTAAGACCGTCATATTCCCGGCTGGTCATCTCGGGAATAGTAGCACTCTGCTGGGCCGCGAGCGTAACAGCAAACAATACCACTACACACAAGGCCCCGAACAACTTTTTCATACAGCCTCCTTACAGCAAGGAGTTTAATTTTTCCTGCAAAGCGGCTTTGGACTGCAATCCCACGGTCTGCCCGACTAATTCTCCGTTTTTAAAGAAGAGCAAGGCAGGGATAGAAGAAATGCGGTATTTGGTGCTGGTGGCAATGCCTTCGTCGGTATTTAACTTGCAGACTTTTACTTTGCCTGCATACTCGGCGGCTAATTCTTCCACCACCGGGCCCAACATACGGCACGGCCCGCACCAAGTGGCCCAAAAGTCCACCATTACAGGTTCTTTGCTTTTTAATACTTCTTCTTCAAAATTTGCATCCGTCAAAATTACTTCGCTCATACTTCCCCCTTACTAAATTCAAATCTACTTATAGTGTACATAATTAGAGAGTACCAGACAAAGGCCCCGCTGTCAAGTTATATAAAAGGTTAAATAAGGGCTATTTTCCCTCTGGCAATAAAAACCGCCCTTTCCAAACAACGGAAAGAGCGGTGTAAAACGCATTTTTACTAAATTACAGGCCGGAACCAGCAGCAGAAGGTGCATCACAACCGCCATCAGCACCAGCAGTACCGTTGGCGCAGCACTTATCACCACTCTTGGTTAAAGTGTCCACACCGCAGAAATCATTGCACAGCCCAGCACCATTAGCATCACCGGCCTCACAAGTTGTACCAGTATTGCCATAGTAGCGGCTCAACGTATAGTTATACTGCAAGGTATTAGGCCCAACACGTTTGGCCGTGGCAATACCCTCATTATAGGCAGTGCCAGACAAACTAACTAAAAAGCCATTACCAGTGCCACAAGTATTTTCGCCAACAGTTCCCTTGGTGCAGAAAGAACTGTCAGTAGCGCCTTTCGGAGCAACGTCCAAGCCCTGAAACTTGGTTGCATAATTGTTAATTTGCAAGTATTTGCGTTGTTGCGCTTGCGCAATAGAACCGAGCAACTGATCGGCTTCCGTCATACGGGAGCGTTCCACCGCTTTGAAGTACTGCGGCATTGCCATTGCGGCCAAAATGCCCAGGATTAACACGACCACCAATAACTCAATGAGCGTGAACCCTTTGTTATTATTCTTAATCATTTTTCTTCTCCTTTTCTATTTTCTCTTGTGTACGGCCCGGTTTGGGCGACTGTAGGAGTTTTTATATAACCCTCCCCGGGCCGTAATGGTACTGTATCAAAAAAAAAAAACGAGTCAAGCCTTTTTTGGACCCAAACAGAAAAACTCTTTTATACGGCCCTTTTAGGGCCTCTAACGGCCAATCAATAAACAACAAAAGCAAACGACAGATCCCCGACAAAATTCCTCGGGGATGACCTCGTTATTTTTGATATAAGCCTTTTTCCTTTGTCATTCCCGAAGGTCGTAGTCGGGAATCTGCTGTTTGTCGTTGTTGTTCTCTTACATAACGTCAGATCCCCGACAGAAACACTCGGGGATGACAACCACGGCAACAACAGATCCCGTATAAAGACACTACGGGAGGACGACACGATAGCACAACAAGACAAGGCCGTTATAAAAATAGAATCGTCGTCCTGAACTCGTTTCAGGACCTACCGATTGGGCAGTTTGCTGTGTCGTTATCTAACAAAGTCATACTGGAAGGTTTCTGTCCAGTATCTATTCCTTGTTTTCATAACAACAGATCCTGGACTACGACTTTCCAGGATGACGACAACGACAAACAACCCAAGATGTAGATTCTGAAACAAGTTCAGAATGACCTCTATTTAATAAAGCCGTCATTCCCGAAGGTCGTAGTCGGGAATCCGTCTTGGCTGTTGTTGTTCACTTACGAAACGACAGATCCCCGAGCCCTGCGGGCCACCAAACACTCGGGGATGACAACCACGGCAACGACAGATCCCGTATAAAGACATTACGGGATGACGGCAAAGGAGAAATAGCCGTCTTTCCAGAACGCTCCGCACCGCCCACGCCGCCGGGATGACCTAATGGACAAACTCCGATTATATCTTTCCCTTTATTAAAAAAGTAACACCACCGCATAAATTTGTAAAATAAGGGCAAATCCCTTGGGGGAACCTTGATATGAAAGAAAAAATTATTTGCGTATCCACACCAACCGCGCGTACTTATTACAAAGCCACTCCGCTGGCAAAAGAATTTTTGGATAAAGAACAAAACATCATCAACACCACCGGCAACTTGCCCGACGGCGAAATAACCGAACTGGCCGTTTCGTCCGCCACCGTAAAGCACTTGGCCGGGGGCAAATTAAACGGCAAGTTTGAAGTTATCAACCTGTCCGATAACTCCGTTACGTTTACCGAAGAATATAAGGACGGGCAACTTGTCAGCATTACGGAGCGTGCGCACGCGCTGGCCGCCGGAAAACCCAAGGAAGAAAAACCGCACCACCACTATCCGGGCACGGTGCTAAAAACCAGCAAAGGCGCGAACTCCTTTTATATTAATGGCAAAGAGGTGGCCGAGGAAACCTTGTCCTCCAATGGTGCCACGCTGGAAATTTTAGGTACTATCCCCGACGGAGAGGTAAAAGAATTTAACGAAAACGGCCAAGTAAAAACCGAAGCGCATTATAAAAATAACAAACTCCACGGCCTTTTGACCCGCTACGAGGACGACGGCCGCCTGAGTTCGCGCGAGGAACATTTTAACGGGATTTTACAGGGCCCGGCCGAATATTTTACCCCCATAAAAAACGATATGCTTCACACGCGCTGCTCGTACAAAAATTCCCAACTGGAAGGCGAGCGCACCGTTACGCAAAACGACGGCACCGTGCGCGAACGGGAAGCCTTTGTGCGCGGCCACATTGAGGGCGCAAAAGAAACCTTTTACGCAAACGGCAACAAAGAAAGCGTGGAAAATTACACCGACGGGAAATTAAACGGCGAACGCTTGCTCTATTTTCCCTCCGGCGCACTTTGGTACCGCGAGCACTACACCAACAACCGCCTGGACGGCGAACGCTTCGGCTATTTTGCCGACGGAAAAGTAAGATTAGAGGAATTTTACACCGACGGACTTTTGGAAGGCCGCCGCAATATCTACGCCGAAAACGGCGAACTTTTAACCACCGAGGAATACCACTGGGGTTCCTTAGTTCACAATACGGAGCGCAAACTAAAATGAAAATCACCCGCTTTTGCCCGGCCAAAGTAAATTTATTTTTGGAGGTTACCGGCAAACTTCCCAACGGCTACCACGAACTGGCCACGCTGTTTGCCAAAATCAACCTCGGCGACACCTTAACGCTGGAAGCCGAACCCGCCGAAAAAACGGATATTTCGCTCACGCTGACGGGCCCGGTAGGCTCGCTGTTGCGCGCGGACGAAAGCAACCTCGTGTGGCGCGCCGCACAGGCCTTTTTAACGCATTACCAATTAAACGCCAAAATCAAAATGGTGCTTGATAAACACACCCCCACCGGGGCGGGGCTTGGCGGAGGCTCCTCCGACGCGGCGGGCGTACTGCTGGCCTTGTGTGAAATTTTTAAAAAAGATAAAAACGAACTCTTGGGCGTTGCCGCCAAACTGGGGGCGGACGTGCCGCTTTTTATGTACGAGGATACCTTTTTAAAAGGCGAAGGCATCGGCGAGAAATTAACCCCCGTTCCCGCCACGGGCAAGTTGCCCTTTTTGGTGCTCGCGTACCCCAATACCATTGTGCCCACGAAGGGCGTTTTTGCGCGGCTGAAACTGCCGCAAAAAGAAGAAGTATTGACAAACATCTCAAAATTAGATAAATTAATAACATACATTAGATGTGCAAGTCCTTTGACCCTTTGGAAAGATTGTTTATTTAATCGGTTGGAGGATTGCGTTGTTCCTTTTACAAACTCTGTACGAAATGTGCTGCTTGATTTGAGAAAAACAAATACAGATGCAGTTTTGATGTCCGGTTCCGGCTCCACGGTTTTTGCTTTAGTTGAAACTGAAAAGGATGCAAAAAATTTGGTAAGCAAAATACAAAATAAGGAACGGATAGTTTTCTTTACGACATTTCATAGGAGTTTAAAAGATGAAAATAACGGAAGTCAGAATACATCTGATGGGAGAGGATCGCTTAAAGGCGTTTGCAAGTGTAACGTTTGACGATTCTTTCGTAGTTCGTAATATGAAAATTGTAGAAGGGACAAAAGGCGTGTTTCTTTGTATGCCTTCCCGGAAATTACCCGACGGAACCCACAAGGATATGGTTCACCCCATTAACCAAGAGTTTCGGGAATACTTGGAAGAAAATATATTGAAAGCCTACGAGGAAGAATTAAAAAACCAATCCGTAGGAAAAGCGCAAGAAGAAAGTTCGGACTACAATAAAGACGTACAATAGGGTTCAGCACAGATTTTCCGTTATTCATCTCGCTTAAGCTGTGATGAAACAATTTACTTCCGGATGGTGAAATGGTATCACTACTGGTTTTGGTCCAGTCATTCTAGGTTCGAGTCCTAGTCCGGAAATTTTACAACCCCTGGGTAACCGGGGGTTTTTTATTGGGTAAAATTCCACTCCTCTGCAAAGTCCCCCCGCATATACCCTGATGAGATTTTGGAACCCTGCGGGCCGCCAGTTCAGGATGACCTCTTTTTTCATAAAGTCGTCATTCCCGAAAGCCGTAGTCGGGAATCTGTTGTTGCGTCGTTTTCGTTTTCTTACGAAACGGCAGATCCCCGACTAAATTCCTCGGGGATGACAACATCCTGCGGGATCTCGTTGTTATTGTCGTCATCCCCGAGTGTTTGGCGGCCCGCTAGGGTCCGGCGCGGAGCGTTCCAGGATCTGTTGTTATCAAAAAACGACCTTTTTATTTTTCTACGCGCAGGCGCGACTGGGGCAAAAAGGTTTTCTCCCCGTCCGGGCCGACGGACACCCCAAACGGCATTTGCGCCAATAGTTTCCACGTTTTGGGGATATTAAAGGCCTGCTGTACGGCCTCATCCACCAGCGGATTATAATGCTGTAAACTCGCCCCAATTCCCGCCTGCACAAGCGCCGTCCAAACCACCAGTTCCAACATCCCGTTGGACTGATACGCCCACAGCGGAAAATTGTCCTTATACGTCGGAAATTTTTGCTGTAAAGCCTCTACCGTGGGCCAATCCTCAAAAAATAAAATCGTACCATAAGCCGCGGCAAATGAAGTAATTTTTTCCTGCGTGGGCGCGAATTTTTCCGGCGGGACAACCTTTTTTAACGCGTCCTTGGTCAGTTGCCAAAACTGTTGGTGTTTTTCCCCCAATAAAAGCACCACACGAGCCCCTTGCGAATTAAACGCACTCGGCGTAATTTTCACCGCTTGCTCCACCAAGGCGGTTAAGGCCTTATCCGATATTGGGCACTCGTTCGTCAGCGCGTAACGCGAACACCGTTTTTGAAGTATCTTAAAAAAATCTTGTACTGTTCCCATATTTTCCCCCTTTTTATGAGGATAGCGCTTGATACGCCCCTTGTCAAAGCCGTATTTGGGTTAGAAAGACAACGCGGCAAAAAGATTGTTATAATAAAAAGGTCGCACGCAAGCCGCCAAGGCCTGCAACAATTTAATTCTGTTTTTGGAACCGGGTGCGGAATCCGGTGCGCTGGCTGAAAAATGCCGGCACAAGTCTAGTCCAAAAGCAGTCGTTTTTAGGCACAACATATCCGAACTGATCCTTTGGATATGCTGTGCCGAGTGTTTATTGCCATCTTCGGGTGGCAATAAACCACGGCTGTTTCTGTTTGGGTTACTAGACTTGGCTCAACGGAAGCAGCCGTTTTTAATGGCCTTTTTCCAAAAACAGGTAAGGAGAATATATGGAAAAAGGTTTTACATTAATAGAATTATTAGTAGTGGTGCTGATTATCGGCATTTTAGCCGCCGTCGCCCTGCCACAGTACGAAAAAGCAGTAGAAAAAAGCCGCGCCGCCGAAGCCTTATCATTAGTTAAAACCATTGGTCAAGCCAACCAAGTTTATTTTATGTCCAACGGAAATTATACCACCGACTTACGCGACCTGGATATTGATATTCCTGGGGCAGACGCAATACACAGTGTTCCACGCAGGGTAAGCAAATATTTTTCTTACCGTGCGTCTCTTAACGCGGCCAGTAACAATATTGAAGGCATAGCATTAGCCAACCGCTTACCTATAAATACCCGCTATGCTATTGGCTATATGCCAGACGATACGCTAAAATGCTTCTATAAAGAGGAAAAAGATAAGACTTTTTGCGAAAGTTTAAATTTACCAACTGATAAAGTTTGGCAGTAAATACCAATCCCCCGGGGTAACCGGGGGATTTATTTTATCTGTTTGCGTCCGCAATTAATTGCTTGATTTTATCGTTAAAGGCCGTTTGGTCCAACAATTTTTCAAGCGTAAGGGGCATACGGTAACGCCAATAATGGCGCGGATTGGCGGGCACATTAATACGCTCCGCTTCCGGGTCCGGCGCGCGCAGGGCTTCGTCCATAGCCGCCCAATCCTGGTACGAAATCAAGGCCAGCATAGAGGGGCTATTTAAATGGAGCCGCACAATTTCCTCAGTCGTTTTCCCGTCCAGTTCC
Organism: Muribaculaceae bacterium; assembly: GCA_963660385.1. Taxonomy (GTDB): domain Bacteria; phylum Elusimicrobiota; class Elusimicrobia; order Elusimicrobiales; family Elusimicrobiaceae; genus Avelusimicrobium. The sequence continues at coordinate 25,971 of CAVKWQ010000013.1, forward strand.
GCGGGGGCTTCGCCCGGTTTTCCTAGCACCTCACGCCAAAAGCGCGCGGTATTTTCCGGGTTTTCCTTCCACCAGCCACGCAGTACAGACATATCGTGCGTGGACGGCGTAGCCACCGACAAATACGGGTATTTGTTCGTATCGGCAAAGGTTTCGCCCAACCGCTTGGGCATACGCTCAATTTCCAAGGACAAAATTTGCAACTTGTTTAATACCTCGGGCACGCAGGCGGGAATCATCCCCAAGTCCTCCGCACAGCACAGCATACGCGTGGCTTGCGTAATAGCAGGGAGTTTCTTCATCGCCTCGTTCTTCCAAAACTCGTTGTGGCGGTGGAAGAAATACTCGTTATACAGCCGCGTAAAAGCCGGTTGCTCTCCTGCGGGCAAAGTGCGGTAGGCCTCGCTTGTCAGCGCGGAAATGCGCGGGTGAAATTTTGACGGGTCCTTATGGTCCGGCACAAAAAGCACATTGGCCGCCAAGGCAAAAAGGCCCTCTTTTATCCGCAGGGCTTTTTCGTCCGTTTGGTTCGCAAAGGCCTGCTCCGTTTGGCGTTGGGTGGCATAAGCGGGCTTTAATTGGTAGGTTGCGTCCGCTTGCACATCTAAATATTTTTTAGATACTTTTTCCGCCAAATCGCCAAACACTTCGCGCACCGTTTCCGCCGTAATATGCGGGCGGGTAAACGAAGTATCAAACGGTAGGCCATACCCCTTTATTTCGTCCGCACTCATCGGCAACGCGGGCGAAAACTGCCCTAAAAGCCCCTGCACGGCGTGCAACGGGATCTGCCAAATGCGGAAGAAGCCCAACACGTGGTCAATGCGGTACGCGTCAAAATATTGCGCCATATGGGCAAGGCGGCGCGTCCACCAGCGGTAGCCGTTTTGCGCCATTGCTTCCCAGTTGTAAGTAGGGAAACCCCAGTTTTGCCCGGTGGCGGAAAAATCGTCCGGCGGGGCGCCTGCCTGCGCGTTTAAGTGGAAGAGTTGCGGCTCCGTCCACGCTTCGGCGCTGTTGGGAGAAATACCTATCGGGATATCCCCCTTTAAAATAATTCCCTTTTGGCGGGCATATTGCACGGCTCCGGTCAGTTGGCAATGGAGCAAAAATTGCACATAATACCAAAAGCATACCGTGCCGTATTCCTTGGCGCCGGGTTTGCAAAAGGCCACCAATTCATCATACGAAAATTGGGCATATTTCCCCCACTTGGAAAAATCCGCCGTTTTATAATGGTCCCGCAAGGTGCAAAACATTGCATACGCGGGCAGCCAATGCGTATTTTGCGCAAAAAAGCGGCGGAACTGTGGTGTAGATAAAATTGTTTTTCCCTCGTTTAAAAAGGCCCGTTTTAAATATTCCAGTTTTAATTGCAGGGCTTTTTCGTAATCCACCTGCGGCAGTTCATTTATTTTTTTGCGTTCCTTTTCCAGCGATTTATTGCCGCCGGGCAACAGGCGCACATCCGCATACAACGGGTGGAACGCATACACGCTGACGGCATTATACGGGTAAGAATCCTGCCAAGTGTGCGTAAGCGTGGTATCGTTAATAGGCAAAATTTGAATTACCTTTTGCCCCGTTTTCTGCGCCCAATCCGCCAACTTTTTTAAGTCGCCAAAATCGCCCACGCCACAACCGGTTTCACTGCGCAGGGAAAACACGGGGATTACCACCCCCGCCGCCCGCACCGGGGCTTCCCCCGTAAAACAAGGGTGTAGATCCTGCCGGGCAAAAACTTCGCCGTCCTTTAACGAAGGATTATCCAGCGTACGGTTAAAGCCGTCCTCCCACAACACCGCGCCGTTATGCTTTACAATAAACTTATATTCCGCCGGAAAAGTTTGCTCCTCGGCGTTTAGCGTTATTCCCCACTCGTTTAGTTGCGTGCGTGTTAAGGGCAGGGCTTTATCCGGGTTCCAGTTGCCCAGTTGCTCCGTACTGCCGCAGAGGTACAAATCGCCGTTGCACGGGGACTGCACACGCAGTAAAAGCGTGCGCTTAAAAAGCGGCAAGGGCGTTTGTACAACCGCCTGCGGGCGGAAGACTTCCGTTACCGCGGACGAATACAAATGCGCCTGTGCGGGCAATTCGCGCCAAGAGTCGTTTAAATAATAGGCCGAAGTATGCGGCGAAACGGATAACGTCCGCTCCACCTTTTGCCACTCGCGGCGGACGGTTTTGTCCCCCCGGCGGACCTCGTAATGGTATGCCATTACGGCGGGCTGTTTAAAAAGGAGCAAAATGCTCCCCGTCCAAATTTTTCCGTCCTGCGTGGAAAGCGGAATATTTATTTTGCGCTCGTTCGCACCTGCCTGTGCACGGTACAAAACGGCGTGGAGTGTTTCGCCCCACACCGTGTTATAAGACAAACGAAAGGAAATTTTCATAAGTTACTCCTGCGTTTGGCGGTCGTGCACACGCAAGGTAAACGCCGCCGCAATGAACAAAAAGAGCCCGCCCACGCCCACGGCGGCAATCGCGCTGCCACCCAAAACGTGCTTCATAAACGGGCCGAAGAAGAGGTTTACGCAAATCTGCGGAATCACGATAAAAAAGTTAAACACGCCCATATAAAACCCCATTTTGTCCGCCGGGAGCGCGTTGGAAAGCATTGCATACGGCATAGACAAAATACTGCTCCAAGCAATACCGATGCACACCATTGGGAAAATAAGTCCCAGTTGCGTAAACTGCACCCCCACCAGCGTAAGGCCCAGGGAGCCCAATCCCAAGCCGCCCACCGTCAGGCAGGCAATGTGTATGGCCTTGGCGGAAAACTTGGTCGTCAGCCACAGCAAGGCGAACGCAAACACAAACGCCACACCGTTATAAATACCAAAGCAGGAACTGCCCCAGTTGGCGGCGGTTTCGTAAGCGGACGAACCGGGCGCGGCGTGGAATACGCCCGAAGCAATACCCGGCGTAAAATACACCCACATTACCATAAAGGCCGCCCATGTAAAAAATTGTACCACGGCCAAGCGGCGCATTGTAACGGGCATTGTGATAAACGCGCGGAACATTTCCCGCACGGTTTTAAACGGATTAAATGTTTGTTTTTTGAGGTTGTTAAATGCCTCCATATCGGCAGGCGGATATTCGGGCGTTGTTTTAATCGTAGCCAAAATCGCCACAATCAGCACCACCGCGCCGATGTAAAACGAATATTTAACCGTATTGGGAATATGCCCCAAGGGCGCTTCGGTACTTACGCCGCAAGCCGTTAAAATCTGCGGAAGGAAAGAAGCGATTACAGCCCCCGCGCCAATCATTACGCTCTGCATTGCATAACCCGTTTTGCGCTGGCCTTCCGGCAAAATATCACCCACAAATGCGCGGAACGGCTCCATACTCACGTTGACCGAGGTGTCCAAAATCCACAGCGCAATGACCGCCATCCAAATAGCCGAAGCCTGCGGCATTAAAAACAGCGCAAACATAGAGAAAAGGGCTCCACCCAAAAAGTACGGACGGCGGCGGCCCAAGCGGCACCAAGTCCTGTCGCTAAAATATCCCACCAGCGGCTGAACAAGCAACCCGGTAACCGGGGCAGCCAACCACAACATAGGGATTTGGTCCTCACTCGCGCCCAAACGCGAATAAATAGCGCTCATATTTCCCATTTGCAGGGCCCAGCCGAATTGGATTCCAAAGAAACCCAGGCACATAAACATTATTTGCAGAAAAGTTTTAGACGGTCTTTCCGTGGACATAACTCCTCCCGTAAAAATGGCATACTGCTTTTTTTATTATAACACTATTTTCCCCGTTCGCGTAGGGGAAGTGATAAAATATAAGTAAGGAGAACTTAACAATGTGGTTTGTATATGCGTTATTATCGGCGCTCTTTGCGGCGCTTACTTCCGTACTGGCCAAGGTGGGTGTGGACGGCGTAAATTCCAACCTGGCCACGGCTATCCGCACGGCGGTGGTATTGGTATTGGCGTGGGGCGTAGTATGGATGACGGGCGCGGGCAAACAACTGGCCCTGGTCAGCCAAAAAAGTTGGCTCTTTTTAACCTTATCCGGCTTGGCGACGGGCGCTTCGTGGCTGTTTTTTTATAAAGCCCTTCAAATAGGCACGGCCTCGCGTGTGGTGTCGGTAGATAAATTTAGCGTGGTGCTAACAATTCTTTTGTCCGTTTTATTCTTGCACGAAGCCGTCAGCCTGAAAGTGTTGCTTGGCGGCGGACTGATTACGGCGGGCGTTTTGTGTATGGTTTTATAGGCAAAAATCTTTCGCACCGTCAAAAAGTTTGATATTATATTGTATATGGAAAACGAGTCGCTTGACAGCGTAAACGAATATTTTAAGCATTTGGGCAAAATCACCCAAGAACTGGACCGGGACGAAATGAACCGGTTGTGGAAACTCGCCAAAAAAGGCGACAAAGATGCTAAAAATAAAATTATGGAAATGAATTTGCGGTTGGTTATTCCGACGGCAAAGCGTTTCCAGCGCCCGGGTATGGACCTGATGGACTTAATTGAAGAGGGCAACCTGGGGCTTTTACAAGCGATTGACAAATTTGAGCCCGAAAAGGGTTACCGTTTTTCCACCTATGCCGTGTATTGGATTGAACAATACATCCGCAAGTATATTGAGGAACAGTCCGGCTCTATCAAAATTCCGTCGCACGCTTGGGGAAATTTAAAAAAATGGTTCCGCGCGTGGAACGAATTAAAAGAAGCCAACGGGCGCGACCCGTCCCTAAACGAAATGGCCGCGGAACTTAATTTGACCGCCCGGCAAGTAAAGTCCATTATGGACACGCTAAACGCCGCCAAGGGTGTGGATTCACTTACCACCCTCATCCACGACGAGGACGAAACCACGCTGGAAGACTTAATCAGCGACGACGGAAAGGGCAATCCGCACGATGTGTTTTTGAAGAACGAAAACCAAAACAGCATCAAAAAAAGTATGGCGGATTTAAACGACCGCGACCGCCAAGTGCTTATTATGCGCTACGGTTTGGACGACAACGAGCCCAAGACCTTGGGCGAAGTGGCGGAAATTTTGGGCTTGTCGCGCGAGCGGGTGCGCCAAATTGAAGAGCGCGCCGTAAACACCCTGCGCAAGGAAGCGTACAAAGCGGGCATTTTGGAACCCTCTGCCTTGGATTTGCGCACGCGCAAACTGCATACGGCAATGCAACCGCGCTTAAAAACCAACATTTTGGGCCAAACGATAGACAAAAGCCCGTTAGCCAAATTGTTAAAGCAGCGCGCCGCCCTGCTTGCCCAGCAAAAGGCAAACGAAGCCCAAAAAACTGCCGCTAAAAAGGCGGATAAAAAATCACCCGCTAAAAAAAGTACGGCAAAAACGACTGCAAAAAAAGCGTCCACGAAAAAAACTGCGTCCAAAGCATCCGCTAAAAAGGCCGTGGCAAAAGGAAAAACCTCTGCCAAAGGTACACCCGCGGCAAAGGCTAAAAAGTCCGCTAAACGCGGTAAAAAACCCACCAAATAACTGTTTTACGCCCCCGTAGCTCAATTGGATAGAGCGGCTCCGTCCTAAGGAGAAGGTTGCGAGTTCAACTCCCGCCGGGGGTATTTGTATTTACAAGGGCTTTCTAGCAATACAAACTGCTAAAAAGCCCTTTTTTATCGTCGTAAAACCATAATTGCAACAAGCGGAAATAACGGACCTGTAAAGCAGTAGCGTTGTCA
>CAVKWQ010000014.1:0-30862 GCA_963660385.1 Muribaculaceae bacterium
AAGGATTTACCTCTATTTTGTCATCCCCGAAGGTTTCTGTCGGGGATCCGTTGTTATTAAAAAAGGAAAACGACAGATTCCCGACTACGACAATCGGGAATGACAACTGCAACAACGGTTCCTGTAACCCTGCGGGCTGCAAACCTTACGGAATGACGTCTATCTGGGGAGGCCGCACGGCGAATACTTGCACGGCGACAGGAGGATTTACCCTGATTGAATTATTAGTCGTTGTGCTTATCATTGGCATTTTGGCGGCTGTGGCCCTGCCCCAATATGAAAAAGCCGTTACAAAAAGTCGCGTAAGCACTGTTTTGCCTTGGTTTACTGCCTTAAAACGCGGGCAGGAGTTGTTTATTTTAAATGGCGGAACCTCTGCCTGCTTGGATTTAATGGAATTTGCCGATTTATCGGGCCTTTCTTATACCTATTCCCGGTTGATAGAAACCAGCCGGCGGGTGTATTGTGATTCCCAAATCCGCGTAAGCCCCGATTTGTTGTTTTACTCCGTCAACGGAGGGGTTAATGTTAGTTATAAAGGTATGCATTTATATATGGTGCTTAACCCAACTTCTGCCAAAAGTTTAAATGCCCCGGTAGGCACGGTCTTTTGTATGGGGCAAGATAAATGCGCCAAAATTGGCGGAGCCGAGTATCAAATTTGTCATTATGGTTCTTCTCAAACTCCTTGTTACAAATTACCCAATTAACCCTGGTTTGGGTGGCATTAAAAGCGCCTAAATTGCTACAATAATAAAAAGCACCGTTTACCACCCGGTAAACGGGTGGCCCCATTTTTTAGTTGTAGAGGACTTATGGCAAGCAATTTACTGGAAGAAAAAATCCCACCGCAGGCAATAGATGCGGAAATGGCCGTCTTGGGCTCAATGCTCCTGGACGCCGAGGCCGTAACCGATGCGTTGGAAATTTTAAAACCCGAACATTTTTATAAAGAATCCCACCAAAAGATTTTTGCCGCTATGAAGAATCTGGCGGACCGCGGCCAAGCGATTGATATTATCACGCTTAGCGAGGAACTCAAAAAGAATAACCTCTTGGCGCAGTTGGGGGGGGAAGTCTATTTAACGCAACTGGTGGATAAAGTTTCCACGGCCGCGCATATCAAGCACTATGCGGAAATTGTCTATAAAAAATATGTCGTGCGCGATTTAATCCGCACGGCTACATCGCTTGTCCAACGCTGCTATAAGGAAGAGGACGACGACCCGCAGGTGCTGATTGATTCCGCCGCCGACCAAATTTATAAATTAAGCCAAAAGCAGAAACTTACGGGGTTTGTGTCCTCTAAGGATTTAGCCCCCGAAGTAATTGAAATCTTGGAAAAGGCCGTTCGCAACAAAAACGCCATCCAGGGTGTGCCCACGGGATTAGACGAATTTGACCGCAAAACGGGCGGACTTAGAAAGTCCGACCTGATTATTTTGGGCGCGCGCCCCAGCCAGGGTAAAACGGCCTTGGCGCTGAACATTGCGCACCACGCTTGCGTGGAGTGCGGTTTCCCGGTGGCGTTCTTTTCGCTGGAAATGGGGCGGCACATTATTTTTGAACGTATGCTCGGTGCGGCCGCTATGGTGGAAATTTACAAATTGCGTACCGGGTATTACGAGCAGAGCAAATGGTCCGATTTGACGCGCGAACTGGGCCGCTTGGCCTCTGCGCCAATGTATATTGACGATACGTCCGGCATTTCCATTACCGAATTGCGTATGCGCGCGCGCCGCTTGGCGACCGACCTTAAAAAGCAGGGCAAGGAATTGGGCCTGATTGTAATTGACTACTTGCAGTTAATCCGCGGCGGCGAACGCCGTACCGAAAGCAGACAGCAGGAAGTGTCCGAAATTTCCCGTATGCTTAAAGATTTGGCCCGTACCTTAAATGTGCCCGTGCTGGCACTTTCGCAGTTGAGCCGTAAGAACGAGGACAAGAGCCGCCAAGATAACAAACCGCAACTTTCCGACTTGCGCGAATCCGGCTCTATTGAACAGGACGCCGACGTAGTAGCCCTTATCCACCGCGAAGCGTACTATAAACGCGACGACGAAACCCTCAAAAACAAAGCCACGCTGATTATTGCTAAACAGCGTAACGGCCCGGTGGGGGATATTGATTTGGCCTTCTTCGGCGAATATGCCTTGTTCACTAACCCTGCGCCCGAACATATGGAAAATGCGCAGGATATGGGCGGAAATACCACAATGGCAATCCCGGAGTAACGCATATGATGCCTATTTTAAGACCGACTATTGCCGAAGTAGATTTAAAGAAACTCGCCCGCAATATGCACAAAGTGCACGGGCAGGCGGGGGAAAGCGTACGCGTTTTGACCGTTTTAAAGGCCAACGCCTACGGCCACGGAGCGGTGCCCTTGGGATTGTTTTTGGAAAAAAACAAACTAAGCGACTTTTTTGGCGCGGCCTCGGTGGAGGAAGCGTTGCAGTTGCGCCAAGCGGGCGTAACGCTGCCTATTTTGGTATTGGGCAGTATTTACCCGTTTGAAGCGTTTGAGTACGCCATTAAAAACAATATCGCCATAACCATTGCCAGTTTGGACGCGGCCAAGGCCGTGTGCAAAATTGCCGAAAAACTGGGCAAAAAGGCCCTCTGCCACGTCAAACAGGATACGGGTATGGGGCGTATCGGCACGCGGCGCGGCGGGGTGTTTAACGTCATTGAATATTTGGATAAGAACCCGCACGTTATTTTGGACGGACTCTTTACGCATCTTTCCAGCGTGGAGACCGACCCGGCTTATACCGAGGAACAAATCGGCTACTACCGCGACACCTTAACCAATGTACATTTAAAGGGTATTCATATCAATTATTGCCACGTCGCGGCTTCGGCGGCTATTACCGCGCGACCCGATGTGCATTACGATATGGTCCGCACGGGCCACAGCGCGCTGGGGTTAGAACCCGGGGTTGAACCGATTTTGTCTTTAAAAACCCGTGTGGTATATGTAAAGGACGTACCCGCCGGGGCGAGTATTAGTTACAACCGCAGTTTTATTGCGCCGTCCGCGATGAAGGTGGCCACTTTACCCTTGGGGTATGGGGACGGCTATTTGCGGGCGCTTTCCAATAAGGCCGAGGTGCTTATTAACGGCAAACGCTGCCGCGTACTAGGCAATATCACAATGGATATGCTGATGGTGGATATTACGAACGCCGGGCCTGTAAAAGTGGGCGACGAAGTGGTAGCCGTTGGCCGCCAAGGCGACGAAGAAATTACGTATGCGGAACTGGCCGAAAAGGCGGGCACGATTGATTATGAACTGTGCACCCTTTTGATGCCCCGCGTACCGAGGATTTATAAAGAATAATGTTTACGCTTATCGGTAAATATATGTCCAACCTGTTCGGCCAAGTGGGCGGAGCCGCCCAAATGGTCCGTTCGTCTTTGTTCTGGCTGACCCACTCCCGCTTTGAATTTGGGCAGGCAGTGGAGCAGAGCGTAACGATTGGCGTGGAATCCTTGGGCGTAACGGCGCTTACCAGTTTGTTTACGGGTATGGTGCTGGCGTTGCAAGCCGGGAACACGATTGGCAATATCTTCGGCGAACCTATTTTTGTAGGCACGATTGTTACGTTTTCGCTTATCCGCGAATTAGGCCCGGTGCTGACGGCGGTAGTCGTTTCCGGCCGCGCGGGGGCCGCGGTAACGGCGCAAATCGGCACAATGGCGGTAACCGAGCAGATTGACGCGCTCTACACTTTGGGTACGAACCCTATCCGCTATTTGGTTATCCCGCGGATGTTCGGCTTTTTATTTACGATGCCGGTTTTAACACTTTTTTCCAATTTGTTCGGTGTCTTGGGCGGCTACTTGGTGGCGGTCTATGCGCTGGGCGTAGCCGGAGAGGTGTATATCACGGATATTACCTCGTTTATGGGCGTGCGGGACTTTATGCACGGTTTTATTAAATCGTTTGTGTTTGCCTTTATGGTGGCGACGGTCTGCTGCTACAAGGGCGTCAGCACGCGCGGCGGTGCCGAGGGCGTGGGTAAATCCACCACCGGGGCCGTGGTTACCACGATTGTACTTATTTTGGTATTGGATTACTTTTTAACCGCCATTTTAACGGCGTTCGGGGTTTAATATGATTGAAATTAAAGATTTACAAAAAAGTTTCGGCCCCAAACAGGTGTTAAAGGATGTAAACCTCAAAATTGAAGAGGGCAAAACCACTTGCATTTTGGGCGGTTCCGGCTCGGGCAAAAGCACGTTAATTAAATGCCTTATCGGGCTGGAAGAAGCCACGGGCGGGCATATTTGGGTGGACGGAAAGGATATCACTAAAATCCACAGCGAAATTAAACTGGCCGCTATCCGCCGCAAATTTGGCTATTTATTCCAAGAGGGCGCCTTGTTTGACTCTATGAGCGTGGGCGAAAACGTTACGTTCGGGCTTAAATATTTAACCGAGGTGCCGGAAAGCGAATACCCCAAGGTAATTAAGGAAAAATTGGCCTTGGTGGGGTTAAAGGAAGATGTAGCCAAGTTGAACCCCAGCGAACTATCCGGCGGGATGAAGAAGCGCGTTTCGCTCGCGCGGGTGCTGGCGGTGGAGCCGAAAGTGATTTTATATGATGAACCCACCACAGGCTTGGATCCGATAATGTCCGACATTATCAGCGATTTGATTATCGGCTTAAAGGCCAAACTGGGGGTAACCTCGGTAGTTATTACGCACGATATGCGCTCGGCCTTTAAAATTGCCGATTATATTGCGTTCTTATACGAGGGACGTATTTTGATGTACGGCACGCCGGAGGAATTTAGAAAAACGGATAACCCGTATGTAAAACAATTTGTGGAAGGCAGCAGCCAAGGGCCTATCCAAATGCAGTTGTTAAAAGCGTAGTTTTATTTTACTTAAAAGGATGAACAATGAAACCAGAAACTAAATTGGGGATATTTACCGTATTAGGTCTTTTTATTTTCGGCTTTTCGCTCTACTTTTTGGGCGGCCTGTCCGTTACCAAGACCCACGACATTAACATTACGTTTGCGGACGTGTCCGGCCTGGCCGTACAGGCCCCGGTCAAACTCGCGGGCGTAGAAGTGGGTAAGGTTAAAAAAATCAAAATTGAAAACGGGCAAGTGGTGGTTGTTGCCTCTATTAATGACGGGGTGGAACTGCACCGCGGGGCGGAGTTTAGCGTGGCGATGACGGGTATTATCGGCTCTAAATATTTAAAGGCCGTGCAGGGCCCGCTTTCGGCCCCGGTTATCCAGCCGGGCGAATACGTCCCCGGGCTTAACGAACAGCCGATGGACGTGATGATTTCGCAAACGATGTCCAGCATTAAGGAATTTGTGGACAGCGTAAATAACCAAGGCGAATTTGGCGCCAAACTTAACCAAACGATGAACGATGTGCGCCAATTATCGGCCAATGTGAACCAATTAGTGGCCCAAATGCGTCCGTATTTAACAAATTCCGTAGAAAATTTGGACGTGGCTTCCGAACGCTTGAAAGAAGTGCTGGCAAAGGCCGATTCCTTGATGAACAGTTTGGAAAAAGGCGAGGGCGTTATCGGCAGTTTGATTAAAGACCCCGAAATGAAGAAGGACGTAAAAGACAGCGTAAAGGATTTGAAGGAAACAATGGGCGAGGTAAAAACCTTTGTGGGCAAGATGAGCCGTTTCCGCGTGTATTGGGATTACGACTTCTTCTATATGCCGGGCCCGGGCCAGGCCACCAGCGACCTGGCGCTTGAAATCTTCCCGTCCAGCGGTTATACGTTCTACCGCGTGGGTATGGCCAACATCGGCAACGAGGATGACAAACTCAAAGACGGCGACTATTTGGAAAAGAACAAATTTGACGTCCGCTTCGGTTTGTATAACAAATGGGCGACCGTTTCCGCCGGTTTAATCCGCGGCGGCGGCGGGGTGGCGCTTGAATTAAAGCCGTTCTATGACGACGAATTTTTAAGTCGCTTTACTGTCGGCGGGGAGTTCTATGATTGGGGCCGCGATCGCGTAATTAACGGGCGCCGCTTCAATAAACCCAATTTGACGTATGGTTTGGATTTCCGCGTGAACCGCTATTTCTCCGTGGGCGCGTGGATGCGCGATGCGATGGAAACCAACGAGTTCGCGCTTAAAGCCAACCTGTCGTTTAACGACCAGGATATTTCCTCTTTCTTTGGTATGGCGGCAGCCGCCGGGGCCAGATAAAGTATGAAATTTAAAACGGTTTTCGTCTGCCAAAAGTGTGGTTACGAATCCCCCAAATGGGCGGGCAAATGCCCGGAGTGCGGGGAGTGGAACACCTTGGTAGAAGAGGTTAAACAGCAGGAAAGCAAAAAAGCCTCGCAGCGTACGCGCAGTTTTACCGATTTCTCTTCCGAAATTGTAAAACTGGCGGACAGCAAGGCCGTTAAAGAACCGCGCATAGAAACCCACATCAGCGAGTTTGACCGCTTGCTGGGCGGCGGTCTCGTCAAAGGGCAGTTGACCCTTTTGGCCGGGGCGCCCGGTATCGGCAAATCTACGCTAATGTTGCAGGTAGCGGCGGAACTTTCCAAAACGTTAAAGGTGCTGTATATTTCGGGCGAAGAGAGTATCGGCCAGATTTCGGGCCGTGCCCAACGCTTGAAGGTAAACGGCGACAATATTTTCCTGTTGTGCGAAACGGACATCCAAAAAATCGTGGAGTCTGTGGAGCAGGTAAACCCCGAAGTGTTGATTTTGGATTCTATCCAAACGGTTTACCACCCGGAATTTACGTCCTCCGCCGGCACGGTGGCGCAGGTGCGCGAGTGTACCAGCGAACTGGTGCGCTTGTGCAAACCCAAGGGCATTATTACCTTTGTGTTGGGCCACGTTACCAAGGACGGCGAATTGGCGGGGCCGAAGATTTTGGAGCATATGGTGGACTGCGTGCTCTATTTTGACACGGAAAAGGACAACGTCCTGCGCCTCTTGCGCCCGCACAAAAACCGCTTTGGTTCCACCGGGGAAATCGGCCTGTTTAAAATGACGGGCCACGGGTTGGAATCGGTGGAAAACGCCAGCGAATATTTTGCCCAAACCTCGCGCGACAGCGCAATGAAGGGGCGTGCGTATTCCTTGGCGTTGGAAGGTTCAAGGCCGATTTTGACCGAGGTGCAAGCCTTGGTGTCGCCTACGCGCTATCCGTTCCCGCGCCGGGTGGCAACGGGGGTGGATTTAAACCGCTGCTTAATGCTGTTTGCCGCGCTGGAAAAGCATATCGGCCTGTCGCTGGACAACAAGGATATCTTTGTCAGTTTGGCGGGTGGCGTAAAATTGAAGGACCCGGCCTTGGATTTAGCCGTTTGCGCGGCGGTAATCAGTTCGTGCAAGGAAATCCCGATTGCGCCGGATTGGGTGTTTATGGCCGAGGTGGGCATTTTGGGGCAGGTAGCCAAGGTGCCGCTGATTGACCGCAGGCTGGAAGAAGCCCAGCGGTTAGGCTTTAAGAAAGGTTTCGCGGCGGCGGTAACCAAGGGTGAAAAGCAAAAATTAAGCGCAATGACCCTGGTGGAACTGGCCGATTTGAACGCATTAGCGCTTAAATTGCGCTAGTCCGGCGGTATCCCGTCAAAGAAACGCTGTAAAAGTAGCCTGCAAAGTGCTAGAATATAACTAATCTTATCCGGGGACGGGTTCCCCTATTTTTTGGAGGGCATATGCCTATTTGGATTTTTCGTATTTCCACGTTGGTAGCATTTCCGTTTCTAACGTATAACTTTATTGATAAAGAGTGGATGAGCCTGCTCGCGGGTCTTTTGTGCGGCGCGCTCGTCGTGGCGGGCGAAGTGTTGTTCAAACGCTTGCGCCTTATTAAAATTATGATTGCCTGCTCCGGCTTTTTGCTTGGGTATATGTTGTTTGTGCTGTTTGACTACGGGATGAACAACTTTGCCAACGGCGATGTAATGGCTTTTTGGAACCAATACCACCGCTCCTTTGAAATCGGCCTGCTGGTTTTTGGCGTACTGGCCAGTTTGTTTAAGTCGCGCGATTTGGAAGGCCTCTCTTATAAGGGCCACCACTTAAAAGTGGCCGATGTTACCGCGCTTATGGATGGGCGCATTGTGGATTTGTGCGAAATTAATTTTCTCTCCGGCGTGATTGTACTGCCGGTGTTCGTGCTGGACGCGTTAAATAAAATGGTGTCCTCCAAGGACCCGTTGGAACGCGCCAAAGGCCGCCGCGGCTTGGATGTGGCCACCCGCTTGCAGGAACTGTCGGAAATTTCCGTACGCATTACGAACAAAACCCCCAAGGCGGACACTTTGGAGGAACGCGTTGTAAAATTGGCTAAAAGTTTAGATGCCGAAGTGGTAACGCTTGATTTTAATGTAAATAAAATTGCCGCGCTTTACAATGTAATTGCGCTTAATATTGCGGATTTGGCTACCGCTTTAAAACCAGTGGTGCTGCCCGGGGAAAGTATGTCTCTGTTTATTATGAAGGACGGTAAAGAAAAAGAACAGGGCATCGGCTACCTGGACGACGGCACAATGGTCGTGGTGGAAGACGGCCGCAAACATATCGGCAAACGTACGGAAGTGGCGGTGTATTCCATTTTGCAAACCTCTTCCGGCCGGATGATTTTTGCCAAAGTTAAATAAGGTTTTTATGTCTGAACAGACGGGCTTTTCGTCAGTGGTAATTGTAGCGGGGGGAAGCGGCACGCGTATGGGCCGCCCCAAGCAAATGTTGCCGCTTGGCGGAAAGCCCGTACTTGTCCGCACGGTAGAAGCGTTTTTAAATACGCCGGAAATAAAAGAAATTGTGGTGGTTACACCGCCCGAAAACCGCGCGGAACTGGAAAAACGCTTTCCCCATATTATTTTTGCAGACCCCGGCAAAACGCGGCTGTTGTCCGTAAAAAACGGTTTTTTAAAGACGTCCGCTACCGCCCAATTAGTGGCCGTGCACGACGGAGCCCGCCCGCTGGTGGAGCCCGCACATATCAGCGCGTGCTTGCAGGCGGCGCAGGAATACGGGGCCGCCGTACTGGCCGTACCCGTTAAGGATACGGTAAAGGTGTGTAAGGACGGCTTTGTGCAAAACACATTGGACCGTTCGGTTTTGTGGGCCGCGCAAACGCCCCAATGCTACCGTCGCCCTATTTTGGCGGAAGCGTTGGAAAAATTCGGGCAAGAGGAAGGCGCAACGGATGAATCCCAACTGGTGGAAAAATTGGGGATAAAAGTGCGCGTGGTGCCGTCTTCCTACAAAAACAACAAAATTACCACGCCGGAAGATTTAGTATTTGCGGAGGCTCTCTTGGAAAATTCTGTTATTTACCGCACGGGTTTCGGGTTTGATTTACACCGCCTGGAACCGGGACGCAAGTTGTTTATCGGCGGGGCGGAAATCCCGCATACAAAGGGCTTTTTAGGCCATAGCGACGGGGATTTGGTACTGCACGCCTTGTGCGACGCTATTTTGGGCGCGCTGTGCGCGGGGGAAATCGGCATTTTGTTCCCGCCTACGGATGAATCTATTAAAGGTATTTCCAGCGTAAAAATTGCGAAAAAAGTGCTGGAAATCGTCCGCGCCCACCACGCACAAATTGAACATATTGACGCAACCATTATCACCCAAGAACCCAAAATAAAACCGCATTACGATACGGTCCGCAAGTCGTTGGCGGAAGTGTTTGAAATGCCCTTGGAAAACGTCAGTTTTAAATCCAAAAGCCACGAACACGTTGGCGAAATCGGCCGCGGGGAAGCGGCTATGTGCCACGCGGTGGCTACGTTAAAAATTCAAAAGTAAGGAGTTTTACCTATGAAGATTCGTTTTATTTTAACCTTGGTTTTGGCGGGCTTGGTGGCCGCGTGCAGCAGCACCGATTACCGCTCCACTAAAAAAGTAACCCAAGGAATTGATTATTCCCGCTACCCGGGTAACCAGGCGTATTACGAGTTTACCTCGCCTTTCCCGTCCGAAAATATGCCCACAGGCACGGAAACCGTGGCTCCGTCTACCGAGGAAGCCCAATTAGGGGAAGATGAAGATTTTACGTCGGAAAATTTGGCCAGCACCTATGGCAACTATGGCGACGTGGTCGTCAGCGTGGCTACGCGCAAGTTCCAGTTGGGCGCTTCCGCCACGCGCAAGGATATGAATTTGTTTCAAAAGGCGCTTGATAAAGCCTACGCCGTGGCGCTCAAAAAATACCGCCCAGTGGGCTTTACCTATTCTATGGCCAGCGTAGGCGCAGTTAATTCTCTTTCCGACATTACGGTAAACTGTAAACTCAGCGAAACCTCCGCCAACGAGGTGGGGCAATCCACCTGCACGCTGTTTTTTAATACAATCAAAACCACTTATTTGCAACTGAAAGAAGAGGCCAAACAATGATGTACTTATATAATACCGCCACACACCATAAAGACGAATTTAAACCGCAGAACGAAAAACAGGTAACAATGTACTGCTGCGGGCCGACCGTATATAACTTTGCGCACATTGGCAACTTGCGCACCTATATTTTTGAAGATTTGCTTTCCCGCACGATCCGCTTGCACTACCCGCTCAAACACGTAATGAACATTACCGACGTGGGGCACTTGGTGTCGGATGCGGACTCCGGCGAGGATAAAATGGAAGTCGGCGCCGCGCGCGAGGGCAAAAGCGCGTGGGATATTGCCAAATTTTACGAAGCCAAATTCTGGCAGGATTACGATGCCCTGCACTGCACCCGCCCGACGATTATCAGCCGTGCGACTGCGCACATTAAGGAAATGATTGCGCTCGTCAAAACGCTGGAAGAAAAAGGATACACATACCGCACTTCGGACGGTATTTATTACGATACCTCCAAGTTTGACCGCTACGATGCCCTTGTCGGCCACGCCCGTATCCGCGGTTTGCAGGGGGGCGCGCGTGTGGAAATGAGCGACGAAAAGCGCAACCCGACCGATTTTGCCTTGTGGAAATTTTCTCCCAAGGATAAAAAACGCCAAATGGAGTGGGACAGCCCGTGGGGTGTTGGTTTCCCGGGGTGGCACATTGAGTGCTCCGCTATGGCAATGAAATATTTGGGACATACGCTGGATATCCATTGCGGCGGGATTGACCACGTAACGATTCACCATACCAACGAAATCGCCCAAAGCGAAGCCGCCACCGGTGAGAAATATGTGAACTATTGGGTCCACGGCGAATTTTTGATTTTGCGCTCGGGCAAAATGTCCAAATCCGGCGGTACCTTTGTTACGCTGGACGTATTAAAAGAAAAGGGTTATGAACCCTTGGCTTACCGCTATTTGTGCTTGGGCGCGCATTACCGCACGCAGTTGGAATTTTCCTACGAAAGTATGGACAGCGCAACCAAGAGCCTTAAAAATTTGCGCGCCTTGTCTTGTCAAGCCAAGGACGAAGCCAACGGCACGCCCGTGCAAAATGAAAAAGTCCAAGCCTGGAAGGATAAATTTACCGCCGCTATGGAGGACGATTTAAACGCCCCCAAGGCCTTGGCCATTACTTGGGAAGCCGTCCGCTCGGGCGAACTGACGGCGGGGGAAAAATTGGCGTTCTTGGAATTTGCCGATACGATTTTGTCGCTGGATTTATTTAAAAAACCGGAAGCCGCCGCTAGCGAGTTGCCGGCCGAAGTGGCCGACCTGTTAAAGGCGCGCGCCGAAGCCCGCGCTGCGAAGGATTGGAAAAAATCCGATGAACTTCGCGACGCCATTGCCCGGTTGGGGTATGTGGTAAAAGATACGCCAAAGGGCCAACAAGCGGAGAAAAAATAATATGATGAACATCCCCAGTGAGTTTTTAAAACGTATTCCCAAGGCGGACTTGCACGTCCATTTGGACGGCTCCCTGCGCCTTTCCACGCTGATTGAACTAGCCAAAAAAGAGGGCGTGGAACTCCCCGCCTATACCGAGGAAGGCTTGCGCGAAAAGGTGTTTAAAGACAAGTATGCTTCGCTCGTGGAATATTTAAAGGGCTTTTCCTATACCGGTGCCGTGATGCGCAACGCCGCCAATATTGAGCGCGTGGCCTACGAATTGGGGCAAGATGCCCTCGCCGAGGGCGTGCGCTATTTAGAAGTCCGCTTTGCGCCACAGTTGCACGCGAGCGATACCTTGTCCGCGCAGGATGCCGTGCGTGCCGTAGTGCGCGGGTTAAAACGCGCGCAGGACGAGCATAATTCTTCTGCCGCCGTTAAAAACGGGGAAGATTTGGAATTTTACTTTGGCGTAATCGCCTGCGCGATGCGTAACTTTAACGAGTTTATGTCGCCTTATTATGCCAATTTGATAAAGGCCCTTTCGCAATCCAGCAAGAGTGAAATTTTTGGTATTGCTTCGTTGGAACTGGCGAAGATGGTCGTAAAACTCGCCAAGGACGAGCATTTGCCCGTAGTCGGGTTTGACCTCGCGGGCGAGGAAGCCGGCTATCCGGCGGCGGACCACTTGGCGGCTTACCGCTATGTGCATAAACACTTCATCCGCAAGACGGTCCACTCCGGCGAAGCCTACGGCCCCGAATCTATCTTTCAGGCCATTACCGACTGCTACGCCAACCGCTTGGGGCACGGCACGCACTTGTTTGCTTCCGCAATGATTAAAGACAAAAGAGTGCAGGACAAAGAGGATTACGTTAATTCCTTGGCGGACTATATTGCCAGCGAGCGCATTGGTATTGAGGTGTGCTTGACGAGCAATTTGCAGACCTTGCCGGAAATCAAATCCGTTAAAGACCACCCGATTAAAGAAATGATTAAGCGCGGGTTGCCTGTCAGCATCAATACGGATAACCGCCTGGTCTCCAATACCACCATTACCAAGGAAATGGAACTCTTGGTTCACAATGTAGATTTAGCCCCTAAGGAACTTAAAAACATTGTCATCGCGGGCTTTAAGAGCGCGTTCTTCCCCGGCAGTTATGTGGAAAAGCGCCGCTTTGTACGCAAGGTAATTGACCGCTACAACGCTTTGGCGCGCGAGTACAATATCCCGCTGTACTAACCGTTATTACCTATAATGAAAAAGCCCCGGTTTTTGCCGGGGCTTTTTGTGTGCTTATTTCTTTTCGTCAAAACCTTTTGGGTTGGGAATTAAGTGGCGGACCATTTCCCGCACTGCTTTTTTAAGCAATGTCTTGCGCGGGTGAATCCGTTGTTTGCGGTCGCTGGCGCGGCGGCCGTAATGCTTGTGGTGGAAGGCAGGTTCTTCTTCCAAGTTTTTCCCGCTGTCCATAGAAATCCGCTGGCTGGGGTAAATGCTCTGCCGCCCAGTAATTAAGAAACTTATCACGCATACTACCGTGGCATATGGCGCAATCGCCGGGCCAAAGAGTTCTATGGCCATAATACTGGCGGCTAGCGGCGTATTGGCTGTGCCCGCTAAAACGGCTACCAGGCCAAGCGCAGCCAAGGTCGCGCTGTCCACGCGCATAAAATCAGCCAACATAGCCCCTGCCTGCGCACCCACAAAGAAAATAGGCGTAACCACCCCGCCGATTCCTCCGGCGGCAAACGTGATAGACGTTGTGATAATCTTATACAAAAAGCCAAAGGGCGACAAAAGCGGCTCGCCGTTTAGGGCCATATCAATCCCGGGCATCCCAAGCCCCAAATAAATAGGGGAAGCAAAGTAGCCAATCGCCACCAAAATAAGCCCGCCAACCATACACGACCAAAACAGCCGCGTGCGCAAGGCGATATAGCGGAATACCACACGGGCAAACTTGTTGATTTCAATAAATAGGATAGATACCAGGCCGAAGAACATCCCGGCGATAATCATTTTGAGGAAGAACTGTTCCGAAAATACCGGCACAAAATGGAGCGGATGATAAATGTAATCTACGCCTAAAAACGAAGTAACCTGAAAGGCGGTTATCCCGGCCACCAGCGCGGGGAACATTACCTCATAAAAAATATGCCCCACCCACAGCACTTCCAGCCCGAACAGTGCGCCCGATATCGGCACGCCGAACACGCCCGCAAAGCCCGCGCTTACGCCGCAAATCATCATCCGGCGTTGGTCCTCGCGGTCCATACGCAGCAGCCGCGCCAGCAGGGACGAAACGCCCGCCCCCACGTCGGCGCACGGGGCTTCTTTACCCGCCGAACCGCCGGAAACCATTGTTACGATAGGCAAAGTAAAGCCCTTTAAAATGGAAATAAAGGAAATGGGTTTTTCGGCATTGATTTTATTGATAACCGCGTCAGTGGAAAAATCCTTATCTCCCTTGGCGGTTTTGCGCCCCAAAAGGGCAACTATATATAAGAAAACGGGCAGCCCCAAATAAAAGAGCGGTATCCCGTTGCGCCACGCAATAGAGGCGTCCAAGATTTTTAAGAAGGCCGCGTCCAGCACGCCCACCAGCGCGCCGATAACGGTAGCCAATAAAAACCATTTAACAATATTAATAAAATTAATGCGGTGTTCGTCTAACATAATTAATATCTTACTAAATTGCCCTTTCCTCTTGCAGGGTAAAAACGGGTTATTTGGGGGCCTGCGCCGGGCGGAGTGATTTTTGCTATACTATATAGGACGAAGCCCGGGCGAAGAACATTTAGCCCGGAAATTTGAACAATTTACAAGGAGTTTTTTATGGATTCGTTTATTTCTTCCGTCATTACGCTTGCCTTGGTAATGGACGGCTTCGGCAATATTCCGCTGTTTATTGCCGCGCTTAAAAAAGTGGCGCCGGAACGCCGCAAAACCGTGCTCATCCGCGAGTTGGCTATCGCGCTACTCATTATGGTTGCCTTTTTGTTCTTGGGCAAATGGTTCTTGCGTGCATTTGGTATCCACGAATATTCGCTCAGTATTGCGGGTGGTATCATTTTGTTTATCATCTCGGTTAAGTTGGTTTTCGGCGGGGGGGACGATGAACCTAAAAACGACCCCAAGGAAGACGAACCCTTTGTGGTGCCGTTGGCTATCCCCTTGGTGGCGGGCCCGGCGGCGTTGTCTATGGTGATGATTACGGCGGCCCAGCAGTCCAATAAATTTGTTACGTTGGGTGCAGTGATTGTAGCCTCCGTCATTAACTCCGTTATTTTAATGGCTTCCTTCCCTATCAGCAATTTGCTGGGTAAACGCGGGTTGATTGCCATTGAACGCTTGACGGGTATGATTCTTATTTTGATGTCCGTAGATATGGTGATGGGCGGCATTTCTACGTTTATGAGTTTATAACCAAACAAAGAGCGCGCGCAACTTGTGCAGCGGGCGTTGGTGTGGTAAGTGCGGCTCTGACGGGGGAACTTGTGAAGAAAGGTTTTACGCTGTTGGAATTAGTGGTAGTAGTGCTGATTATTGCGGTGTTAGCCGCTGTGGCGATAACGTATTACGGCAAGGCCGTGGAGCGCGTGCGCATTGGCGAGGCGGAAAGTTTAATGGGCACAATGCTTTCTGCGCAGGAGCGCTATTTCTTGCGCCGCCAGCAATATACGCCCTATTGGCACCAGTTGGATGCGGCCCCGGTGGCTGTCCGTATGCCCAAAGAGCATAACGATTTTGCCAACGGAGCCGAGAACACTATTTATTATACGCGCGGCGGTGTGGAAAGCGGTATATTAAATGAGGGTTTTGCTATTTCGTTTGAGCAGGACGCTACTGAAAAATGGTTTGCCGTGGCGCGCCGCGTGGGCAAGTCCAATAAATACACCTATCACTTGGTGCGTCCCTTTGGCAGTACGCAAACGGTGTGCGTGCCGGTATGGGAAAACGAAAACGATGTGAGCGTCTGCTGCGACTATATGGGCGTAAATACCCAAACGGAACTGACGGGCGATCCGATGATTCCCAAAATAAGCAAGGCGGATGATTTTTAACCGAACGGGCGGCTTGCTTTTATAGAGCCGCCTGTATGATGTAAAGGGGCAAGTTGTTATCCCTGCGTGCGGCGGCCCGCTAGGGGCTCCAAAGGTCGTCATTCCCGAGTGTCGTAGTCGGGAATCTGTTTTTGCTGTTGTCGTTCTCTTACGAAACAACAGATCTCCGACTAAAACTTTCGGGGATGACAATCAAAGCGGACTTGTCGTCATTCCCGAGTGCCGTAGTCGGGAATCCGTCGTTATTAAATAAATTTCACCTTATTTGTTATAATACGCTTATGGCTTTTACTTATATTCTTACCAATGCTACAAATACTGTTCTTTACATTGGGGTTACCAATAATCTTATCCGCCGCGTGTATGAACACCGAACGAAAGCCGTGGCTGGTTTTACAGAACGATATCATTTGAATAAACTTGTTTATTATGAATGTTTTAACGATATTGCCAATGCCATAGAACGTGAAAAAACTTTGAAAAAATGGAACAGAGATTGGAAAGAGCGTTTGATTAATGAATCTAATCCCACGTGGCGTGATTTGTATGAAGGAATTTGTTTTTAAAGGGGGACTTTGTTTCATAACAACAGATCCCCGACTAAAACTTTCGGGGATGACAGCCAAAGAGGAATAGCCGTCATTCCCGAGTGTAGCCGGCGCGGAGCGCTCGGGAATCTGTCGTTGCCGTGGTTGTTATTATCAAAAAAAGGGGAAAAATCCTATGAAAAAGAAGAAATTTGAATTAAAAAGTTTTAGCCTTATTTTACTGGTGGGGCTGCTAATTCTGGCGGGGCTCTTTCCGTTTTACGAGCGCACCGTGGAAGGTAGTAAGGCCGCGGCGGCGGTCAGCATCCTTTTAAATGTGTCCGCCTCGGAAAACCAATATTTTATTAAAAATAAATCCTACACATACGATTGGTCCGCGCTGGATAAATTCTTGCCGAACATCCCCAAAAAACAAGGCTTTTTAGGGGCGGCGCCCGAGGCTGGGCAAGTGCGCTTTTTTGCGTTTACCGCCGAAGATGCCGCCACGGGCCAGGACGGCTTTGCGCTTGATTTGCAACTAAATAAAGAGAAAACCGAAGGCACCGTTACCGCCGAGCGCAAGGGCGGGCTGTTTGGTTACACGTTGGAAATGTCTCTTACCGAGGGGAATTTTGCTTGCAAGGCGGAAGGAAAAATTGCCAAACGGTTGTGCAATAAACTGACGGCGGAATTGGAAAAACTCCGCGCCCCGCAAGAAATGCCCGAAGAGGAAGAAACGCAAAAATAAGAGAGGTCCTATTTTTAAATTTAGGGCTTGACAACGCTTTTAATCCTTATTAAAATGAAAAGGTAGCCCCTAGGGGGCTATAAAACTAAACTTATATATAAAACTGTAGGAGGTTTTATGAATAATAAGAAGGGTTTTACCCTGATTGAATTGCTGGTGGTCGTATTGATCCTCGGCATTTTGGCTGCTATGGCTATGCCGCAGTATTTTAAAGCGGTTGAACGCTCCCGTATGACGGAAGCCGTAACCTTGCTCGCGAACATTGCTGATGCGCAACAGCGCAAATATATGCAAGTGAACAAGTACACGACCGCCTTCACTGGCTTGGACGTTGCCCCGAAAGGTGCCTCTGGCTCCGTGTTCTACACGAAAGGTGAAGGTAAAAACGGCTTCGCCATTGCCTTGGCTGGTACCGCTTATACTGCTGGTATTGCTACCGCTACCCGCGTGCCGGAAGCCCCAAGCACCTTGCAGTATAGCTACAACTTGACCCGCTACTATGCGAACCGCGACACCACCTGCAACGGTACGGATGCCAACGGTAAAGCGTTGTGCGCCGACTTCTGCGGTATTGACTCCCCTGTGGATGCTTGCTGCAGCACGGGTGCTTCTACTGCCTGCGCCGCTCCGGTCAACAACGACTAGTAGCAAAGAAGTTTTACTTGGTGAATACCAAAAACCCCGCCCCGTGCGGGGTTTTTTAATGGGGAAAACACATAAGTTTATTGTATTGTCATTCCAGGGCAAGGAAGCCGCCCTCAGGGCCCTGGAATCCAGAAATAGAATAAGGTCTTTTCTAATAAACAGCCTGGATCCCGGGTCCACGCCCGGGATGACAACCAAGTGGAATAGCCGTTATTTCCGCGTGTGGCGGCCCGCTAGGGTCCGGTGTGGCGCGCTTAGGAATCTATCGTTGCCGTTGTTGTTCTCTTGCGAAACAACAGATCCCCGACAGAAACTTTCGGGGATGACAGCCAAAGAGGAATATAGTTGTCATTCCCGAGTGTAGCCGGCGTGGAGCGTTCGGGAATCTGTTGTTGCCGTTTGTCTTCTACTATGTGCGTCCAAATCCGCCCCCACTTGCATTAAGCCTTTTTTTACTGCTAAACTATATATAGTTTAACCGTTATGTTGTAAGGAGTATTATGAAAAAAGGTTTTACATTAATTGAATTATTGGTTGTTGTACTCATTATGGCTATTTTGGCTTCGGCCGCTGTGCCGCTTTATTTCAAGGCCGTGGAGCGTGCCCGTATGATGGAGGCCGTAACGCTGTTGGACTCTATTTCCCAGGCGCAAATGCGCAAATATATGCAAATTAGCCGCTATACCTCGCGCGCTAAGGGATTGGACGTAAACGCCGCTACGGGGGCGAACGAGGGCAACGGAAATGCCTTTTATACCAAGGGTCCGCAAGGCAACGGCTTTACGGTGGCCCTTTCGGACGTGGTAACCTATGGCGACGGCTTCGCCACCGCCACCCGCACCGCAGACGGCGACGCCAACAGCGAGAACCTGCGTTATCATTATCATTTAACCCGCTTTTACGCGAGCGATTATACCCAATGCTATGGCGATAACGAACGCGGGCAAGAATTATGTGCGGACTATTGCGGTATCAGCGACCCGGTGGCCACTTGCTGTAACAATGGCGAGGCTACCTGTCCGCCTCCCGCCACGGGTTTTGAAACATCAGCCCATTAAAAGCCTTTTTAAAGCATACCCCGGCCCGCTTTCTGAGCCGGGGTAAATTTTAGGTAAATCTGATTTCAGCACAACAGGTTTCCGAACCCTGCGGCCCGCCACTTCCTCGGGGATGACGAGGAAAAAGGCCTTTTATAAAAAAAGAGGTCATCCTGAATTGCCGCTCTTACCACTTAGCGGCACCCCGTAGTGTTTCTGTACGGGGTCCATTAATAGGGTTCAGGATCTACTGCTTGTGTTGTTTGCTGTTGCTGTTATTTTTAACAACCCATAAGGTAGATTCTGAAACAAGTTCAGAATGACTTTTATAAATACGGTTCACAATAAACCCCAGGCGTGGGCCCGGGGGTTCTTATCAAAATACTTTTTATTTCCAGCGTAAGCGGTAGGTGGCCGCCCACAATTCGGCTTCTTTTAACGTGTTATCCACCATTTCCTGGTAAATAACAGGGGCTTCGTTGGGGTAGAGTCTGTGTAATTCTTGCATATGGTCAAAATACGCCAGAATAATGGCTCTCACGCCGCCCTCGTCATACAAGGCCAGTTGGTTGGGCAGGTTGTGGAACATCGGGGCAAATTCCGGGTTCCCGTGGAACGGGTGGATAATGCCGGGCGCATCGTTTTGCATTTCGCCCAAATTAACCGGGTAAGGTTTATGGTTGTTTTGGGATTTAATTTTTTTGCGCGTGTAAATTTCTTTGAGCGTGCTTTTGTTTACAATGTGGTGCACGCCGCGGTAGGTGGCTACATCGCGGATTTTGCGCCATTTCCGTTCGTACCCTTTGGCTACGGCGCCCGGTTCCTGCGACAGGCGTACCAATTCCTTTAAATAGCGGTAACTGCCCCACAGGGTGCTGGGCTCGCGCAGAATCGGCGCTTTAA
The DNA here is from genome assembly GCA_963660385.1 of Muribaculaceae bacterium. Classification (GTDB taxonomy): domain Bacteria; phylum Elusimicrobiota; class Elusimicrobia; order Elusimicrobiales; family Elusimicrobiaceae; genus Avelusimicrobium. Next base: position 19,682 of record CAVKWQ010000014.1, read on the forward strand.
AGGCCGTAGAAATGACGAACTGTTGAACGGTAGTATTGGGCCAATGTCTGTTTTTAAAAGTAGTGGCGCGGAAATATCCTTTTGAAGGATTTACGGAATACAGTTTTGCTACTTCGGTGGCCAGTTTTGCCTGGTTGGCGGGGACGGTAATGTGGCGTGTAATGCGCGGGACAGCGAGGGTTTCTATTTTGCCCACACGGGTAGGTGCAGAACGCAGTACCTTGTAGGCGTTTTGGGAGAAGACGGCGGTGTTACTTAATATCAACGTGATGAGAAGAACTAGCAGTTTTTTCATACACTCGCTCCTTTCCTTCTTTCCCCCATTGTAACAAATTTTTAGAATTTTGCAAGCGAAATTTTTGCTATTTTGGGAAAATCAGTTTAAAGGAGCATTTTTGCCGTCGGGGAGGTTGTTTTTGTCGTCGGGGAACGCCTCCGAAATGGGCGCGGAAGCGGGTTCGGAAATTTTTTCATTTTCCGGCTCTTTTTGTTCGGTCAAAAGGGTGTTTTCTGGCAAAGTGGCGGAATTTTCCTCCGGCTTGGCGGCGGGAATTTCTTCTGTTTGCGCGTTGTTTTCAGGCTCCGAAACAGGCGTTTGGGGCGCATTTTCTTGCTCTGGTGTAACTGTTTCCGCGGGTGTTTGTTCACTGTTTTCGGCGGAGTCTTGCGCGGTTTCCTCTTGCACGGCTTCCTCCGGCTTGGGGTCCGGCGGCAGAATAAAGGGCGGGTCCTCGGGGTCAAAAACAATCGCCTTTTCGGGCTGTTTTTCCTCTTGGGGTTCCTCTTTTTCTTCCACCGGGGGTAATATAACCGGGGCCAATTTTACGGGCGCAGGTGCGGGATACTTTTTAATAATATCTTGGGCGGAGTCCTCAAAAAACAGGCGGCCCTTTTTCCACGATTCATACAGTTGTTTGTCCGGGGATTCCGGGCGGAAGAAATCCTTGTTTGCGGTGCGGTCTGTTATGGCAAACGCCAACAAATGCAGAACCGCAATGTCTTTGCCTGTAAAATTTTTGCGCTTTTCGTAACTGCTCACGCGCGCCAATACCTTGATATGGTGCCCTTTTTGCAGGCCCGTCATTTGTGGCATACCCTTTTTATTGAAACTGACTAAAAGCAGTTCATAGGAAAGCGAATCGCCCTTCCCCGTGGCGTAATAATAGAGTGGCGCGTCTATTTTTAACACGAGACGCAAGCGCAAGGTGTCCTCGGTGGCGCCTTGTACCTCGCCACCAAAGGAAACCACCTGCCCGCGGTAGGCGTCGGGGTTTTGCTCAATGCCGTTTAAATAGTCCAAGTTTTGGTCCTTATACGGAATCATTGAACTGCACGATGCCAGCAGGCACGCCAGTAAAAGGGAAAATAGCCGCTTCATACCTATATTATAACTTTTCTGTTTGCGGGTAGGCTTTTTCCCGTCGTAAAAGGAGGAAAAAGACAACAAAAAAGGAAGAGGGATCTCGGCCTCTTCCTTGTAAAACGCCTAACTGCGAAGACAAAATAAAAACGCCCTCTGGGAGAATCGAACTCCCCTTTTCGGATTGAAAATCCGACGTCCTAACCGATAGACGAAGAGGGCATTTGAAAGTGCGCCCGGTGAGACTTGAACTCACGGCCCCCCGCTTAAAAGGCGGATGCTCTACCACTGAGCTACGAGCGCATAAAAAGCAGTCAAAAAAACTATCTGGGTTTAATCAAGTCTTGGGTTAAACCCAACATAAATATTATACTAAAAGTTTTGCCGTTGTGCAAGAAATTTATTTTTTATTTTTAACTTCTCAACTTCGGGCTTTCTTTTGATAATTTATTATAACACTTTTTCCAGTTTTGCGTCAAACATATTTTTACCTTAAAAAGTTTGACAACCCCCGCCCCTCTTGCTACCATATAACAGACGGGCCTTTGCCCGAAATTATTTGTGAGGGGTATATGAAAAAAGTTATTAATTCCAACAATGCGCCCAAAGCCATTGGGCCCTATTCCCAAGCCATTGAAGACGGCGGTTTTATTTTTACGTCCGGCGTACTGCCGGTGGACCCGGTTACCGGCGAAATTTACAGCGGCGACGTACAGGTGCAAACCGAACTTATTTTAAATAATTTGGAAAATATTTTAAAGGAAGTTGGCTGCTCATTAAAACACGTCGTCAAAACCACCGTTTATATGACTGATTTAACCAAATTTGCGGAAATGAACGCAACGTATGCGTCTTTCTTTAAAGAAAATCCGCCCGCCCGCAGCACGATTCAAGTGGTAGCCTTGCCCAAAGGCAGCGCGGTAGAAATTGAAGCCATCGCCAAAAAATAATATGACGATACAAGACCAAGTGCTTTCCGGCCGCTTAAACGGTATTTTGTTGCCGCTTTCCGCAATGAAGACGGAGCGCGACTGGGGCGTGGGCGATTTTGCTTCCTTAATAGAGTGGACGGAATTTTTTGCTTCGCTCGGTACGAAAATCGTACAAATCCTGCCGTTGCAGGAAACGGCCCCCGGCGAAACGTGCCCGTATTCGGCATTGAGCGCCTTTGCCACCGACCCGGTGTATGCGGATATTTCATCGGTAGAGGATATCAACGCCAGCCAAGAGGCCAAAAATTATGTAGCCTCTTTATCCGCCAATATTGCCGCGTGGCACCAGGCCAAGCGCGCGCCGTTTAACGCGGTGAAACAAGCCAAATTAAAGGCCTTGTGGCTGGGATATAAGCACTTCTTACAGGCCGAAGCCGCTGTTAATTCCGCGCGTTTTCAAGCGTTTGAAGCCTATCAGGCGGCGGAATCCGGCTGGTTGCGCGGGTATGCGCTGTTCCGCGCGGTAAAGGAATTTTACAAATGGCAGACGTGGACCGCTTGGCCCGAAGGCCTTAAAAATTTTGAACCAAGTGCCGTAAACGCGTTTGAAGCGCAATACCGCGAGTACGTTAATTTCTTTGCCTATGTACAGTGGATTTTAGATTTGCAACTGCGCAAAGCCAAAACCGTTGCACGGGAAAAGGGCGTGCTGATTTTTGGCGATATTCCCTTTGGCACGAATTTGGACAGCGCCGAAGTGTGGTCCGAACGGGAAAACTACCGCTTGGGGTACGAAATCGGCGCCCCGGCGGACCAATTTTCCAAGGGCGGCCAGCGCTGGGGGCTCCCAGCCTATGACTGGGTGTACCAGCACAGCCATAATTTAAGCCTGTGGCGGCGCAAAATCCGCCGCGTAACGGAACTATATGATATCTTCCGGCTGGACCATTTGGTGGGGTTCTTCCGCACCTATGTTTTTGCGCCGGGTGATGAACAGGGCTCCTTTGACATTGAGGGCGAGCAGAACCAAATTGACCGCGGGTATAATTTCTTGCGTATGGTGCTGGACGAAGCCAAAGGCAAATTGCCCGTGGGTGAAGATTTAGGCGTTATCCCGAATTATGTCCGCCGGATGTTGGTGGATTTGCGTATCCCGGGCTATAAGGTGTTGCGCTGGGAACGCGAGGACAACGGCTATTACCGCGAACCACGCAATTATCCCGCGGTGTCCTTAGCCACTACTTCTACGCACGATACCGAAACGGTGCGCGGCTGGTGGGAGACGATGGACCAGCACGAACGCGCGAACATTTGGGAAATGATTTCCGCCCAAAAAACGGACGGCAATGTGCCCTTTAATTTGGATACCCAGCGTGCTATTTTGCGCCGTGTGTTGGGCTCCAATTCTGCCATTACGCTTTTTTCGTGGCAGGATATCATTGGCACCACGGACCGTGTAAATACGCCCGGAACGGTGGGCGAGCAAAACTGGACGTACCGCAGCGAATACACGCCCAAACAGGCGTCCGAATCCTATGGTGCTCAACTGGCAATGTACCGGGAGTTATTAAAGGAAACAGGCCGTAATTGACCTTGGGTATGTTGCAAAAAAACCGCTTTTACGCGGTTTTTGATAAGTAAAAAAGAAGTTTATTTTTTGGACACAGCCGCTTTCTTATTGGAGGCGGCTTTTTTATTGGCGGATTTGGCTTCCGCGGCGGTTGTTTTTTCCTCCGCGGGGGTGGCTTTGTCGGCGTTTTCGGCAGGTACATTTTCAGCGGTTTTCCCGTCGGTGGACGCGGTATCTTCGTCCGTCGTTTTTTCTACCGGCTTGGGGAAAAGTTCATCTGCCAGTTGTTCGGCGTATAAGCGCGCTGTATTGTACTCCTCGGTGGCTTTTATAAATTGGGCCGAGGGGCGGTTCGTGTCCGTATTTTTGGCAATTTCCAGTTCCAACCGCGCCTTTTTAAGTTCAAAATCTTCTATCGCCAGGCGCAGGCGGATTTGGTTTACCAAGCGGTCCTTTTCGTCGTTTACCACTACGGGGCAGGATTTTAAAGCGTCATTTAAAATAAGCAAATTGCGGTTTGTAATGTCGCGCGTAACGGCCTGTAAAGCCGGGTTGTCTTGCGAGAGCGGCGGCACGGAAACGGTGGCCGACAGCGTAGCGGCCCGCTCAGGCAGGAACATATTTCCTACCAGCATCCCGCCCACAAACAAGAGCGCCATCGTAAAAAGATATAAAATGTAACGCATATATAAAAAATCCTTACATATATTTTATCAAAATGGCGAAATATTACTATAATAAAAATACAAAGATATTTTTTACGGGAGCGTTTTATGGCAAAAATTAAGTTTGGCAAGCAAGGTCATTTGGAACTGGAAATTTCGCCCTTAACCATTTGGTCTAACCCCGGCAGCGAAGGGGAATTTATGGAATACCAAATCGGGCTGTATTGCGAGGGGGAAAGCGTTTTCGGCGAAAAATGGACCGATAAGTTAGTGGCGTTAAAGGACGAGGAAAATATTTACCTTTCCGATTTTATTGCCGAAACGCTTACCGCGCGCAAGGAAAACAACTGGACGATGTTGGAGCCCAAGGTGTCCTTGTATATGCACCCGGGGCAGGCGCCGGGGTGTTGCTCGGCCTTTAACCGCCCGGACCCGTTTATTTTGCAAATTACCTTGGAGCAAAACATTTTTGCGGGCGAGGATAAGGTTTTTGGCCCGTATTCCAACACGGGGCTGACGATTACCTTTGAGGCCGACGGCAAGGCGTGGGCGCAGTTTGCACAAGATATCCGCGCCGAAGAAGAAGATTTTGACGAAGAGGACGAGCAAGAGGACCCCTACCGCAGTTAATTTTTTACGGCCTAAATGTAAAAAAGCGCCCCGCTTGTAACGGGGCGCTTTTTGCTAGGAGTTTTGTTCGGAAGCGGAATATTTTTTGTAGAAGTTTTTTAGAGAGAGGAAACTTTTTGTTGCCCCCTCTTTAAAATGCGCCAGCGAAATAAGCACCAGCAGCATTACGCCAAAAACCACACTCCACCCAAAGAGTTCCCGCATTGCACCCAAGACGGCTTGTAATTGCATTTGCGCCGCATTGAACCCGTCCGTTAAGGTGGCCAAGTGTTTGGAAATCAGCCCGTCAAACGCGCGGCTGTAAATTGCATCGCCGATAGGCGAGGCAATACCCGTGCGGATGAGGCCCAAAATACACAGCACCTGAAAGAAATTTTTAAACGGGGTTACGGCTTGGCAATAAACCGTCAGCGTAATGTATATTACCAAGTGCCCGAACCCGCAGAAAAAGAGCGGCAAGTACAGTTTTTCCAAGTTTGTTTGGGGCGAGACTAAGAAATACATTGCGGCCGTATAAAAAATAACCGCGCCCATCCCGATAAACGTCATCAGTTTATAGGGGCGGTTGGGGCGGCTTAATGCAAACCAACAGGTAACCGCCCCCGCCAGTGAGCCCGCAAACTCAAATAATTTGGCGGTGGAGAGGTTAATGGCGTCAAACTGCAAAATTCCGCTGGTAAAAATATTTTGCAGTACGCTTTTGGCTTCCAGTAATATCCCCAAAAACAAAAATAACCACAAAATAACAGTTAAATGTTTGGAGCGGAAGGAGGAGATATCCAAAAACGGGTGCCTAAAATAGTTCATCCGAATCAGCAAAAAGCCAAAGGCCAATGACGCCGCGCCTAGGGCCGCACGGATATAGGGCGAGTGGAGCCAGTTGAGTTGGTTGCCGTATTGCGCTACAAAAATAAGCAGCAATAAAAACGCACTCCACAAAATAAACCCGTATCCGTCCAAGCCCAAAAGCGGCATTTTGGGGGCAATGCGGTGCGGCTGCATAATAAAATAAGCCGCTAAAAACACCAGCCCCAATAATATCGTGGCCGTATAATGCAGGTATTCCCAGCGGTAATAATAAATAATGCGCACGCAAATTAAGTCAAACAAATTTATTACTCCCAGTACGATAAAAAAGACGAACGATAAAAAGAGCGCAAAATTATGCGTGGGGGCAATCTTGGGCATTAGCGTGGAAAGACACTCAAAGGTGCCCCATAAACGTATTAACCCGCCCACAAAACATAAAAAGACCAAGGCCAGCAAGTTGTGCACGTGGGGCACAATTAAGTTGCACAGCGCCAGCCCGCACGCCGCTGAGAGCAAACAAGTCCGGTTGGTAAAACGGAATTTCAGCCGGAAGGCCAGCGGAAAGAACATTGTTTGCCCCATCAGCATTGCATAACTGAGCATTTTAACGTCGTTCATCGTCAGTGATAAACCGCCGGACATTTGGCTCATTGCGCTGAAATACATCCCGTTGGAAAACTGGAAGGCCAACAAAAACAGGATGTATATCCAAAAGCGCAGCGGGTCGGGAATCCAGTCCTTAAAAGACAAGAATCTAAATTTCTGCTCGGTCATAATTTTAGTATTTTACGTTGCACTCTGCGTTCATACCCGAGGCTAACCGCGCCAACTGCCCGGCTTGGTTATTTTGGGTAAAGACAATTTTAACGGGTACGCGCTGTTCCACCTTTACAAAGTTCCCGGCGGAATTGTCGGACGATACGGGCGAAAACTGCGCCCCTGTCGCGCCGGAAATAGCCTCCACTTCGCCCTCAAAGGTAACGCCCGGGAAGGCGTCCACGGTTATTTCCACCTTGCTGCCGGGTTTAATGTGTTTGAGTTGGGTTTCGCGGTAGTTGGCCACTACCCATTTGCGGGAACTGTCCACCACGGAAACAATTTGTTTGCCGGGCATAACCAGTTCCCCAGTGTTAATGGCCTTGCGGGAAGTAACCCCGTCGCACGGGGCCGTGATAACCGTGTAGGATAAATTGAGTTTGGCTAAATCCAAGGCAGCCTTGCAAACGCCCGTTTGGTTGCCCTCTTCCAGTTTGGCCTTTAAGGTTTTATAATGGGTGGCTACGGCGTCAAACTGTTGGCGGGTAACGGCTTTTTTATCCAACAGATTTTTGTAGCGCATATAATCGGCGTGGGCGTTTTCCAGTTGGATTTCCACCTCGTGGCAGTCGGCCTGCGCCTGCGCCAAACGCAAACGGAATTCGCTGTCCTCAATGGTGGCTAAAACATCGCCCTTGTGCACGGTTTGGAAGTCCTCAAAATTTACGTCTTTTATAAATCCCTGTACGCGGCTTAAAACGGGGATGATTTCCTGGCGGATTTGGGCATTGTTGGTATATTCGCCCCCTAAATGGATAAACAGCGAACCCAGCCACAAAAGCCCGATGACGATAAACGCCGTGATAAAAATATTGGTGATGTTCTTTTTGGTACGGATATTTAATTGGTTAAACATAAAAACTCCTTTATAAAATGCCTGAAACGAATTGTAATTTGTAAAAGTTGTAGGTGATATTGATTTCCGCATTGACGGCTTGCAGTTCCGCATCCAACTTTTGGGCCGCCGCGTCCAACAAGTCGGTAATCAGCACGAGGCCGTTTTCGTAGCGGTAACTGACAACATTATAGTTGCGCTGGGCCAGTTCCACGCTTTTCTTTTTGGTGGCAAGGAGCGAGAAGGCTTCTTGGTAGCGGATATACGCCGCTTCCACGGCGAGCCGCAGGTCTTCCTTAGCGGAGGCCTGCTCCTTTTGGGCCTGCGTTAAGGCGAGGTCCGCCTCTTTGATTTTTTTACCCGTTTGGTAAAAATTGCCTAAATTGTAACGGAGCGCAATGCCTGCCGTCCAATAGTTTAGGTTATTGTCTATGGCGGGGATATCAATCGTAATAGGGCCGTCCAAGTGGTCCGCCGCAAACAGGGCTATCTGCGGATAGCGTTCGGCCTTGGCGGTTTTGCGCAAAATTTGCTGGCGTTTGACGGCGGAATCGGCCAGTTGCAGCACGGCGGAGGCATCTTGCGCGGTTTTGTGCCAATGTTCTTTGGGCAGGTCCGCCCCTTGCGGTTTGTCCGTACTATTAATGCGGATAGTGTCTTGCGCGGGCAGGCCAAGGGCGGAAACTAATTGGTCATTTAAAATTTGGCGCGTATTTTCCAGTTCAATTTTGGAATAGCGCAAATTTTGCAGTTGGAGTTCGTAGCGGGTAATATCGTTCTGCAACGCTACGCCCTGTTGGTAGCGCTGGCGCATATTATCCAGCATAGTTTCCGTCTGTCGGATATGGCTTTCAAACACTTGTAATTGGTTTTGGATTTTATTTAATTCCAAGTAATTGCCCGCTATTAAAAAATGGATTTGGTGTTTGTCCTGCTCGTTATTTAAGGCGGCTATTTGCTCTTGGAGTTTGGCCAGTTTTACGGAGTTTTTTATCGCGCCACCCGCAAAAATAACTTGCGTAACTTCCAAGGCAAAGTTGTTGCCAAAGGACGGTATCGGCGCACTGGTGCGGTGGGAAAAATCCCTGTCCATTACCGTAGCGTCGCCGTTGTAACCGACGGATAGGGACAGATTAATGTCCGGCAAATAGGCGTTTTTAGCCGTTTTTACGCCGGAGGAGGATGTCTGTACGGCGGCTTGGCTGGCTTGCAACTTTTTATTGTTTTGGTCAGCCAGTTGGAACATTTGTTGTAGGGAAAGCGTATGCTCTTCCGCCCGCGCGGGTAACTCCCACGCGCACAGCGCCACAACAAGCGCTATGAAAAGGGTATATTTCTTCATAGATCACAGTCTCACTTTAAATTTTTATACAACAAGGTACTTCTAGGGTAGCAAAAGTAAAACCGTCTCAATTTAGCGGAGCGTACGGATGGACGTGGCCCCAAAGGGACACGACGAATAATTCATTGGTAGAAGGTAATGCGGATGTTATACAAGCCATAATTTTGGACCGGGGGGATTAATGAGCCGCGCCCGGCCGGTTTCAAACGGCGGATTTCTCCGACGGAAACCTATAAAAATTATATCAAAAGGAAAACGCTAAAAGCAATTTTACGTCAATTAAAAAGCCGCCCGGGAAGGACGGCCTTTTAAACTAAATTTTCAAACTTTCCAAGTCGTCCGGCACATAAACAGGGCCGGAAAATTCCTTTTTGGCTTCGGCCGTATAAAGTGTCTTGCGGGCGGCCAGGTTGTTGTCTTGCGTGTGGTACAAAACCAAGTTTTTGGCTTGCAGTTCCTGGGCTACGCGCGCCGCGTCCAGGGCGGTGGAGTGGTGTTTTTCATAGGGCTTAAATTCCTCCCGCTCGTCATACAGGCAAAACGCTTCCGACAGCAAATAATCGGCGTTTTGGGCATAGGACAAACACGCCGGGTTATACGGTTCGTCGCCCAGACATACTAAAATTTTTCCGTCCGGCAATGTTAAACGGTAGCCGAACTGTTTGGCCTTGGTGGATAAAATATCAAAGGCTGTGCTCTTAAAAGGTCCCGCTTGAAAATTGTCCCCGTTTTTTAGGCAGACAAATTTTATACCGTTATCCAATACCGCCTGCAATTTGGCGGTTAGCGTCATTTGGCAGAAGGTGCGCAGTTTCTGTTCGCACTCATCGTGGCAGAAAATAGTAAGCCCCGCGTGTTTGCCGCGCGTATAGAGCGAGGCCACCATACGGATAACCCAAATTACGCCCAGAATATGGTCGGTATGCCCGTGGGTTAAAAATAAATTGTGGATAGAGGATACGGCGATATGTGCCTTTTCCAACTGGGCCAAAATGCCGTTCCCGCCGCCCGCATCCGTGAGGAAAGTTTCGCCCGCGTATTGTAAGGCAAAGCAAGTGTTATAACATTTGGTAACGAGTGCATTACCCGTTCCTAAAAAAGTAATTTTTGTGGTCATAAAATTTGAGTCAGAAACAAGGTTACAAAAAAAGCAGTAGGGTTCGTACTATTCCTTGATAAAGCATAATTAAAACCAATAAACCAGAGATGCTTCCTAAAATAATTCCTTGTTGATTATATCCGCTGGAAATAGCGTATAAACTACTGGCACATACAACCATTGCAAGTACTGCCGGACTTATTATTTGCCGGATAATGGAATCCCCGAACACACTACCTAAGCCTGTTAGGATTCCAAGTCCAAACAGTACGCACCAGACAATCGTTTGCCATTGTGCGCCGGGAAGCACTTTCAAAAGATGAATCCATTTAATAAAAGCCGGGATAAGTGTTATTAATACCAGTAATCCAAATATAACGCCAATAGCAACTAACCCATACGCGCCCCACATCCCCGTGCCGACGCCATCCTTGTCATTGGAAAGAATAAGGCTTATGGCTAACGCAATACCCAATACCAAGATTAAGCCGATAATCCCGGCGTGGACAAACGTCCATTTCCACGGTTGTTGTAAAATAAAAGCCGGTAGAGACGGGGCTTTTGTAAACACGCCATATAAGTAGAAAAAGGACAATATAATTGCCGGAGCGAGCGGGAGACGGGTCATTAGCACGCCGCTTGCGAACATAAAACTGCCCATTGATAAAATTTGTGCCCACAGAGGCATATTGCTTAATTGTTCCATAGTTTGTACTTTGTTTTCCAAAATTGAAAAGAACTGAAATTTTTTATTGTGCCGTGCTTCGGCTTCCGGGCTAAAATGCCCGTGCCCCTAGTTCCCGGTTTCCCAACCCCAAAAGAGCGGTTCTTTTTCAAACTAAAACTAGTTTATTCTAGGCGCGAAAGGGGGCTTTGGTTTCCGGTCATTTTACTGACGTAAAATGCCTGCCGCCCGGGCCCGCGGTTTTTGCCTTGTGCGCCGCGGAACCGTAAGAGCACAAACAAAAACATCGCTCTGCCTTTCCCTACGCAACACCAAGCAGTTGGTGTTGCTCCAACTCTCCTGTAAATTAAAATCCTCACTTATGCGAGGAATTTAATTTACAACGGAGAGGGAGGAATTCGCCCTGCATAAATTTCCTGACGGAAATTTTGCCCGGG
>CAVKWQ010000015.1:0-29554 GCA_963660385.1 Muribaculaceae bacterium
CGTTAAAATGGGAAGACCGCGTAACAAGTGATAACCAAAAGGTAAAACTTTTGGCGCTTGCAAATTGCAACGGGGCTACTACCCCGGAAGTAAAAACTTGTAGTGATGCCACGTATAAGGCCAACCACAAGAGCGAGTGCTGCCCGTCCGCCGCTAAAACGGACACGGTGTGCTGGACGGCGGGTGCGGCTGTATGGAAAAGTTGTACTTATAGTGATGAAATAAAAAGTTCCGGTCGTTGTGAAGGAGATGTAGAAGGCAAATCGTGTTCATCTATTGGTACAGTTTGTGCCTATATTACGCTAGATCGCGATTGTGATTATGGTGGTGGCGGACATACGTCGTGTTCAACTACTACTGAAAATGAATGTATGATGTGCTCGGCCGATTATACTAAAAACGGCTGGTAAAAATTATTAAGTTTTATAAAACACCCCGGGGTACTTTTAAAGTCCCCGGGGGCTTTTTGTTATTCTATTGCCAATTAGATTATTTAAGCACTTTCTGCGCGGCGGTAAAAATATCTTCTAGCGCGCGGAAAATCGGCTTTTCGCCAAAGTGCGGTTCCCATTTGTAGCGGGCTAATACGTCGCTCACGGCAAAGGCCGCCGCGCCCTGTACCTTGCGTTTGGCGCAAATGGCGTAAAACGCCGCGGTTTCCATTTCCACCGTCAAAACGGCTTCTTTTTGGTAATGTTTTACCTCGGCCTTGGTTTCGCGGAAGATAGCATCCGTGGTCCAGTTGCGTCCGGTGTGAAAGTTTTTGCCGTCTGCTTCCAACTGCTTGGCAAGTTTGCTAAAAAGCGTTTTGGCGGGTTTGGCGGTTTCTTTATTCGTGTAGCAGGGGGAAGTTCCGTCGTCGCACAGGGCCTCGCTCGCGAGCACAATGTCGGCCGGTTCCACTTCTTCTTGCAACGAGCCCGCCAGGCCGATAAACACAAATTCTTTTACGCCCAGCGCAATTAACACCTCCAAGGCCATTGCCATACCCGGCGCGCCGGAACCGAAATTGGTTACATAGCACAAATTTTGCCCTTCCAAAACGTAAATGTCCGCCTCGCAGTTGTATTTTTTATACTTGGCGTGGCTTTCTACATAGCGCGTTAAGGAGGAAATGGGGCACAGAACAGCCTTTCCCGGCAGTTTCAGCCCGGCGGCCACGTGGTTTACATAACCGGCGGGGGTGGAAATTTCTTTTAGTGCGGCTTTTTTATTTTTAGGAAATAAGATAGTCATATTTTTGTAAAATTTTAGAGTTGTGCGCTTGCGCACATATATACTATACAAAAAAGAGAGTATTTGTTTATGGAAAGTTTTACGCAGGGAATTGTCAGTTTAAACGCGTTCTTATGGGGGGCGCCGATGTTGGTTTTGATTGTGGGCATCAGTTTATATTTTACCTGCAAGTTGCACTTTATCCAAAAACATTTATTTAGCGCAATTTCTCTCTCTATCAAAAAAAGCCGTTCGGTGGGCGTTATCAGCAGTTTTGGGGCGTTGGTGGTGGCCTTGGCCGCTATGGTGGGCACGGGCAATATCGTGGGCGTCAGCGCGGCGGTTTCCACTGGCGGGCCGGGTGCTTTATTTTGGATGATGCTTTCCGCCTTTTTGGCGATGGCTACCAAATATGCCGAATCGGTACTAGCCGTTAAATACCGCGAGAAAAACGAAGCGGGCGAATATGTAGGCGGCCCGATGTATGTGCTTAAAAACGGGCTTAATATGAAGAAGACCGCCCTTATTTTTGCGGCGGCTACGGCCCTAATGGGGTTTGGCGATGCGCTTATTCAAACCAATTCTTTGGCGGCTATTTACGGCTCCGTTTTTAACGTGCCGGCCGTTGTAACTACGGCGGTGCTGGTAATTTTAACGGGTAGCGTGATTTTAGGCGGCGTGCGCAAGATTGCCGCCTTGTGCAAATGGTTGGTGCCGGGTATGGCGGTTTTGTATATGGTACTGTGCCTGGCGGTGCTTATTTTGCATTGGGAAAAATTCCCGTGGGCGGTAGCCTGCATTTTTAAAAGCGCGTTTAGCGGTACGGCCTTGGTGGGCGGTGCGGTAGGCATTACGCTTAAAGAAGCGGTGCGCTACGGTGTGTCCCGCGGGGTGCTGTCCAACGAGGCCGGAAGCGGCAGCGGCGCGATTGCGGCGGCCGCGGCCCAAACGCCTAACCCGGTGCGCCAAGGGTTGGTATCGGCCACAACGGTATTTTGGGATACCTTGGTTATCTGTTTGCTTTCCGGCGTAACGGTGGTAGTAGCGGGCGATTGGCAGAGCGGCACGCTGTTTGGCGCGCAACTGGCGCAGAGCGCCTTTGCCACCTTGCCGGGCGGAGCGTATTTCTTGCTAATGTCCCTTACCTTGTTTGCGTTTTCCACGCTGGTGGGGTGGAGTTATTACACCGCCAAATCGGCCCAGTTTTGCTTGGGCGTAAATGTGGAAAAGCCTGTGTATGTGGTGTGGCTTTTAATGATGTGCTTGGGCGGCTTTTTGAGCCCCAAACTGGTATGGGAATTGGCCGATACGGCAATCGCCGTAATGTGCGTGCCCAATATTTTATCTTTATGGATCCTGCGCGGGGTGGTATTTAGCGAAACCAAAACATATTTGTCGCAGGAGTTGGCCTTTGCCCGCAAATAGGACGGTAAAAAACTTTACAAGGCGGTTTGTAGGTGGTATCATTTAAATATATACCATCCGGCCAAGAGGCGTAAAATGCTTAAAAAATACGAAATCAAAGATAAAAAACTGCTGGAAACCGATTCTTCTTCCGCGCAGGTATTTTTATATACAAACCCGACGGTGGACGAACAGAGGTTTTTGGTGGAGACTTATCAAATTGACGAACACACCTTGGCCTCTGCGCTGGACCCGGATGAATTGCCGCGCTTGGAGTTTGAGCCCGAACATATCGCAATGATTTATAAACGCCCCAAAAATTATTCCGGCAAGGACCAGTTGGAATTTAAGGTTGCTTCCGTCGGGATGTTTTTGTTTGAGGATAAATTAATTGTGGTGTTGGCGGAGGATATCCCGCTGTTTGTGGGCAAGCGGTTCCACTCGGTTTCGTCTATCAAAGAAGTGTTTTTGAAACTGGTATATAACTCCATTTCGCACTATGTGGAACACTTGCGCATTATTCATATGATTTCGGAAGAAATTGAGGATAAAATCACCGAGTCCGTGGATAACACTTACCTTTTGAACCTGTTTAGTTTGGTAAAAAGTTTGGTGTATTACGCCGAGGCTATTACCTCCAACGGCTTTGTGTTTGAAAAAACGCGTAACCTGTCCGCCCGCATCGGCTTTGACGAAAAAGACGAGGAAATGCTGGACGATATCATCGTAGAAAATATGCAATGCAAAACGCAGGCGGATATTTATTCCAACATTTTGGCACAGTTACTGGATGCGCGCGCTTCTATCGTAAATAACAACTTAAACCTGCTGATTAAAAAGTTAAACGTAATTACCATTTGGATGATGGTGCCTACCTTTGTGGTAAGCGCATACGGTATGAACGTGGCGTTGCCCTTGGCCAATCACCCGGACGCGTTTTGGATGCTGATGGGCGTATGTTTGATTTTGGTGTGGCTGGTAATGATGTTCTGGCGGCACAAAAACTGGTAAGTTTTACACAATAAAAAATCCCGGAGTCATTTGGACCCCGGGATTTTTTTGATAGCAAATTTATTTTTCTACTTTAATACCTCTAAACGCCCGGTAGAGTACGGCCAATAAGCCGAACACTACATAGAGCGAGAAGACGATAAAAATCACGTCCTGCGGGAAGCGGATCAGCATTACCACCAAAAACACAATCAGCAGTAACACCCACACGCTTAACCGTTTTTCGCGTTTGGCTTTAAAGGCGGCATACGGAATATTGGATACCATTAACAACGAAAGTACCAACATCGCAAACCACACAAAATTATACAAGTGCGGCAAATACATTGCTAAAAAGTGGATATTTCTCCCGCCCATATCGCCCAGCATAATGCTGTAAGAAATAGCAAACGAGGCCAAAATAGCCGCCGCCGCCGGAGTGGGCAAGCCGGAGAAATACTTTTTGGAGCCTTGGCCCGCATAGGCCATTGCGTTAAACTTGGCTAATCGCAGTACGCCAAAGCAGGCATACACGCACGCAATCGGCGCACCCCACAAGGGCTGCGTATGAAGCACAAAGAAATACATCAGTAATGCCGGAGCCGTGCAGAAGGAAACCGCATCGGCCAAGGAGTCCATTTCCACGCCAAAGTTGCTTTCCGCACCCAACAGGCGGGCCACGCGGCCGTCAAACATATCAAACACCATTGCGAACAAAATCAGCCATCCGGCGTGGGCAAAGTTACCCTTGGACGCCGCCAAAATGGAGAAGAAGCCGCACGCCAAATTGCCCAGCGTAAAAAGCGAGGGGGCCGTCATAGCGCCGGTGTGTTTTAATTTTTCAACAACCTTGGTTTCTTTGTTTTCTTCCATAAAATCCTCTATTTCCACAAGCCCAAAACGGTAATGCCGCCC
Source organism: Muribaculaceae bacterium (assembly GCA_963660385.1). Taxonomy (GTDB): domain Bacteria; phylum Elusimicrobiota; class Elusimicrobia; order Elusimicrobiales; family Elusimicrobiaceae; genus Avelusimicrobium. The sequence goes on from CAVKWQ010000015.1 coordinate 4,525, forward strand.
TGCACCTTTTGGCCTTCTTTTACCAATACGCGCACTTTTTCTTTGGGCAGATATACGGCCACCTGGGAACCAAAACGCACCAGACCCAAATGCCCGCCGATTTTAATATCCTGCTTGGTATTTACCCAGCACTCAATGCGCCGCGCAATGGCACCCGTGATTTGTTCCACGTGGGCAAAGCGGGCGGTATCGCCGTCTTTAAAAATCTGGATTAAGTTGCGTTCGTTTTTATCGGCGCCGGGGTTATTGGCAAACAAAAAAGTGCCTTTGTTGTAGAAAATATCGCCGATTTTACCGTTTACGGTAGCGCGTTGGACGTGTACGTCAAAGATAGACAGAAAAATGCGCACCACCACGGAGTTGGGGTCGTCTTCCGTTTTAATGGAAAGAACGGTTCCGTCCGCCGGGCAGGCGATTTCGTCATCGGCAAACACGGTTTCGCGCTTCGGATCGCGGAAGAAGAACGCGCAGAAGCAGCCAATCAGCAGGAATAAAATGCCGAGCGTGCGGAAGTCAAAAAACAAAAAGACCGCGGCCACGGCCACGGCGATTGCGAAAAATTTAAGCCCCAGGGGCAAAACGGTGCTGACCCAGCCAAAACATTTGGAAAGCGTACGGTTGATGTCTTCTAACATATTTTTCGTACTGGTGGGTGTAATTAAATGGCAGGATTTTTAAGTGGGCAGGGGGGGACTTGAACCCCCACGACCTTGCGGTCAACAGATTTTAAGTCTGTCGCGTCTGCCATTCCGCCACCAGCCCTCTTATAGACTTATTTTAACAAAAAAATACGCACTTGTACATTGTTTTGTGTTGTCGCCCGATATTTACTTGTCAAAGGTTTTAAGCCCGTTGTAAAATTTACGGCAAAAGAGCGTTTTTACGCCTAATTTTTTTAGGGCTTCTTGCAACAATCTGTCGTCGGTTACCGCAATTACGCGCTGGCCGCTTTGGCTCAAAAAGTCCGCGCGCTCGTAAATAATTTGGTCGGCGCTGTCCTCTTCCGAAAACGAAATATGCACGCCGCCGCGGTACAGCGGGCCAATAGGGCGGAAGGAACCGTCAAAAATTACCTCGTATTGGTGCATAGCGTAATGTTCGTCTTGCGAGATGTCGGTTAAAAAGTCCAAAAAGTCCGCGGTTACTTCCTCTTCCGTGCGGGCAAATTCGTATAAAAAACTGCGTACCAGGTTCAGCCCGTCAATCAAATACACAGTCGGTTTTGTGCTTACATACATAATAAGGTTGCCTTTCTTTGTCAAAATTGTTATAAGAAAATGATACAATATAATGCTAATTAACAGGAAGCGTTCTTTGACAATTTCCGTATTTTACGGGGGTGTAATAGATTCGACGGGTATCTGTTGCCGCCCGGGAGCAAGTGCCGGTTGGCCAGGCCGGCTAAAATAGGGCCACAAAAATAACTAACGACAATCAAGTCGCTTGGGCTAACGCTTAGTCCCACCGCGCCGCTGGTGTCTTCCATACGCTAGCGGATTGCGGTCAATATATGGAACGCTGCAAAGCAGGCGCGGTTCGTCCGGCTTTGCCTAAGACCAACGAACCAAACCGCAAACGTGCCGCCTTGCGCTTAGTTTGCGGTTAATTAAGCAAGGCTAAACTTGTAGTGCCCGGATGGAGAAGATGTTCGGACGGGGGTGCGAATCCCCCCACCTCCACTTTTTTGCTTGTAAATTTGGACGGTTTCGTTGTTGCGGGCGCAGTTAGATATTTTCATATATCCTGCCTTTGCCCGCGCCTAGAAACCGGCACAAATTTCCGGCGCAATTAAAAAGTGAAGTTTCAAAAAATATTTTGTAACTTTTTCTCATTGCAGAAAAAGTTACCAAAAAGGCTAGCCGATAGTGGAGCATAAAATGAAATTTTAAAGGGCTGCCTGACAACTCGCCTAAACGGCTCAAACAAGTCAGGCCTTTGCCACTCTTAAAATTTATTTTATAGGCGCTCCTAATATCGGCGGGAACGGCTTAAAAGATAAAACAACCTAAACAGCAAAAGCGGAAATTGTAAGACATTGTAGATTTATTATTTTTAACGGGAGAAAGTATGGCATCTGAAATTAAGTTCGGCACCGACGGTTGGAGAGGCGTGATTGCTTGGGATTTTACGTTTGAAAACGTGCGCCGTATGGCACAGGCGTTGGCGGATTATATCAACGAAAACGCTCCGGGCGAGGAAGGCTCTAAGGCCCCTAAAATTTTTGTCGGGTACGACAGACGCTTTATGTCGGACTTGTTCGCCGCTGATATTGCCAGTATCTTCCGCGCTAACAAAATTGATGTTACTCTTTCTTCCACCCCGATTTCTACCCCGGTGGCCGCTTGTTTGAGTATGAGCAAATGCTGGATGAGCATTATGGTTACCGCCAGCCACAACCCGGCTAATTACAACGGGATTAAAATCAAACTCGCGGGCGGTTCGGCCCCTGCGCGCGTAACCAAGGAAGTAGAGGAACTGCTGGACCAAAATTCCGTCCTGCTCTTGTACGGACAAAAGGCCGACAAAAAGGACGTTACCGACGTCTATTTTAAATATGTAGCCAGCCACATCAACGCCAAAAAATTGAAGGCCTTTAAAGGCAAAGTGGTAATGGATTATATGTACGGTGCGGCCGCGGGCTATTTGGAAAAGTTCCTGCCCGAAAAACAGGTAATTGCCCTGCGCGCCGAGCACGACCCCACCTTTGGCGGCGGCCAGCCCGAGCCGGTGGAAAAGAATTTGACCGAACTTAAAAAAACGGTGGTTGCCAAAAAGGCCGCTTTGGGCGTAGCCTTTGACGGCGACGGCGACCGCGTGGCCTTAATTGACGAAAAGGGCACTTATTTGACCCCGTGTGTGATTGCCGCCGTACTGTGCGACTATTTTATTAAGCACAAAAAATTGGACGGCAAAATCGTGCAGACCGTTTCTATGGGCTACCTGTTAAAGCGCATCGCCCGCCAGCACGAAATGCTGTTTGAAGAAGTGGGCGTTGGCTTTAAAAATGTAGCCGAGCGTATGAATTTGGACGATGTGGCCTTTGGCGTGGAAGAATCGGGCGGGTTTGCCTGGAAGGGCAATTTGCCGGACCGCGACGGCCTGACGGTGGCCTTGGCGTTTTTGGACATTATGGCCCAAACGGGCAAAAAAGCCAGCGAACTGTGCGCCGCGGTGGCCGCCGAATACGGTGCGTCCGTTTATATGCGCCGGGATTTACCGTTAGCCAAACCCGTGGATAAGGCCGTAATGGCGGAAAAAATGCGCAAAAAACTGCCGAAAAAAATCAATGGCCAGCGCATTGCCGAAACGCTTACCTTTGACGGTTTAAAAATCATTTTTGAAAATGACGAGTGGCTGCTCTTGCGCCCGTCCGGCACGGAGCCGCTCTTGCGCGTGTATGCCGAAACGGCCACTAAAAAAGACACGCAGGCCTTGCTTGATTTCGGGGAAAAATTAATGGCCCCGTATGTAAAATAATATGTTAAAAATCGCATTAGTGGACGATTCTGTTATTTTGCGCTCCGCCATTAAAAATGTGCTGGAATCCTCCGGCTTTGAAGTGGCCTTTGAAGCGGGCGGGTCGGCGGAGTTGTTTTCCAAACTGGAAGGCCGCGGCGTAGGGCTTATTTTGCTGGATGTGTTCTTCCCGACGGAAAACGGCTTGGATATTTTAGCGAAACTTAAAAAAATGGCCCCGCAGGTAAAAGTGCTGATTGTTACGGGGTTACGGCAAGATTCCATTTTGGAAGAGGCCGAGCGGTTGGGCGCAAATGGCGTGCTGTATAAGCCGTTTGACACGGACGACTTACTGTCGGCCATAGACCGCGTAAGCCGTTCTTAAAACCGTTTGTTAAATTTTGCGCTAACAACTAATAAACCCCGAGGATTTTTCCCCGGGGTTTATTTGTTAATTAATTGGTACACCTTCTCCACCAAACATTTTGCACCATTTTTCACTTTCATAACAAGCAATTCTTTTTGAGCCAGTTTCGCAATCTTCCATTTCAAGCAAATATTTTCTATCTACATTATTAAAATTAGCAGGTATCCCATTTACCCGTGCCGCAATAGGTGTAAGCCCTGAACCACTGGCGCATCTATCCCCCCAATCAAGACTATTGTTAATATAACACCAATATTTATTACAGCAAACTTCACTATCACTATTTTTGTGGCAAGTAAAACCGTTTCCTAATTCTATTCCAAGTTCTTCGTTTGTTTTGCTGTTACAGTCTTCTCCATTTGCAAGTGCACAGAGTTGGGCTTGCTTGTGCATATAATTTAACATTGTTATGGCTTCGGCGGCGCGGGATTTTTCTACCGCTTTTTCGTACTGCGGAAGGGCAACGCTGGCTAAAATGCCGATAATCAGCACAACTACCAGCAATTCTATGAGCGTAAAGCCCAAGTGGTTTGTTTGCATAAGTTCTCCTCGTGCTCTGTTTTGGAAAAATAGGCAAACAAAAACGGCTGCTATATTTGAGCCAACTCTAATAACCCAAAAAATAACAGCCGTGGCCTTCTGCCATATAAAATATGGCAGAAAGCACTCAGCACGGAACAAACGGGTAATTAGGCCGTTTATTCCGTGCTTAAAACGACTGCTTTTGGATTAGAGTTGAGCCGCCGGTATCCCGGCAGCGCACCGTATTCTGCATACGGTTCCAAAAACAGATGCAAATTTTATCCTAAACATAACTGGTCTAGGGCAGTTTTACAACTAAAACTATTATAAAAACTTTTGCGCGCCTTGGCTAGTGTTATAATTTCATCCACTTAAATTCAAAAAACACCACCGCGCCAAAAACAATAACAGGCCCCCAGCCCGCAATAAAGGGGTTAATATAGCCGTTTTCGCCAATGGACGTAAACATAGACATCAGCCACCAAAACGTAAACGCAATCACCATAGAAGCAATAATGTTTACGATTTTGCTTTTGCGGCGCACGCTGATAGCAAAGGGCATCCCCAGTAAGCACATAATTACCGTTACAAACGGCGTGGCCAAGCGGGATTGGCGCATTGTTTCCGTGGCGTAGTGCGCAAGACCGCTTTGTTTATAAAAATTAATGCGTTTGGTTAAATCCCGTATGCTTAACAGTTTATCTTCCACTTTATTGACGGACATTTCGTCCGGGCGGAGGCTGACGGGGGAATTTTCCTGCTCAAAGTGTTGTTCGGTGGTGTCCATTTCGTCCACAAAGGTACGCTTAATGCCGTTGGAAAACAGCCAGTTTTTAGTGTCCTTATCCCACACCATTTGGTCGGCTACAATTTGGTCCGCAATGTCCCAGGCGTCGTTGTAAGAATCCAAGGAAACTTTTGTCATAGTGCCCTTTTTTAAATCCACCTCTTTGGCAAAGAGCATTTGCGTAGGGGAAACCTTTATCACAACGTCATATTCCGTGTCCGGGTTGAAATTGTCCGAGGGGCTGATGCGCGTGTAGTAAATTTTGTCGGCTTTTAGGTTGAGGGGCGGCACGACGAATTCTTGCATAAACATAGTGCCTGCCACCACAAGTAAAATGCACATAATAACGGGTTTAAACAGTTGGCGTGGGGCAAAGCCGCCCGCCACACAGGCCGTCCACTCGCCGTTGGAAACCATTTCGGAAATGACGGAAATTGCGCCCAGCAAACAGGCCACGGGCATAATGGTTGTCAGCCAGTTGGGGAAGGTGGCTAACGAGTAGGAAAGCAAATCCAAAATAGTGGTGGTGCCGTTGCTCAAATTCTTCATTTTTTCAAACGTATCGCCCAGTACCACCAGCGTGGTAAACACGCCCAGCGCAAAGAAGAACGGCCCCCAAAACTTTTTGGCAATATAGTTGTAAATACGCATTAAATATTTAACCTCTTCTTCCACAGGTAATAGGCCGCACCTATGCCTACAAAAATAGGCAGCCACGGGCCGGGATAGGCCAAAAAGCCGTATTTTTTACCGAGGGAAAGGCCTAACGTCATTAACAGGTAAAAGGAAAAAATGATAATTACGCTAAACAGCATCCCCCAGCCTTTATTGGTGCGTTTGCCCAAAGAAAAGCCAATCGGGCAACTGACAAATAACAAAATAATGGGCGATAAGGCCAGTACGTTGCGCATACTGATTTCGGTTTTGTATTCGTTGACGGTTTCCTCGTCCAGCGGCATAGCGCGCAGGCGGCGCAAGAGTTTGGTGCTGCTCATTTCCCCTACGCGCAACCGGCGGGTTTGCGCCTTTAACAGGGAAATGCTCATTGTGTAATCGTCAAAATTGGCGGCGATAATGGACGATTGGTCCTTTTCGTCCAAGCGTTGCATTTGCCCGTCTTTTAGTTGCAGGCCGATAGCGGTATCGGTCAAAATCACTTTGCCCGTGGCGGCATTTACCTTGGTGGAAAGTGCGCCGCTGTCCGCCTTTTTAATCAAGTGAATCATATGCGCCACGTCGGTTTTGTTATCCAAATCCTCTAAATACAAATCCCACTCGCCCAGGTTCAAAAAGGTTTTAGGCTCCAAGTTTACCTTGGTAATTTTACTGCGGGCTTCGTTGCGGCGGTTTAAAAATTGTTTGTAACTGCGCGGGGTCAGCCAGTTGCCCATAATTACCAAAATGACAGATAAAATAATGGCGCAGAACAGAAGCGGGCGGACAATTTCTTTAAACGAAAACCCCGCCGCGCGCAGGGCAATCAGTTCGCCGTGTTCGCTCTTATTGGTCAGCGTGAGCAAAATAGCAATTTGAAAGGCCATCGGCGCGCTTAAACAAAACACATCAGGCATAATGTTTAAAAGAGAAGACACTATCCACATAAAACTGGTGCCGTACGTCATAGCCATATCCAGCACGCGGATAAAGTGGTTCATAAAGATAACAAACGTCAAAATGCCCAGCACGCCGACAAAAAAGGTCAGCAGGCTTTTGGCGATGTATTTGGTAAAAATGCTGATGTGCATATATCTTATTCTAACAAAATATAACGAAAGCCGGGGGGAGAAATTGGTCCAAAGTGCCCAGGCGCTATTGGGACCTTTGGCCCTGGCAGAAAGGATAAGCGGAAATATATAATAAAAGTATGAGAGTTTTTACATTATTTATTTGTTTATTATTTATTGCGCCCAGTGTGTTTGCGCAGAAGTTCTCGTTACTAAAACGGGTCTTTTCTGCGCGCAAGGCCGTGGAAGCGCCTGTTAAAGCGCCGAAAGTGGCTTTGCCCAAAACGGCAGCCGTAGAGGTGGCCGTTCGCCCGGTAAAATTGCCCAATGTGGTGCCGCCGCACGTTTGGCGTGCCCCGGTGGTGTCTGCCCTTACGCCGGAGATTAGGGCCTTGGTGCCGCATCACTCTTCGGCCCGGACAGCACTTATCAGCGAGGGGGCAAAAGTTCACCCGGCAGAAGCGCATATTGGGGCCTCGTTGTTGGAAGCCCATAACATTTTTACAGGTTCTTTAATCGGTAGCGGCTTTGTGGTCCGCTCGGGCAGCGGGCGGCTGTATGCGGTGCTGTCCTACCACGTGGTGGGTGGCGAAGGCAATATGGTCCATTTGCGCGTATTTAACGAAAAAGGCGAATACCGGGATTACGACCGCTTGTTTGTGTCCGCCGCCGGGGCGTATGGCATTAACTCGCCTGATTCTTCTATTGTGGAACTTCCGCTGGACGCGGCCGATTTTGTTAAACCGCTCCACCTGGCCAAACAAGCCCCTAAACCGGGGGATAAACTGGCCGCTTGGGGTAGCCCCTATGCGGTGCAAGGGTTGGCGCGCCTGGACAGTTTGAGGCTTGTGAACGGTGAAGGCATTAAACTGACGATGCAGAGCGAGCACACGCCCTTTAAATTGGACGGCTTTTGCGGCAGCCCGGTACTTAATGAAGCGGGCGAAGTGGTGGGCATTATTGACGGATTTAACCACGATGCGTACCACTATTTTGCCGCCAATGCGCGCTTTACGCTGCCGTGGCTGATTGGCAATTACGAGCAGAAGATGATTCCAATGTTGGAATACAAACTAAACGGGCATACGGCCTTTTGGGTATCGTCCGGCGAGAGTGTGGGCGAAGTGCGCTTGTTAAATACCCGCGGCAAGGTAAAGGAAAAGGTCTATCTGCCCGCTTATCCGCTCCCCTTTGACCCGGCCAAACTGGAAGCCTTATTCACGCAGGCCCAAACCGGGGATGCGTTGGAACTGGATATTTTAAAGCACCGGGAAGTGGCCCGCACCGTTACGGTGGATATAGAGCACCCGTAGGTGTTTTTCCCCTTAACTTAAAAGGAAGCCGACGAGGCTTCCTTTTTCGTCCCCCGCCGTCAAAACAAATATTATAAAATGAAACAATGAGGCTTTATCCCCTAATTAAACTGCTGCGCCAAGCCTTGGCTGTACTGCTTATCCTGCAATTTACGTTCGCTCTCCCGGCGGGCGCGCAGTCGCTTCCGTACCGGTTGGTGGATACGGACCAGTACGATATTTTTAGGGAAGACCAGCAAGCCAAAGAGGAAGAAAAACTGGCCTTGGAGGACCCGCCAGACGACGCAAACCTGTTAAAATACTCCAACGAGTTCTGGCGTCAGGCGGTTACGTCCGTAGAGGGGGCTTATAAACTGGATAAAGAGCCCGAGCCCATCCCCGATTTAACGCTTTTAAACCCCACCTTGTCCTTGCCCTTGTACGGCACGAGTATCGCGCTTACGGGCCGCTATGTGCTGGGCTTTAAAATGGCGGCTAAAAAATATAAGAAAGACGACAACAATAGCGTGGACGAACGCAGCGACAGCAGTTTTGAAATGGACCAGCAGTTGCAGTTAAAAATGCAGGGTAAAATTTTGGAACGCGTGTTTGTGGATATTGACTACGACGACCAGCGCGAAGAGGAAAAGAGTATCTCCGTAGCCTACCGCGGCAAACCGGGGGAACTGGTGCAACTGGCCGAGTTTGGCGATATCAATTTGTCCCTGCCTCAGACGGAATTTATCGCCTACGAAAAGCAACTCTTCGGTGCCAAAATGCACTTACAGCACCAAAATGCCAACCTTTATTTAATCGGTTCGCAAACCAAGGGTTCCAGCAAGCAAAAGCAATTCGTAGGCAGCAGCGTGGCGGAAATCGTTTCCTTGGCGGATAAAGACTACATCCGCCGGACGTATTACGATTTGACCTTCGGCGGAAACGTGCCCGACGGCGCGCGGGATACCACCTTGGACGATGCCTATTCCCAATGGCGGGCGTATATCGGTTCCATTTCCCCAGGTTCGGAAGAAATTTATTTGGATAACAACGATACCTCGTCCGATTATGTGCCCGTAACCTTAAACGCCGAGGACTTTTTGGGCGGTTCCACCTATACCGCCAAGTGGGAACTTTTAACCCGCGGTACGGACTATACCGTGGACTACGCAAGCGGTATTATCACTTTTAAACGCACCATTAAGGCTGAAAGTGTGCTGGCGGTGGACTACCGCGGCACCACGGGCAACCAATTAAGCGGCTTTAACGGCTCCAATACCATTAAATTAATCAAAACCGAAAACGACCAAGCCACCCTTTCGGGCACCGACCAAACCGCTACCAAAATGGAGTTAAAGACCTATTACAATATTGGCGCGCAGAAGATTACGTCCGATAACGGAAAGGGTAACTTTATTTTGCAGTTGCAGGACGCGAACGGCCAAGCGGTTACGGACCCCAAATATTTGTATCCTACCAGTATTATTATGGATTTTGATACGGGTATCTTCTATTTGCAAAACCGCTTGAACGACCCGGGGCTCTACGGCACTACGCCGACGTCTTCCAAAAATATGACGTTTAAAATTCAGTACGAGTCCACGGTTAAAACCTATTTTATTGAGGCGGACATCGTTGTCCAGTCCGAAACCGTTAAACTAAACGGCCGCACCTTAACGCGCAATAACGATTATTACATTGACTATACCTCCGGCTTTATCACCTTTTACAAGGGCGATGAAATTACCGAAAATTCCACCATTGATATCACCTACGATACGACCAACGGCTCCAACTCCAATAACTCCGTAATGGGGGGAAGATTGGACTATAAACTGTTTGACAAAATCGTAATGGGGGCCACCGTGCTGAAAGAAGGCGGCGACAAGCCCTCTACCGTCCCGCAAGTGGGCGACTATGCCAAGGACCTTTTGGTCTATGGGGCGGATATCAACGGGAAGGATATTAAACTGGCGGAACCCTTGTCTGTGGATTTCAGCGCGGAAGTAGCCAAGAGCAGTAAAAAGCAAAACCTGTTCGGTTACGCGATGATTGACAGTATGAACGAAACCAACGAACAGGTGGCGGGCTCACGCGTGTTTAGGGACTGGATTATCGCCTCCAACCCCAGCGGCAAAACCTCGTTCTGGGATTCTATCCATTGGGACACGCAGGATTTGCCGTCCTTGGAAATCAATCCGCACTCTATTGCCGATTACAACGACAAACAGCAAGTGCTGGTGATTGATTACGACTTTACCAAGGGCGTAAATTTTGACGGCCGGGATGAGGTTTCTATCGTCTATCCGCTTAGCACCAGCGGTTTGGATTTATCCAGCAAAACCTCGTTTGAACTGACAATGCTGGGCGAGACGGGTGGGCCGCAGGTGAACTTTGCCTTTGGTAATATTTCGGAATATTCGGATAATTCTACGGGTATGGATACGCAATGCGGCGTAGGCGTACCGAAGACGGAAGATATTTATTGCCGCAACAGTTTGGCGCCGAACGAGGATATCGGCTGGCTGTTCACGGACCCGGACGGTACGGAACACCGCTATAACCCGTTTGTAAATAACGTCTATAACCCCGAATCCCAGCCCAACGGCCGCATTGATACGCAGGATTTAAACGGCAACGGCAAGTACGATACGGAAAGTATCCCCTCTCAGGGTAATTTCGGTTTTGCGGGGGCTTCTATCCCCGGGCTGGTGGGCAATGTGGCCGATAATACCACTTGGCAGACCTTTACCGCCCCCTTAACCATTAACGATAAAAGCGAGTGGACGGCGGTGCGCCATTTGCGCATTACGCTTAAAAAGGGTGCTAAATTAAAGGGGCAAATTAAAATTGCTAATGTGGCCTTATCCGGTACGGCTTGGAACCCGCAGGAAGGGATTTCCCCGTCCGTGTTTTCCGCCGCGGGCATTAATAACGTGGATAACGCCAATTATGAGCCTATCTTTGCGGACCGCACGGGCGACGGCAGAGAGGTGTTTAACTATTTGTACGGCTCCTTGGATAATTACAAAAAGTCCACCGGTTCCGCCAACGCGCTGGACCAATCCTTAAACCTTAAATTTAATACTGCCGCCTTGGGCGACAGTGAAGAAGTATATGCCAACCGCAACTTTTCTACAATGGATTTCAGCCAACACCGCGAGGTGCGCTTTTTGCTCCACGGGGCAATGCAACAGGGGACGGATATCCCCCTCAACCAAGACGGCACGGAATTTTTCTTAAAGGTTGGTACGGAAAGCAATTACGATAAAGTCGTGGTGCCGACCAACTTCCGCGGCTGGCGGCTTATTTCCTTAAAGATGGTGGACTCCAACGGGGACGGTATTGCCGACACCTTTGAAAACCTGTCCGACCCGTCCTATAACGTGCGGGTGGAACCGGTACGTTCTACTAATGGTATTTTAAACTTCCAAGAGGTCAGTTTGATTTTGGCTGGCGTGCAAAAGCAGAGCGGCACTTCGGGTAGCCAAGGCGAGGTGTGGCTCAACGTCATCCACTTGGCTGGCGCCATTACCAAAGAAGGTACGGCCTATAAGGGCGATGTGGTGGTAAAGTTGGACGAGTGGGGCAGCGCGGGGGCCAAGTACAAATACCAAGACAGCAATTTTGAAACGCCCCTTTCCGTGGCCAAAAACCAAGAGGTTACCCAACAGGAATATTTTGTTAAAGTAAACAAGATTAAAGAGTTCCCAATGGAAGCCAATTTGACTAAATCCAGCACGGTTACGCCCTTGATTACGGACTCCAAGGATTACAACACCGTCAGTCTGTTAGATAAAGGCAAGGTGGACCGCCAAAGTACAATGGTTCGCGGGGATTTTATTAAAGAAAATTTGCCCAAAATCGGTTTGGAATACACTACGGACCAGGTAAAATACGACGTAATGAAGCGTAAGGACGACGCCCGCACCTACGGGGCGACGCTTTCGCATACAGCGGGTTCCTTTAAAAATATTTCCGCCGGATACCACATTACCGACTCGTCCATAGACTACGACCGCAGCAAACACTTGGAATCGGCCAATTATTACAATACGGACGAAAACACGCAAAAAATGAATATGAAGGTAACGTACCAGCCTAATAATTCGTTTACCTTTACGCCCAGTTACAGTTTAAGCAAAAGCAAAGAGGACCGCACGCAGTATTCATCCGCTTCCCAGCAGGATATCAGTTACCCAAAGGCCCTCACGCAAAACACGGGCTTTAACAGCACTTGGAAGATTAATAAATGGCTGGCTCCGTCTGTCAGTTACAACATCAGCACGCAGGAAAACAATAACTTAAACGCCAAAACGCTGACCGCCTCAGGCACGCGCGTAGAGGTGGGCGTGGGCGAGGTGAAAACCGTCAACCGCAACGCGGACGGTGGCGTTTCCTTAACGCTTAACGGCAACGAACTTTTGCCCAACAGCAAGTTGTTTAATACCTTTGTTATTTCGTCCAGTTACCGCATACAGGACGCCGATGCGTGGGCGGACGTGGACAGCGGGTTTGACTCCCGCAAGGCGCTGTGGATTCGCGGCGGTTCGTTAAAGGACGTGGGCGATTACGGCTACCGCAAGAGTTTAATTCTGCGCGATACGTTTACTTCTACCCAGCGTTGGAGCCCGCTCGCCCGTTACGAAATGGGCGGCGCGGCGTCCCCGCTTAAAACGATTTCGCTTATTAACAACTTTACCAAAACTTTGCAGTCCAACGAGCAAACAGGTACGTCGTACGATTCCACCAGTTTGACCCTGCCGGATATGACGTTCTCCATTTCCGACTTGGAAAAATTCTTCTACGGCGGGCGTTGGTTCAGTTCGTCCAACTTAAAACTGCGTTACAGTTGGGTGGAGCAGACCAACACAGGTACGGACGAACAATATACCAAGCAATACGGCGGGGATTTGCGCTTTATGCTGTTTAACTATTTTGATACGGTGCTTAACTATACGCGCAAGGATTCCGACAAAACTGACCTGCGCGCGGGCACCAGTTTGGAAACAGTGCGCGACAGCGATATTTCCGCCCAGACGTCCTTTTATGTGGGGGCGCTGCGTGTAACGCCAAAAGTGTTGTATTCGGCGCACGATAAGTGGCTGGTGGCGGGCAAAATCAGCGAAAGCACCACCACCACTACGCCCAGTTTAAACCTGCGGTGGGACTTTAATATTCCGCGCGGCATTAAACTGCCGTTTGTGAACAAAATGTACAACGCTACCAACCGCGTGATTTGGAATACGACGCTTACCTATACGGATAAAAAATCCCCGGTAGAGGTAAAGGATAACTACCAAATGTACGATGTTACCACATCGCTGGATTACGAAATGTCGCAGAACCTGCGCTTTACGCTCTCCGGCGGGCTGACGGTGCTTAACCACGCCTATGTGGAAACCGAGGATTACACCGCCTATAACGTGGCGGCCAACGTAACAATTCAATTTTAGTATGAAATACGGCGCGGCCTGCTTAAAACTTTTACTGCATTTCTTTTTGCCGCGCACTTGTTTTGCGTGCGGGTGTGATTTGCCTTGGAACGCGCAAGAACCCTTGTGCTTGGAGTGCTTATCCCGTTTGGCCGAGCCCGGGCCGCATATTTGCAAGCGGTGCGGGGCGGTGTTAAAGTACGGCGGGGCGCATTGTTTTGCCTGCCGGGGGAGCAAAGAACGGGAATACAAGTGCCGCGTGATTCGCTCCGCCTTTAAATTTAATCCCTCCTCCCGCGCGCTTGTCCACGCGTTAAAATACGCACGGGCGGACTATTTAGCCCGTTATATGGGCGCGCAAATGGCAAAGCATTATAAAAATTACCCTGAACTTGCGGAAGCGGAAATTGTTATGCCGGTGCCGCTTTTCCCCAAAAGAAACCGCGCCCGCGGCTATAACCAGAGCGAACTGTTAGCGGAAAATTTTGCCCCGCGGGTGGGTTTAACGGCAGATACCAAAAGTTTGGTGCGTATTAAAAATACGGTTAGCCAAACCACCTTGGGGCGTATGGGCAGATTAGCCAATATGAAGGGAGCCTTTGCGTGTAAAAATCCGGCGGCCGTAAAGGGCAAAACCGTTTTGTTAATTGACGACGTTGCCACCACCGGGGCTACATTAGAGGGGTGTGCCGTGGCCTTAAAAGCGGCGGGCGCCAAAAAGGTAATGGCCTATACCTTTGCCCGGGAATAAAAATTATTTTTTGCTAAAAAATCCTTTTTCGTATTCTTTTCCTTTAAAAATTACGTTGTGTTTTTTTAATTCTGCTATAAATATAGTTTGGTCGCGCGGAGATAAATCATCCAGCAGGAAAAGGAATTGTTTGCCAAACATTAATTGCAATTTAAAGTAGGGAACATAACTTGTAGTTACTCCTGGGCCTGGGGTATGTTTGTAAAAAATGGAAAAACAGGCAATTTGTCCGTATAAAAAATCTTTGTTGGTTGCATTAAAAACCAAACGGTCAGCCGTAAAGGTACAAAGTATTTTTGATTTGTTAAATAGTTTTATTATTCCCCAAAGGATACACACTGCACCGAGAATTATTCCAATCTTTTCCATCCAATTTGTAGCGGGGTAACTAAATCCCGCAATAAATAAACCCGCCACTAATAAAGCGATAGGCCGCGCATAAGGATAGGTTTCATAAAGTACGATAGAATTTTTTGGATGAATAGTTTTTGACATATAATTCTCCTTTAATGCGGGAAATGCTTCTCAAATTTCTGTATAAGTTCTTTCGCGGAGTCTTCGTCCTGCAAAGGCAGTTCCGCTAGGCCGCGCACTTTTAACTCCGTTAGCAACGCTTTGCGGTCCCTTTTAGACAAAAAACCGAAATTTTGCATTTTGTGCGGGCGGTAATTGGCGGTTACCAAGAATAATACCGTTTTTAATGCGTGCCCGCGCCCGCAGTACACCAGCCGCTCGGCTAGGTAAAAAGCCTTTATTTCCGGCCATAAAAGGCTGTATTTTTTAGCGGGTTTGCCTGTTGTTTCTACTTGTTTCCACGCTATATGGTCCGGGTAAATTTTGCATACGGCCGGGGGAAAAAAGATAATCGTAAAAAAATAAATGCTTACCGCCATACTGAGAATATAGATAAAAAGCAATTCCCGGCTGTGAAATAAGCACAAAGTAAGCGTAATCATCCCCAGCACGAGCAGACAGCCCAAGAATTTATTAAAAATATTCTGGTGGAAGGAGAAGATTAGTTCGTTATTTTTGCGCTTCATTTATTGCATTTCTCCTGCATAATGTTTACAATCATCGGGTCCACGCGGCTCATCCCCACGGTGGAAATACTGCCCAAGTTTTGAATCGTCTCTTCCGCCGTGTGGCCGACAAAGCCCTCCACTTCCGTAATGCCGTAGTCGTGTATTGCCATATAGGCGGAGCGGATAGCCGCATCGGTGGAACTGACTACCTTTAAGGCGCAACCGCTTTTGGCACCGTCGCACAGCATACCGCCAATGTCGCTAATAATATTGTTAATCGCCAGCGTTACGGCGGGCACGCAGTTGCCGCGTTGTTGGTAAGTAATGGCCGCCGTGGCCCCTACGCCCGCGGCAATCGCACAGCCGCAAATGGGCGCCAGTTCCCCGGTAAATACCTTTACATAGCCGTTTAATAAGTGTGAAAGGGCAATGCTTTTTAAAATGCTGGTTTCCTCTACTTCCATTTCCTTGCCCACCTTCCACGGAACCAAAATAGTTACTACCCCTTGGTTGCCCGATTCCCCGCTGGCCATAACGGGCACGGCTTGCCCGTCCATACGCGCATCGGCGGCGCAGGCGGTCAAAATTTTGGTGGAGGAAATTAAATCCATTTGTAAAAGTTTCTTGCGGACGAGTTCTTTTATATAAAAGCCCACTTTTTGCAACGCTTGGCCCAGTTCGGCGGCCTTTAAATTCATTTCTACGCCTTTTTTGATGTATTTTAAATCTTCTTCGTCCGCGTTATCGGCGGCGTTTAATAAATCTTGCAAGGTGGCTTTTTTTAACGCCTGTTTAAAATCGTGCGCCTTTTGGGCGTGGTTTTCAAGCGGCAAATGGTTTACTTTTATTTCGTCTCCGCACGATAAATACGCCACGTCCGTATGGCTGCCCGCAATAATACATTTGGCGGTTTTATGGTTTTTGCCCGTTAGCGTACAGGCAATGTAAAAGCCGTGCGCCTGCGGGGCGACTTCCATCGTTACCATATGTTTTTTGAGCATTTCCTTGGCGCGGGCCAAAACGGTTTTGTCGGCGGCGGATAAAATTTCCATATTTAGTTCCGGCTTAGCCAGCAAAATCCCCATTGCGCCGGCTAATAGATTGCCCTTTTCTCCGTCCGTGTTCGGTATTCTCACGCCCATACCGTTTTTATAGGTGCCCGCGTCTAACTGAAATTCGGCCTTTTCTATTTCTCCGCCCAATTCCTTGGCGGCGTATGCGGCGCATAACGCTACGGAAACGGGTTCCGTGCACCCCATTGCCGGATAAACTTGGTATTTTAAAACTTCCTTTAAAATGTTCATATTATATTTTTCCATTGGCCTTTAAACTGTAATGCGACCCTTTGCCGATAATAATGTGGTCGTGTACTGAAATGCCAAACAGTTCCGCCGCCCGTACCACGTCGCGCGTGAGTTCAATATCCTCCTGCGAGGGCGACGCATCGCCCGACGGGTGGTTGTGCACCAAAATAATGGCCGGAGCCTTGGCCGCTAGGGCGCACTCTACAATTTTGCGCGGCGATACGGCCACCCGGTCAATCAGCCCCGAGGCGATAACTTCCGTGCCCATAACGGTATTGCGCACGGAAAGATAAATGATTTCTAAACACTCTTCCTGCTTTCCGGCCAGCGAGGCGTTGCAATATTCCAGCACCTGTTGCGGCGTGCGGATAGTTACGCGCTCTTTTACTTCCGAGAGCGAATACTTTTTAAACACCGCGCGGATTAACTTTAAAAACTGCGCGGTAGAGGGGCCTACCCCGTTTACTTGCGAAAGTTGGTCCGGTTCCGCGTCCAGCACGGCGGCCAACGAGCCGAATTTTTTAAGCAGCGCCCAAGCAATCGGTTTGGTGTCTTTGCGCGGCACGGCATAGGTCAAAAGCAGTTCCAGGGTTTCGTGGTCCAGGAAACTGTCCAACCCCGCCGAGGCGAATTTTTCACGGATGCGTTCACGGTGTCCGATGTAAGAAGGGTTATTTGGCATAGTGTTTCTCGTTTTTTATTATACTGTTTTTAATGCTAGAATAAATATAATCAAAATGCCGTATAAGGGGGAAATTATGAAAAATATCGTTGTAATCGGCGGCGGCCCGGCGGGGTATCCGGCCGCGTTAAAGGCGGCTTCTTTGGGGGCCAAGGTTACGCTGGTGGAAAAAAACAAAGTCGGCGGGGTATGTTTAAATTGCGGCTGTATTCCGTCCAAATCTTTATTGGATGCGGCGCACCGCTTCCACACGGTTAAAACCATTTCCGCCTTGTGCGCGGACGGCGCACAGGAACAGGCGGATAAACTTTTTAGTCTGTTAGATTGGGGAAAAATCCAGGCCCGCCAGCGCGCGGCCACGCGCAAACTGACGCAAGGGGTGTCTTTTTTGCTTAAAAAAGCAGGGGTAGAAGTAATAAACGGGGAAGCCTCCTTCGTAAACGAACATACTGTAAAGGTAAAAAAGGCGGACGGTACGGAACAGCAACTGGAAGCGGACGGTATTATTTTGGCCGCCGGCTCCGAAGCGTTTTTCCCGGCTCCGTTTGACCAAATGAAGGATAAAATTTACGACAATTCCACCATTTTTGATATGCCGCATCTGCCCAAGGAATTAGTGATTGTGGGCGGGGGAGTCATCGGTTGCGAAATGGCTGACTTTATGAACGAATTGGGCGTAAAGGTAACCATTGTGGAAATGCAGCCGCGTTTGCTCCCGCTGGAAGACGAAGGCGCCGCCCGCGTGCTGACCCAAGCGTTTGGCAAGCGGGGCATTAAACTTTGCACAGGCACAAGCGCAACGGGTATAACTTACGAAAACGGTGTCTATACGCTTACGCTGTCCAACGGGCAAACCATAACAGCGGATGCTGTTTTAGCCGCCATTGGACGCAGCGTAAATTTAAGCGCGCTTAAAATGGAAAATATCGGCATAACCTGGACCCGCAAGGGCGTGCAGGTAAATCCGCAAACCTTGCAGTTAAAGGGGAATATTTACGCGGTCGGCGATGTAAACGGCCTCTTCCAATTAGCGCACGCGGCCAGCCGGCAGGGCGAGGTGGCGGCTTCCAACTTGTGCGGCGTTCCGGCGGTTTATCATAACGAAAGTGTGCCGCGCGCCATTTACACATCGCCCGAAATTGCTTCTATGGGTCTTACGCGCGCGCAGGCCGAAGCCAAGGGGCTGCCCGTAAAAACCCATAAGGCCTTTTTGCTGGCCAACGGCCGCGCCGTAGCGCAGGACCAGACCGAAGGATATTACGAACTTATCAGCAACGCGCAAACCGGGGAATTATTAGGCGGCGTGTTTGCGGGCGCGCACGCAGCGGAAGTTATCCACGCCGTCAGCGTAGCCTTGGCCGCCAAAATGACGGTGGCTCAGTTAAAGGAAGTGATTTTTGCGCACCCCACCTTTGCTGAATCTATCGGGGAGGCCTTAAACAGATGAACCCCATAAGCATTGTTTTAGTACGCCCGCGCGACCCCAATAATATTGGGGCCTGCGCCCGGGCAATGGGTAATTTCGGCTTGTCCGATTTGCGCGTGGTGGACCCGTACGAACCTGTCTGGCGGGAATCCGTCAGTGCGGTGGGCGTAAATGACATTATGCAGCAGGCTAAACGGTGCGCCACCTTGGACGAAGCCCTGCAAGATACTGCGTTTTCTATGGCTTCTACCGCCATTAAAAACCGGGAAATTAAGCAGGAAATTGTTCCCTTGCCTTCTCTCAATGAACGCTTACAAGCCGCCCCCGAAGGGCGCGTAGCCTTGGTGTTTGGCAACGAAAAGAGCGGACTTTCCGGCGAGGACATTGAACGGTGCGATGTGGTGCTGAATATCCCTACGGCTTCCAAACAGCCGTCCATCAATTTGGCCCAAGCCGTTATTTTAACCTGTTATGAACTTTCCCGGCGGCCCGGTTTTAAGGCAATCCGCCACCCCGGGCAGGCGCCCGAAGCGCCCACGGACGCACAAAAGGAAATTTTTATTTCGTCTGCGGACGTGCTGTTTGAAAAATCCGGCTTTAAGACCGATTTTTCTTCGGACCAGCGCAAAGCGCTCCTGCGTCATATGCTTTCCCGCCAAGGGTTAAGCCGGGAACAGTTGTTTTTCTTAAAAAAATGGGCGGACAAGTTATCTTCCAAATTGCCGTAAATCGCCCGGCCAAAGGCCGCTATATTTGTTAAAATATAACTAATGCTTACAGGGGGCACAAATGGATTACAACATCCTAGTTATTAACCCGGGGTCCACCTCGGACGATATCGGCTACTACCGCGGCAATACGCCCGTGTTTGAAGTTACTGTCCGTTATTCGCTGACCGATTTGGAACCGTACGAGGGTAAAAACGTTACCGAGCAGTTGCCCCTGCGCCGCAAACTGATTTTGGATTACCTGCTAGACCACAAGGTTCCGCTCAAAGAAATTGATGCGGTCATCGGCCGCGGCGGCTTTATCCGCTCCGTAGAGGGCGGCGTGTATGCCGTAAACGACCAAATGGTAAGCGACTTGGAAACCGGCCGCTACGGCGGGATCCACCCCAGCAATTTAGGCGGCATTTTGGCGCGCGAAATCGCCCAATATGCAGGCTGCCCCAGTTTTATTGCCAACCCGGTGGTTATTGACGAACTCCAACCCGTTGCCCGCTATTCGGGTATGCCCGAAAATCCGCGTATTTCCATTTTCCACGCATTAAGCCAAAAACGCGTGGCGCGTTTGATTGCGGGGAAGTTGGGTAAACCGTACGAAAAGATGAATTGTATCGTTTGCCACGGCGGCGGCGGCATTACCGTTGGTGCGCACCGCGAGGGGAAAGTCGTGGACGTCAACAACGGCTACGAGGGCGACGGCCCGATGACCCCGCAGAGAAGCGGCGGTACGCCCAACTCCGGCTTGGTGCAGATGTGCTATTCGGGCAAATATACCTTGCGTGATATGCGCCTAAAACTGCGCGGAAAAGGCGGACTGGTGGCCTATACGGGTACGTCCGACGTAAAAGATTTGGAAGAGTTTATCCGCACGGGCGAAAAACGCCCCGGCTCCCTTATTTGCTGTACGCGCGAGGAAGCCAAACTGGCCGAGGATGCAATGATTTACCAAATTGCCAAATACATTGGTTCAATGGCTGTTGTGCTGGAAGGAAAAGTGGATTTTATTGCGCTTACGGGCGGGCTGATGAACAGCAAATATATCCCGCAGGCCATTAGCACATATGTCAGTTGGATTGCCCCGGTATATGTGTTCCCGGGCAGCGAGGAAAAGGACGCTCTGCGCGAGGCCGCCCGCCGCGCGCTGGATAATCCCAAGATTGTAAAGAAGTACAGTTGATTTAAAAGTTATTCTTGTAAGGAGATAAATATGAAATTCAAAAGTTTTGCCGATTTGATTGAACAAGTAAAAGGGAAATCAAACCGTGTAGTAGTGCCGGGCGCGAACAATAAAGAAGCGTTGACGGCTATCAAAATGGCCGACCAGAACGGCCTTATTTCCCACGGTATTTTGATTGGGCCGCTGGCCGCCGTCAAACAAACCGTAGCCGAAGTGGGTTTGAACGACAGCAAATTTGAATATATTGACTGCGAAGACGTCCCCACGATGTGCAAATTGGCCGTGGACCAAATCTTGGCCGGCAAAGGCGACTTTTTGATTAAAGGCCTCGTGGATACCAAGTATTATATGAAGGCGATTTTGAATAAAGAAGCCCACTTGGTGCCGGAAGGGGCGCTCTTGTCCCACTTTGTGCTGTTCAGCACGCCGAAATACCATAAACCCTTTGCGGTAACCGATTCCGCCGTGGTTATTGCCCCGACCTTGGAACAAAAAGCCAAAATCATCCAGAACGCCGTCAACACGATGCACAAACTCGGCTTGGAAACGCCGAAAGTGTCCTGCGTGTGCCCGGTTGAAAAAGTAAACGAAAAAATCCCCTCTACCGTGGATGCGGCCGCCTTGGCGCAAATGAACGCGGAAGGGAAAATCACCGGCTGCACGGTGGAAGGCCCGTACGATTTGTACATTTCTCTCTCGCCTGAACGCGCCGCTGAAAAGGGCATTAAAGGCAAAGTGGTGGCCGGAGATGCGGATATCTTGATGCTGCCGGACTTGGACGCCGCCAACCCGCTCTACAAAGCCTTGGCCTTCTTTGGCGACCATATGGAAGCCGCGGCCGTGCTCGTGGGCCCGAAAATCCCGGTCATCTTGCCTTCCCGCGCCGATGACCCGAAAGTGAAACTCAACGCCATTGCGTTGTGCTCTTTCTTAAAGGACCAAAAATAGTTTATCAGGGGGCGGCTTAACGGCCGCCCCTTGCTGCGCTTATGAAAGAAAAATTCCTAGCCTTTATTCAGCAGCATTACCGCCGCTACCACGATATTTTGTTTTACACGCTCACCCTGTGCGTGATTATTGTGGCAACGGGGATGGCGCTGCACATTTCGCGCGTAAAAGACGAGCAGGAAAAAGAAAACCTGCGCGAGCGCGAAATCCCGGTGCGGGAATTTACCATTAAAGAAAAACCGATTTATGTAGCCTTGCAGGAAGCAGGTTTATCCAACCAAGAGGTGGCGCAAATTGTGGGCAAACTTTCCACGGTGGCTGATACGCGCAAACTGCAAAAGGGCGATGTTTATTCGCTCTCCGTGGATGCGGACGGGCACTTTATTATGCTGCTTCTTACGCAGGGCTTCAAACGCTATTATGTAGCCAATGTGGCGCACGTGGACGGCGCGCTGGTGGCCGGGGTAAGCGATGTGGAAATTAAAACGCGCATTAAAACCGCCGCCGGAAAGATTAAAGGCTCTTTGTTTAACTCTATGCTTTCCAAGGGGTTACAGGTACCGCTTATTTTAGATTTTACAGATGCGTTTTCTTGGACGATTGATTTTAACACCGATACCCGCAACGGCGACGAATATACTGCCTTGTGGGAAGAAAATTATACTTCCACGGGTGAAATAACCAGCCAGGATTTGCTCGCCGCCTCTTATAAAAGCATTGAGGGCGGCACTACTTACGCCTTTTATTTTGAAGATGATTTCTATGACGAAACGGGCAAAATGAGCAAAAAAATGTTCTTAAAGTCGCCCATCAGTTTTCGCAATTACCGTATTTCGTCGCGTTTTTCCTATGGGCGGTTGCACCCTATTTTAAAAATCCGCCGCCCGCATTTGGGCATTGATTACGCCGCCCCCACGGGCACCCCAGTTCAGGCGGTGGCGGACGGAACGGTAAAAGTAGCCGGATACAAGGGCGGTTTTGGCAACTATGTGGAAATCCGCCACGCCAACGGCTATATGACCTCTTACGGCCATTTAAAGGGGTACGGCAAAGGCATTAAGGCCGGGGCCAAGGTCAAACAGGGGCAAACGGTCGGCTATGTGGGCAGCACGGGGCTTTCCACGGGGCCGCATTTGGATTTCCGCATTAAAGAAAAGAATAAATTTGTAGATTTCTTAAAGATGAAGAACCGCAATTCCACCGTGCGGGATATACCCAAAGAACAACGCAAAGAATTTGAGGACTTAAAAGTGCTATACTTAAAAGAATTAGAAGCAGCCCAAAAGGCGGCCATTGCTCCCACAAAGGACGCCACGGAGGACAAAAATGAAGCATAAAAAAATCGCCATTACAGGCGGCCCCAACAGCGGCAAAACGACGGCTCTGTCGGTGCTGAAAGAAACTTTCGGCCCGCAAGTGGAACTCGTGCGCGAAGCCGCCACAATGATTTTTAGCGGCGGATTCCCGCGGCAGGATAACAGCCGCGCGCATATTGAAGCCGCCCAGCAGATTATTTTCGTAGCCACCAAGGAAATGGAAGAATTGGCGGAACAAACGTCCGAGGCGCCCCTTATCGTGTGCGACCGCGGTACGGTGGACGCGTCCGTTTATTGGCCGGACGGCCCGGAAGCGTTCTTTGCGCATATGGGTACGTCTTTGGAAGCGGAACTCGCCCGCTACGACGCGGTGCTGCACCTGTCTCCGCCGTCCAACCCGGCCTTTTACCAATCCACGCACGTGCGCACGGAAACCTTGGATAAGGCGTTTGAAATTGACCGCAAAATTTTAAAAATGTGGGAAAAACACCCCAACCGTTTGGTCGTGGGCGGAACGGAACACTTTTTTGAAAAGGCGGAAGCCATTAAGAATTTTGTAGAAAAAATCATTAAAGGATAACTTATGAAAAAAATCGTTTTAACCGGCGGCCCCAGCGGCGGCAAAACCACGGCTCTTTCTATTTTGAAGGAAACCTTCGGTAACAAAATTGCCCTCGTTCAGGAAGCCGCAACCCTGATTTACAGCGGCGGTTTCCCGCGTAAGGACAACAGCCCCGTGCACATTGAACACGCCCAAAACATTATTTTTTACACCGTGCACCAGTTGGAAGAATTGGCCGAAAAGACCTCCAACGCCAAGGTAATGGTGTGCGACCGCGGGTCTATTGACGGCGCCGTGTATTGGCCCAAAGGTCCGGAGGACTTTTTTAAGTCTATGCACAGTTCGCTGGAAGCGGAACTTGCCCGCTACGATGCCGTAATCCACTTGTCCCCGCCGCCGGAGAAGGATTTTTACCAGGCCACCAACGTCCGCACCGAAAACTTACAGCAGGCGTTTGACCTGGATGACCGCATTTTGAAAATTTGGGAAAAACACCCCAACCGCTTGGTTATCCCGCGGGAAAAACATTATTTTGAAAAGGCGGAAATCATTAAGAATTTTGTAGAAAAACTTATTTCCGAATAATTAGGAGTTGTACATTATGTGGAATCCATTTAAGAAAAAAGAAGAAACAGCGGCCACTCCGGCCGAGCCGGCTAAAAACGGCAAAAAGGAATCTATTGAGGAGCGCATTGAACGGGAAATTGATTCTCTGCCTTCAATGATTAAGAGTAAATTGCAGGACCCGACCATTAAAAAGCGCTTTATTGATATCGCCAAGCGTATGGAAAAGGACGGCGTGGACTTTAAGAGCATCCGCCAAATGAAGAAGTGGATGAAGAACCACGAAGCCGAACTCCGCGCGGAAAACGGCACCGCGCCCGCCAAGGTGGAAACGGTTGTCCACCAAGGGCCCAAAATCGGGCGCAACGACCCGTGCCCGTGTGGCAGTGGCAAGAAGTACAAAAAATGCTGTGGTGCCGGGAAATAACGGCTATTTAAGGTATTAAAAACCGCCCTGGGGAATTTTTCCTAGGGCGGTTTTTTGTGCCTTGGTGGCGCGGGGCCCCTGTATCTGTTGTTGTTAAAAAGGGGCATACTGAACTGGCGGCCCGCAGGGTTATGAAAACTGCTGTTATTAAATTAAAGGTCATTCTGAACTTGTTTCAGAATCTACCTTATGGGTTGTTTGCTGTGTAGTTATTTAATAAAGTCATTCTGGAAGGTTTCTGTCCAGAATCTATTCCTTGTTTTATAACGACAGATCCTAGAACGCTCCGCGCCGGCTGACTTTCCAGGATGACGACAACAACTAGCGACACAATCGGTAGATCCTGAACTAAATTCAGGATGACTTTTATTTTATAACATCCTTGTTTTATTTATTGTTGCCGTTTCTTTTGTTTGCGTCATTACAAAAATAGTGTGGCTCCATTAGTCAAAAGAGGGGAAAAAGGTAAGCCGTCCGCAGGACTTA
>CAVKWQ010000016.1:0-27151 GCA_963660385.1 Muribaculaceae bacterium
TTTTCTAATAAACAGACTGGATCCCAGGTCCACGCCTGGGATGACAACCACAACGGCCCGACTACGACACTCGGGAATGACATCGTTATGAAAAAAGGAGGTCATCCTGAACTTGTTTCAGGATCTACATCTTGGGTAGTTTACAGTGGTTTTACTTTGATTGAACTATTAGTCGTCGTTCTTATTATCGGTATTTTGGCGGCGGTGACGCTGCCAGAGTATCAGGTGGCCGTGTTAAAGAGCCGCCTGTCCAGCACAATGGCCACCGTCAAAACCATTGCCAACGCGGCTGAGGTGTATTATTTAGCCAACGGAGCGTACGCGCCGGACGATATTACTCTCCTAGATATTTCAGACGTGAACGGGTGCCGACAAGTGGGCGCCGGGCAATTAAATTGCGGAAATATTTGGTACGATTACAATGCCGGGGGGAATTGGCACAGTAATAGTCAAGAAGACCGCATTGACGGGCGGGTGTATTTAAATGGAGTCTATACTATTAGATATTCTCAGTATTTAGAGAACAGTCCACACTTCGCAGGCGAGCGGCATTGTGTTGTTAATGATATTTCTTTGGCGCACCGTGTCTGCAAAAGTATGGGCGGCACGCTGGTTAGCGGTAGTAGTATGCAATACCGCTTGCCGTAGCCGGCAAAATTTTTCTATATCTGTTTGCATTTCCTGTCCCAAAGTGTTATAATAACATTGCGGGGTAGAGAAGCCTGGTATCTCGCAAGGCCCATAACCTTGAGATCACTGGTTCAAATCCAGTCCCCGCAATGTTTTCTATGATTACCGCCCTTACAGGGCGGTTTTTTTATGCCTGTTTTTTATGTACAATAGAAAAGAATTGTATAAGGGCTTATGTTAGGAGGATGAAATGAACGTATGTATTTTTATTGGCGGAAATAAACATTTTACCGCCGCCCGCCTGGGGGTAAAACTGGGCGAGGAATTACAGCAAAAAGGCTTTCAGGTTACGCTGGCCTGTGTAAAGGGTAAATTAAAAGCCGCCACGTCTTTGCCTGTTTACGAATACACGGCCACGGCCAAACCCAAAACCTTGGCGGGTGCGCTTAAAAAGGAACACGCCGATTTTGTGATTTCGTTTATGAATTTGTCTGGCTGTGCGGCGGCGCAGGAAGCGGGTTTGCCGTTTGCCTATGCCGAAAACGAAGGCTTTAAAGAGGATAAACCGTCCAAAGACAAAAAGACCTTGCTCAAAAAGGCCAAACAGGTATTTGTGATTAAAACCTCGGATAAGCCACTTAATAAAAAGGCTTACACAGGCCTTAAAGTACAGGAAGTTACCAACCCTGCCGTGTGGGTGGAGCACTATAATTACAACAAGCCCGCCTGCTTTAAAAAGGAAAATAACATCGTGGCCGTGGGCAAATTAGCCAAGGAAAGCGGCTTTGATAACCTGCTTAAAACTTGGGCGCGCTTGGCTCCGGCGCATACGACTTGGCACTTAACGATTGTGGGCGACGGCACCAGCAAGGCCGCCTTGCAAAAATTTATTGCTAAAAATCACTTGCAGGCCAGCACCGAAATTGTGCCCGCGCAAACCGATGTGTATAGCCTGTTGCGTAACGCGGATATCTTTGCATACCCGGCCTTGAACCCGGCGGAAGCCGATATCCTGCTGGATGCTATGGCCAGCAAATTGCCGTGCGTGGCGTGTGAATCCGCTCCCGTTACTGTGCTTGTGGCCAACGGCATTAACGGGCTTATTGTAAACGCGGGCGAAGAAGAACCGTTCACCATTGCCTTGGATGAGTTAATGGTAAACTGGGGCAAGCGTGTGGGCTTGGCGGTGGAAGCCAGCAAATTAAAAGACAAATATCCGTTTGAAGATTTTGTCCGCGCGTTTGCGCAGTTGCTTTATTAATTATGGCCCGGCAAATTTTTAGGCCGGGCTTTTTATACGGAGTTTACCTTGCGGATTACTTGTGTGATAGGAACCTTAGGCGGAGGCGGAGCGGAGCGCGTAATGACGTATTTATGCGCGGGGCTTGCCGCGCGCGGGCACCGGGTAACCCTGCTGACGTTGGATGATTCCGTGCCGGATTTTTACCAAACGCCCGCTTCCGTGGTGCGCGTGCGGAAGCATTTGGGTGCATTTAAGGAGTCTGGCTTTTGGGGCGGTTTCCCGCGTTTGTACCGTTTAATGCGTGCAGTAGCGGATACGCGCCCGGACGCTGTTATCAGTTTTATGACCATTAGCGTACTGGCCGCCTGCTGGCTTTTGCGCGTGCCGTATATTTACGCTGATCACTTGGACGTGCGGCACTTGGAATATTCGCGCAAATGGCAGGTTTTGCGCAACTTTTTGTTGGCGCGCGCCAGCCGCGTAACGGTGCTGTCGGAACGGGACCGCAAGTTCTTGGCGATGTATTTCCCCAAGTGGCGCGTAAGCGTGGTTTATAATCCGGCAATGCCCGCGGCTACGCAAACCTATCCGCGCCCCGCATTTTTAGCGCCAGACAAAAAATATGTACTGGCTGTGGGGCGGCTCGTCAAACAAAAAGGCTTTGACCGTTTGTTGCAGGCTTGGCGGCGCGTGTGCGACGCCTTTCCAAATTGGCGTTTGTGCGTGATTGGGGCCGGGCCGGACGAAGCGGAATTAAAGGGCTTGGCCGATACGCTAGATATCCAAGCCAGCGTGCAATTTGTACCGCCCGTAAAAGACTTAGCGGCTGTTTACCAGCACGCGGATTTGTATGCAATGTCCTCGCGCGCGGAGGGTTTCCCAATGGTGTTGCTGGAAGCAATGGCGGCGGGATTGCCGGCGGTTAGTTTTGCTTGTACGGGGCCGGACGTGATTATCCGTAACGGTACTGACGGCTTTTTAGTTAAGCAAAACCATACCGACCAACTGGCCGCCAAACTGGCCGAATTAATGGCAGATACCGAAAAGCGCTCCCGCTTTGGCGCGCAGGCGCGGGCGGTGGTGGAGCGTTTTTCGCTTGATAACTATTTGGACGCCTACGAAAATTTATGTAAGGATGCCGTAAAATGAATTTTGAAGAGCCGCATATTAAAATCAGCCTGTTGGACTTAAAGCAAGCGCTGAACCTGCGCGGGCGGGACAGCCGTTTGGTGCTCTGGGCGATGAAGTGGAGCCGGGCAAAAAAGAATTTCCTTTCTAAATTGCGCCACGGGGGCCGCACGGTTTCTCCGGGTGAAAAATTGCGCGTACTATTTTGGCTGGCCGGCGGGTTGGGAGACGGCGCGTGTGCGCGGCGGCTGGTGTTGGCGTACCGGGAGCAAATGCCCGAAGCACAGTTTTTTATTTACGCGCAACTGCCGGACGTAGCCAAAACGCTGTTTGGCGGAGATGATAACACCACTATTTTGGCGGACGAAAAAATCCATTGGGCGGATTACGATTTAGTTGTTCAGGTGTGTTTGACGGCTAAATTTTTGCACGCGGACCCTGCGCGTATCGGGCAGTTGGCTCCCACCTTTCTCCCATCGTTTGAGCGCGCGCAGGAAGCCCAAAACAATTTGGGCGAACTATTAGATGACCCGTTTTTAACCGAGGCCGCCTTGGGCCGTTGGCTGTATGCTTGGGGCGGGCGGCGGTTTGATTTATTGTCCTATACGGGCGGAATTGCCTTGCCGCATAACGAAACGCGCCGTTTGAAAACGGAGACTAAAATTTTGGAAAAATACGGCTTATCGGGCGTGTCTTATATTACCTTTCACGACGGCACGAGTTCCGCGCAGACGGTGGGGGACAAACGCCCCACGCGCGCGTGGCCTGCGGTGCGCTGGTGCGAGTTCTTCCGTTTGTTTAAACGGGAATTTCCGCAGATTAAACTCGTGCAACTGGGGGGAAAAAACAGCCCGGTTTACGAGGAAGCCGATTTTAATTTAGTGGGCAAAACGCCGCTTTCGGATGTGCCGTCCCTTTTACAAGGGGCCAAGGCGCATATGGATACGGAGAGCGGGCTCGTGCAACTGGCGCAGTATTTAGACGTAAAAAGCGTGGTTATCTTCGGCCCGACGGACCAGGAATTTTTCGGCTATGCTAAAAATATCAATTTAGCGGCCGGGCCGTGCGGCGGTTGTATGTGGAGTACGGCGGATTGGGTGTTTGCTTGCCCGCTGGGGCATAAAGCGGCCCCGTGTACCGAAGCCGTCCGCGCACAAGACGCCTTAAAAGCACTCAAAAAAATAGTAGCGCGTTAAAAGCGGTTTTTAAATTGGCGCGTAAATAATGCCCAGTCTCCGCTTTTGCGGGCCAAAAACCAAAGCGTCCCTAAAAAGATAATCCCACCGAAAAGAAGTGTAAAAAAAGCATTGGTGCGCGGCCCGAAAAACGCATATAAGGCTGAGGGGAAAAGCGCCAAAATGTTTACGGCCACTAACCGCGCCGCCGCCCGCAGGGAATACACATATTCCACTTGCGGGAAATGCTTTTTAAAGAGTAAATAATTAATATACAAACTAACCGCGCAGCACCCCGCCTGCGTGTACGGGTACGCATACGCGCCGAACGCCCTCATTGTAAACGGCACCAATACGATAAATAAGATAATTCCCGCCAGCGCATAGGGCAGGCTTTCCTTCACCTTCCGGCCCGCCGCCACCACATTGTTTTGCATTAAAATAGGTCCCATAAACCACATCATTGCCATTAGCGGACGCAAAAAGTTAGCCGCGCCGTGTACGTCCTGCGGGGTAAAGTTCCCGCGCTCAAAAAAGAGCGAAATGATTTCCGGCGCGTAAAAACAAGTAAATACCGATAGCGGCGTAAGTAAAAAAAGTACAAAATGCTGGGTGGTTAAAAAATCCCGGTTTAACTGGTTCCAGTCGTTTTGGGCGGCGCTTTCGGTTAATTGGATTTTGGAAACATTGGTAACGCGGAGCGTAAAAATTTCAGTCGGCGAATCGGACAGTTGCCGCGCATAGTTAAGCGCGCTGACCATCCCGGCGGAAAGTCCGCTGAGTAAATAAAGCGGAAGCACGCTGCTGACGATGTTCGCCAGTTCAATGGCTTGGTTGCTAACGAGGTTTGATGTCAATTTTTTGTGCCACCCCGCCCCCCGCACACCAAAGGACCAGTTGAGTTCTTTTTTTAGCACGCATAAAAACACGACGGCCTGCACCGCGTTGGCCGCCAAAAAGCCGTATATCATACTGACTACGCCACAGGTGCGCCCGAAACCCAGCAGGCAAATAAAGGGCAGCAGGGCGTTTAGCGGGGTAAACACGGCGGCGGTAAAGCGGCGGTACATTTCCAACACGGCGGTTAAATAGGCAACCAACAGTTGCAAACCGAATAACAAAAAGCCGAGCGAAATCAGCCCGCGCTCAGCGGTCAGTTGGGCAAGGTCAAAACGGGATAAAAGTTTTCCCAATGCCACCGGGCAGAAAAAACCCGCCGCCGTTAGCAACGCCGCCAGTAAAATATAAAAATATAAGAACCTGTTTAAAAGGGCCCGCCCGCCGTTTGGGGTTTTTGCATCCTGCGCCATTGCCTCCGGGATGATGACGGCGGCGTTCATCCGCTGTAAAAACGTTAGTCCAAATCCCATTATCATAATGAGGTAAAAATACACGTCGGTCGTCTTACCCGCGCCGAAATAAAGCGCAATTAAAAGCGCGTTGGCAAACGACACCAGTTTCCACGCCAGCGTGGCCCCCACGGCCAGCGCGGCACCGAAAGAATAGGAAGTGGGCTTAAAAAGATGAAGCATATTTGATATTATAATAATTTAGGAGAGATTATCGTGAATACTGAATTTGAACCTGTTATCGGGTTGGAAATACACGTCCAACTCGGAAGCAAAACCAAGTTGTTTTGTTCTTGCCCCAACGGCGTGGGCGATGATACCAAGCCCAACACCGCCATTTGCCCCGTTTGCGCCGGACATCCGGGCGTACTGCCCGTACTAACCGAAGGGGCCCTGGAACTTGCGGTCCGCGCGGGGCTTTCTATGAATTGCAAAACGAACGAATATTCCTCGTTCTCGCGCAAACATTATTTCTACCCGGATTTGCCCAAGGGCTACCAGATTACCCAAAACGAAGAGCCCATTAACGGCGCGGGCTATATTGAAATTACGTTCGGCCCCAAAGAAAATTTGCAAAAAAAGCGCATTGGTATTCACCACGCGCACCTGGAAGAGGACGCCGCTAAATCCTCCCACTTTGCAGACCACTCCCTGGTGGACTACAACCGCGCGGGCTGCCCGTTGTTGGAAATTGTGTCTATGCCCGATTTGCGCTCGCCCGATGAAGCCTACGCTTATTTGACCGAAATCAAACGCTTAATGCGCTGGGTAGGCGCTTCCAACTGTGATATGGAAAAGGGCGAACTGCGTGTGGATGTGAACATTTCCTTGCGCCCCAAAGGGCAGGAAAAATTCGGCACGCGCGCGGAAATCAAAAATTTAAACTCGTTTAAAGCCGTCAGAGACGCGCTTAACTACGAAATCAACCGCCAGACGGAAATTTTAAACGCGGGCGGACAGGTAAAGCAGGAAACCCGCCTGTGGGATAAAGAAGAACTGGTTACCAAGCCGATGCGCTCCAAAGAGGACGCGTTGGATTACCGTTATTTCCCGGAGCCGGATTTGCCGCCCGTGGTGTTAAAACACGACTGGCTGGAAAATGTAAAGGCACATATGCCCGAATTGCCGGGTGCCAAGGAAGCGCGCTTTATGAAGGCGGGCTTATCCGCTTACGATGCGGGCGTGCTGACGAGTTCGCGCGAAATTGCCGCCTATTTTGAAGAAGTGGTAAAGGGCGGAAAAGTGTCTTTAAAGACGGCCTCTAACTGGATTCAAACCGACCTGTTGGGCGTGTTAAACGCCGAAAAGAAGGAAATCCAAGATTCACCTATTCCGGCTGCCCGCTTGGCGGAACTGCTGGAACTGGTGGAAAGCGGTAAAATCAACCGCAAACAGGGCCGCGAAGTGTTTGACGAAATTTGGAAGACGGGCGAAGCCCCTGCCGCCGTGGTGCAAAAACGCGGTATGGTGCAAGTGAGCGATGAGGGCCAGTTGGAAGCCTGGGCCAAGGCCGCTATTGAGGCCAACCCCAAGGCCGTGGCCGATTATAAAAAAGGCAACAAGGCCGCTATCGGCGCATTGGTGGGTGGCGTAATGAAACTCAGCAAAGGCAAAGCCAACCCGCGTATTATCAGCCAGTTGTTAGGCAAGTTGCTCGCGTAAGTAACCGCCCTGCAAAGTTTAAAAAGCCGGCCTCTTTTGGGGCCGGCTTTTTGTGTGGTGTTATCCTGGAAAGGCTGCCCGCGCGGAGCGTGCCGGAATCTATTCCTTGTTTTTGTAACTATAAATCTTGGGGTGCTGGGCTCCCAGTCCAACTAACCCAAAACAGCCTGTGCCAAACGGCGCATAAAACGCTACCATAAAAACACACATAAAGGCAGCGCGTAAGAGGGGAATTCTATTTGACCCGGGGGGTTAAAAGTTGCTATCATTTATGTGTAGAAGTAAATACCTATTAGGAGAAAGAAATGAAAAACTTACTCAAAGTTGTTTTGGTTCTGGCCTTGGCCGCTGGCTTGACTGCCTGCAAAAAGAACGTAAAAGATGACGCCAACGCCGACCTGACTGCCGGTGCCGGTACCGAAATGGTAATTGAAGAAACCGAAACGGTAACGGAAGTTCCCGCCCAGGAAGTTTCTTTGGGTGTGGTGCATTTCGCTTTGGACAAATACAGCCTGTCCTCCGATGCCCGCAAAATTGTAGAAGCCAACGTGAAGGCCATCAAAGCCGCCGCGTCTGCCGCTTCCTACCAAGTAACCGTAGAAGGTAACTGCGACGACAGAGGCACCATCGCTTACAACATCGCCCTCGGCCAAAAACGCGCCGACGAAGTGAAAGCGTATTATGTGCGCCTCGGTATTCCGGCCGCTAACATTACCACCGTATCTTACGGCGAAGAAAAACCGGTCTGCTACGAAGCCACCCAGTCCTGCTGGGCGCAAAACCGCAGAGCCGATACGTTGCTTAAAGTCAACTAATCGCTTGTTTTGAATAAGGAGCCCGGACCCAAAATGAAAAATGTTACTAAACTACTTTTTATGGCAGGTTCGGGCTTTTTGTTGTCCGGCTGCATCGCCAGCGAGCGGGATATGAGCACGCTCAAATTGCAGTTGCAAGAACTTAACGCCACGATTGTGCAAATGCAATCCAACCAAGCCGAACTCGCCGGGAAAATGGACGAACTCAACAGCAATTTGTCCGCTTCCAACGAAAATTTGGCCCAGGTAGATGCGCAAATTAACAAATTGTCCGCCAAGTTGGACGATTTGTCCGTTTCTGTCCGCACGGCTCCCGCCGCCGCGGCCCAAGCGGAAAATGCACAAGCCGCCCAGCCGGCCGCCTTGTTGCCCTCGGATTTGTTTGCCGAGGCCAAGAGCCACTTGGATAAAGGCGCTTACGAGCCCGCCGCAATGGGCTTTAAACTCTACATTTCCAAATACCCGGACAGCGAAAATGTGGAACAAGCCTATATGTATATGGGCGATGCGTACATTGCCGCGGGGCAAACCAAGCCCGGGGCGGTTGCTTACGCCACCTTGCTGCAAAAATTTCCGAAAAGCAAATTAATTCCGTCGGCGCGGTTGAAATACGCGCTGTCTATTGTGCCCCTTGGCAAAAAAGACGAAGCCAAACGCTATTTGTCCTCCGTTGTGCAGGATTTCCCGGCTTCGCCCGAGGCTAAAAAAGCCAAAGCCGAGTTGGCCAAAATCAAATAAACGCGTGTAACACGCGGTTCCTTTTTATTATGAAAAAACTGTTTTCTCTTTTACTTATTGCAGGGGTTCTTATCACTTTTGCGGGGCGCGTAATGGCGGCCCAGCCCAAGACGGATGTGTATATCGGCATTACCTCGGTGGGGGATAAACGCCTGCCCGCTATCGGTATGCCGCCCTTCCGCTATACAGACGAAAAGGCCCAGCACGCCGCCGTGCTGGTGCACGATGTAATGCGTGCGGATTTGCTGTTTGCCCGCTATTTTGACGTTACCGAGGACGGCCCGGCCTTTAACTCCCAGCATTTAAGCCAGCAGTTAAACCAATGGGGCGCGGCTCACGCCAGTTATTTGCTGGCGGGCGATATCACTTATGCGGCCCCGTACTTTACAATTAAAATTTACGTTTACGATATTTCTACCCGCACGTCCGTTTTTGCCAAGGCGTTCAAGGGTACCGAAAGCAGCCTGCGCAGACTGGCGCATATCGCTTCGGACCAGATCGTCTCCGCCTTAATGGGCAAACGCGGTATTGCTGATACCAAAATCGCTTTTTCCAATAACTCCACCCGCCACAAAGAAATTTATGTAGTGGATTACGACGGCGAAAACTTGCAGAAATTAACCAACGACAAGAGCATCGCCATTTTGCCCCGTTGGTCTAAGGACGGCAAAATCTTCTACACCACTTATAAATATAAAAACCCGGATATCTTTGCGATTGACTTGCGCGCGGGGAAAATTGCCCCGGTGATTATCTGCGGCGGCTTGTCGCTTATCGGCGGCGTTTCGCCTGACGGCAAGGCCTTGGCCTTTACCAGTTCCGGCGGCACCAACCCGAGCATTTACATTTATAACTTGGAAACGCACGCCAAAACCCGCATTACCAATAAGGCCTCGGTGGACGGTTCCCCGTCTTATTCGCCCGACGGCAAGTATATTACCTTTGTGTCCAACCGCGCGGGTAACCCGCAGATTTATGTAATGGAACTTGCCACCGGCGAAACCCGCCCGCTGACGAAAACCTTTAACTGGTCCGACAGCCCCCAATGGTCGCCCACCGGGGAGTGGATTGTGTTCACGGGGCGCGAATCGCCCTATCACCCGATGGATATCTTTTTGGTGGATTTAACGGGTACGCAAATCCGCCGCTTAACCACCGATGCGGGCTCCAACGAGGACCCCACTTGGTCGCCGGACGGCCGCTTTATCGCGTTCACTACCACGCGCAACGGCAAACGCCAGTTGTATATGATGGATATGGACGGCAGCGCGCCGCACCTGCTTGCAGACTTAAAGGGCGACTCCTTTACGCCGCATTGGAGTTTTTAATTTAGTTGGAATATATAAAAATCCCCGGGGCTTTGTGGTTCCGGGGATTTTTTATGCGCAAGTCGGGTACAAAATGAGGAGGGGTATGGGGATATTTTTAGGCGTATAGCGTGTTGGTATTGGTTTTTTAACAAGGACGGATTCCCGACTACGGCACTCGGGAATGACAAGGAAAAATTTAGCCTACCTAACAGAGATGAGACCGGGCCTGTAAATATCGTTCCTGCCCCGCAGGGTCGTATCCCGTAGTATATTTACGGGCTCTTGTTTTGATTAAAATTCCCTGTTGACCAATAAAAAACCGCCCCCAGCAAAAATGCCAGGGGCGGTGTGCTAAATAAATACTTGTTATTTGCAGACGGAAAGACCCGTTTCCTCGCAATCGGCGTTGGGGTATTCCTCGCAGCAAACCTCTTTGGAGCCCTTGGGCAAAAAGAGGGTGTAGGCATCGTCGCCGTTTTCAAAAGAGGCTCTAATGCCGTCCTCGTCCTTGGAGTACCAAATATCATTGATATCCATATCTTCCATTTCGGCATTTTCATCAATAGCCTGCATCATAATAACGGCTTGCCCAGCCTTGGTGGCGGGGTTTTCCTGCGCCAGCGCACCGACGAGCAACAAGGCGCCCAAGCCCAAAATTAAGAACAGGCTGATAATAGCCAACCACCACGGGTGGGACGGCGTATCAGGCAGTTCGTCCCCGGGTTGAAAGTCCGCGCGGACGACATACGTTTCCGCAATATAATCGTGCAAGGCACGTTTGCGGTTGGTAAGCCCGGCCATTACGTAGCCGATGTAAACGGTAACGTAGGACAGAATTTTAGCAAAGGTGCGGCCCGTCGCACGGCCAAAGCCGATGCGTCCGCCGTCTTTGCCGATTACTTTAATGCCCATAATGCGTTTGCCGAAGGTAGCCTGTTTGGCGCCGCCTTCCAGCAAGGCAAAATAAAGCCAGTACGAAATAGCGCCCAACACTTGCCACAAAATGTAAATGGCAACCATTACCGCCAGCGTTCCGGCGGCGGTGTCTTCGGTGGCTTGGCTGAGTTTTACGCCCTGCCACATCATCAGCGGTACGCAAATGATGGCCGGCGGAATAGCCACTAAAATACCGTCAATCACAAAAGCGACGGCGCGTTTCCAAAACCCGATATACGGTGCGTTCATAATTTTTTCTCCTTTTATGTGGGCCGTGCACATTTAAAATGCGTTTAACGGCCCAAAATTGCTTATTTGCGCGGCTTTTTGTAGCAGCGGCGGCAACGGGCCTGATAGGCGTCTGTTGTGCCTACTACAATGCGCTTTTTGTCTTTGCTGATACGTTGCGTAAAACTGGCCGGGTTGCCGCATTTGGTGCAAACCGCCAGGTTTTTGGTAACGTATTCGGCCTGGGCCAAGAGGGCGGCCGTTACTTCAAACGGTTCGGCGCGGTAGTCGGTATCTAACCCGGCTACAATCACGCGTTTGCCGGCCTTGGCCAGTTTGTTGCATACTTCTACAATACCAAAATCAAAGAAATTAATCTCGTCTATGGCGATAACTTGCGTGTCCTTTTCCACCAGCGGCAAAATTTCGGACGACGATTTTACGCACGTGGCCGCCACCTTGTTTTGGTTGTGGCTGGTAATGCTGTCAATGCCGTAGCGCGTGTCAATCTTGGAATTGAACAACTGCACCTTTTGCCGGGCGATAAGCGCAATGCGCACGCGGCGGATGAGTTCTTCCGTCTTGCCGGAGAACATACACCCGCAGATTACTTCTATCCAACCTTGTTTGTGATATATTAACGGATTAGCCATTTTTTAATCTCTTAAATCTCCTTGTCCGCGCCACGGATACCAATAGGTGTCCTCGGGCAGTTGGGCTTGGGCGCGCTTGTCGCCCCCGCACAAAATGTTAATGCGGAACGCAAACGATAAGTTTTGGTTGCGGTCGCGCACGGTAAATTCCAGGCGCGCGTCGTGGAAATCGCGCGAAACGCGGATGAGTTTATTAAAGCCTATTAAACTCCCGCGGAACAGTACCGCGTCTATCCCCAGGTCCGCAAACCATTTGCCGCTGGCGGGGCGGATGCCCCAAGTGGTTGTAACGGTGTAGCGGTCGGAATTGGTTTCGTATTTAGAGCCGGGGTCAATATAGTCGGCAAAGTTGTTGAGTCCCAAACCGATTAACTGGTTTTTATAAACAAAGTTGGACTGGGCGATAAAACTGACGTTCTTTTCTTCCAGGTCGTACTGGTCCTGCACAAAGAAACTTACCGCGCCGTCCGGCGAGTTGTAGCCCCACTCCAACAGGAACGGCTCCACACGGGATTTTAAGTGCTTCCAATTTTGCTCGTAGCCGAAGCCGTCCTTTAAACTGTATGTATAGTCCGAAAGGTCAAACCCCGTTTTAAAGCGGACATAGGTGTTAAAGGTCGGGCGGTAATAGTTGGTTAAATACAGGCGGTTCTTTTCAATGCCTTTATCGGGCGAAACCTGATCCGAGGTAATCGTGCCCGTGGAAAGGCGTTTGGTAAATTGATAGCCGAAATCCGTAGAGCCCAAAAAGGTATGCGTCTGCATATTGAGTTCCGTGCCAATGCGGCCTACCCAAGCGTCTTTGCCGTCCTTATATTGGCTGTCGGCAAACGTAACCGTTTGGTCGTAAAACACCTGCGGTGTAAACGTCAGCCCGCGGGAAAGGCGCAGGGACTTTTCCGTCGTCCACTTGGCGTGGGCTTGGCGTTGGTAGGGGCCTTCCTCGTTGGGAATCCCGTTTTTGTATTGCAAAGTGGACGTGTTGTTAAAATCCATTTCCAAGCGGTGCGAGGCCTTTAACAAGGGGTCGTTAAACGGCAGCAGCGCGTATTTGATTTCCGGCAGAACACGCTTTTCCGCCATAAATTCCTTTTTGTTCCAGTCAAAAATATCCTTTTGCTGGTAACTTACGCGCAGCGTAGAGCGGCGGGTTTGGCGCGCCAAGGAGAAGTTGGTCTCTTGGTCCGGCATAAAAATATACGGGTTGCCGCGGAAGAAGGTGTCATAAAAATACGGGTCGGACACCATACGGAACTGCGTTTGAAACTGGTACAGCGCGCCGGTGGGGTTATTGAAATGGTCGGACGAGTCGTACATTTCCCACCAGTAGCCGCCTTGCACTCCCCAGCGTTTCGTGCTGGCAAGGTCTATTTCGTCGTTATCGGCTTTGTCATTAATGTAATACACTTCGCCGCTTCCGCGCAGAGTATCGGATTGTACGGCGGTCAGTTCGCCGCCAAAGCCAAACGAGGATTTGGTATAGTAGTCTAAATTCAGTTTAGGGCGCAGTTGCAAAAAGGGCTGGAAGACGGTGGACGTCATAATACCAAAGCCCGTTTTGTTACTTTGGGTAAATTCTACATAAGTGGTCCACGGTTTTTGGGAATCCAGCGAGCGCCAAAATACGGGCAGATAAAATACCGGGAAGCCGTCCAAGCGCAGTACGGCGTTGGCGCCGAACACGCGCTTTTGCGGCGAAACGGTCAACTTGCCGACGGAAAGCGTATAGTGCGGGTTGGCTTTATCACAGCAGGTTACGGTGGCCCCGCGCAGGGTTTGCTTGCCGTTTTGCGAGGATATTTCCTTGGCGGATAAAATACGCAGGGGGGGATATTCGGTGGAAATATTTTCCGCGGTAAAATCTTTCGTGGTGTAATTGACGGAAATATTATTTCCTTCCAATACGCCGCCTAATCCGTCTTCCACCTTCATCGGGCCGACGGACGTAATTTGCGTGTTGGCTTGGTCCAGCGAAATGTTTTCGCCCGTTACGGTGCGTTTTTTGCCGTCTTGGGTCTTTTGGATGACGGTTACGTTGCCCGAAAGGTTTACTTTTTTGCTGTCGGGTTCCACGGTGGCTTTGTCAGCCGTGAAATAGACGAAAGCATCGCTGTCGGGCGCGGGCAAAACATTGTCCGAGCCCCACCCGGGCACGGCGAAACACAAACAAGCCAGCAAGAACAAAGGAGAAAAGCGTTTCATTGTAAATTTTCTTTTTGGGCGCGGTAAATGGCGTACATTGCCGCCCCTACTCCGCCGATGTTGGGGTTTTGCGAAACAAGCAGTTTTAAGCGTTTAAACGGCGTTTTGAACGGCTGTGCGTCCAATACGCGTTTGACGGCGGGCATAAAATATTTAGCCGCGCCGGACACGCCGCCCGTCAGCACAATGGTATCTGCGTCTAACACGAGCATAAAGTTGGAAAGGCCAACACCTAAGTAATACCCGGTATCTTCCCACACCTTTAAAGCGGCCTTGCAGCCTTTTTCGGCGGCGCGGGAGACGATTTCTATTTTAAAATCCGCCTCTTCTTTAACCATTTGGGCCAAAATGGAATCGGGATAGTCCACGATAGCGTCATACACCCGGCGTTTAATGCCAATCGTGCCGACAAACGCTTCCAAACACCCGCGCGCTCCGCACCCGCATAAGGGGCCGGTGGTTAAATCGGCAATTTTTGTGTGCCCGATTTCGCCCGCGGTACCGTTGGAGCCTTGGTAAAGTTCTTTATTGATAATCATCCCGCCGCCTACACCCGTGCCCAGCGTAACTACGAGGACGTTGGTGCCTTGGCGTTTTAAATCGGCTTCATATACGCCCCAAGCGGCCAAGGTGGCGTCGTTAGCGATGACCGGGTGGATACCCGTATGTTTAAACAGTTGTTCCGCCATTGGCCAGTCGGTAACGTCTTTAAATTTTAAGTTGGGGTTATAGCGTAGAACGCCGTTTTTATTGTCCACATCACCCGGCGCGCCCACGGCCACGGCTACGCGCTGGTCGGCAAATTCCTTTTGGATAGCGTTAATAAAATCGCCAATTTGCGCAATAAAGCCTTTGGAACCCTTGGAATAATCCGTTTCAATTTTTTCTTTGCGGAAGATTTCCCCGTGTTCGTTCATTACAAATAATTTAACAAAGGTTCCGCCGATATCTACGCCTACGCCAATCATAAATTCTCCTTACTTTCCGGGTGAGCGTGGTTATACACGCTTTTTAATTTTTCAAGCGATACGTGGGTGTAAACCTGCGTAGCCGCCAGACTTTTGTGTCCTAACATCTCTTGTAAACTTCTTAAATCACAGCCGTTATTTAGCAAATGGGTGGCAAACGAGTGCCTTAAACTGTGCGGGGTAACCTTGCGCGCCAAGTGCGAACGGATAGCCGTATTTTTAAAAATGTATGCTAATCCGTCCCCCGTCAGCGGTTTGCCGTTTTTGTTTAAAAAGAGCGCATCATCCGGCTGCGGGTTCTTGCGCTGGGCCAAATAGATTTTTAAGGCGTTTAACGCTTCATCCGTTACAGGCACCAAACGCTCCTTGGACCCTTTACCAAACACTTTTACTAGCCCATTAAAAAAGTCCACATCCTTTATGCGCAGGCCCGTTACCTCGCTGCGGCGCAGACCGCTGGAATACATCAGTTCAAAAAGGGCCTTGTCCCGCGCGGCAAAGTGTTTGCTGTGGGCGGCGGTGTCTAACAGACGGTCCGTCTCCGCCACGGATAAAAATTTGGGCAAAATCTTTTGCCGTTTAGGGGCGGGCAGCAGTTTGAACGGGTTGCGCTCCAACTTGTCCTCCGCCAGCAAAAATGCCGCAAAACTGCGCAAGGAAGCAATCTTGCGCAAAATGGTATTGCGCGCGGGATCCTCGTGCGTTTGCAAAGCGGCTAAAAAAGAACGGATGTTGGCGGAAGTAAAATATTTTAAATCGTTTTGCTTCCGCGCCTTAAAAAAGGCCAAAAACTCCTGCAAGTCCGCGTGGTATGCACGGATAGTGTGGAACGAAAAATTTTTGTTTTCCAAGCGTTTTAAAAACGCGTTAATCCACTCTTCCATATTTTGCTTGCCCGTTATTTGGTTTGGGCCGTTTTAGCCGCGTGGGCGGCCTTAATCTGCGCGATTTCCTCGGGCGTTACCGTTACAATCGTTTTACATTTTGGGTAACCGGAGCAGCCCAAAAACTCTCCGCGTTTAGAGGTGCGCAACACCATCGGCTTGCCGCATTTTTCGCACAGGCGGTCCGTAACAATCGGGCCCGTGGAAGCCACCTTGTGCCCTTCTGCGTCCAAGGAATAGGTGTTTTTGCACTTGGGGTAAGCCGAGCAGGCCAAAAATTTGCCTCTTCTGCCGGTGCGGATTACCATTGGCGAACCGCATTTGTCGCAGACTTCGTCGGTTTTTTCGGGCTGAACCTTTTCGCCGGAACTCGTCAAATTGATTTTTCCCTTGCACTCCGGGTCGCTGCAAACGAGATACTCGCCGAAGCGGCTTCTCTTTTTGAGCATCATTTTGCCGCAAACCGGGCATTTTTCGTCCGTTTCCTTGGCGGCGGGGCGTTGCATTCCCTTGTCGGCCTCGGCCAGTT
Organism: Muribaculaceae bacterium; assembly: GCA_963660385.1. GTDB lineage: Bacteria > Elusimicrobiota > Elusimicrobia > Elusimicrobiales > Elusimicrobiaceae > Avelusimicrobium. Next base: position 16,451 of record CAVKWQ010000016.1, read on the forward strand.
CCTGTTTGAAATTGCCGTAAAAGTCCGAGAGTAAATTGACCCACTTTTGGCTGCCTTCGGCCACTTTATCTAATTGTTCCTCTACGCCTGCGGTATAGGAAAGGTCCATAATTTCCTTAAAGAAATCCTTTAAACTGTCCGTAACCGTAATGCCCAAGTCCGTGGCCACCAATTTGCTGGTTTTGGGTTGGCGCGCAATGTATTTGCGGTCCAAAATCGTTTTAATGGTTGGCGCGTAAGTGGACGGGCGGCCGATGCCGTGCTTTTCAAGCGTTTTAATCAAACTGGCTTCGTTGTAGCACGGGGGCGGGGTGGTTTTGTGGTCCTTGGTTTTGATGTCTAACAGTTTCAGTTCGTCGCCCTCCGCAAGCACCGGCAGTAAAGCGCTGGCGTTTGTGTCGTCGTTGGATGCGTCGTCATCCTGGTCTTTATAAATGGATAAGTAGCCCGGAAATTTAACCGTGCGGCCGGTGGCGCGGAGCATACATTGTTTTTCCTCGCCCGAAGCAATATCAATAGAAACCGTATTGAAAACAGCGTCGGCCATTTGGCTGGCCACAAAGCGAAGCCAAATCAGTTCATACAGTTTGTACTGGTCGGAGGTTAAATAGGGCTTCATCGCTTGCGGCGTGCGGCGCACGTCGGTGGGGTGGATAGCCTCGTGGGCTTCCTGCGCGCCCATTACTTTGCTTTTGTAAACGGGCTGTTTGGCGGGCACAAAGGCCGGGCCGTATTTCTCGCCGATGAACTTTTTGGTTTGTTCCTGCAACAGTTTGGATACGTTGAAGGAGTCCGTTCTCATATAGGTAATAAGACCGATGGTCTGGCCGGAAATTTCAATACCTTCGTAAAGGTGCTGGGCCGTCATCATCGTTTTTTGGGAAGGGAAGCCCAATTTGTTGTACGCATCCTGCTGCATAGAACTGGTAATAAAGGGCGGTTTCGGCTTTTGCTTTACTTCCTTCTTTTCCACCTTGGCTACCACGTTGGGGCCCTTTCTTAACAGGTCCGAAAGCGGAGCCAGTTTTTCCGGCTTGTCAAAAACGGTGGTTTTAACTTTATAATCTTCGGCAAACAGTTTATAAGTGGTGGTTTGCTCCACATTTTTGCCCTGCCATTTGGTTACGCGCGCCCAAAAGGACGGTGCGGCATTGGGCTTTTCAAACTGGGCGCCAATCGTCCAGTATTCCTGTTCTTTAAATTCGGCGATTTCCTTGGCCCGTTCGGCTAGTAACCGTACGGCTACGGACTGCACGCGCCCCGCGGATAAGCCGGAGGTAATCTTCTTCCACAAGAGGGGGGATAATTTGTACCCTACAATGCGGTCCAAAATACGGCGCGCCTGCTGGGCGTTGACGAGGTTATCGTCAATTTTGCGGGCGTGCGCAAAGGATTCCTTAATGGCCGAGGGCGTAATTTCGTGAAAGAAGATACGCTGATAGCGGTCTTTGGGGAGTTTTAACAGTTCTACCAAGTGCCACGCGATGGCTTCGCCCTCGCGGTCAGGGTCGGTAGCAAGGTAAATTTCACTAGCGTTTTTAGCCGCGGCAGTCAGTTCGGCAATCAGCCGTTTGGCGCGCTCCACCGGTACATAAGTGGGGTTAAAACCGTGTTCAATATCTACACCGATATCTTTGGAGGGCAAATCGCGCACGTGCCCAAAGGAACTGCGCACAATAAAATCGTTTCCTAAAATTTTGCTGATGGTTTTCTGTTTTGTGGGAGACTCCACAATAACCAATTTTTTACCTTTTACATTGGTGCTTGCCATAATTCACTTCCTTATAAAGTGTTAAAATTTGCTCTTGCTGTACAGGCCGTTTTCGCAGGCCAAAAATCCTTTTACTTCCAAATCAAATAAAAGTGAGGCCGCTTCGGGCACGTCGGCGTTAATTGCCTCGGCTATCTGGTCCAAACTGGCCTGTCCGCCGCCTACGGCGGCCATTACTTCGCGCTGCCGGGGCGTCAATTCTTCCTCCGGCTTTTGGGGCGTGTCGTCCTTCTTTTCAAAGAAGCGGCTGTCCAACCCAAAGCGCAGTTGCTGTGGTATATAGTCTAGTATATCTACAACAGAGGTTACAACCCCCGCCCCGTCTTTTATCAGGTTATTTGGGCCGCCGGACTGCGGGCTGTCTATGGGGCCGGGGACGGCTAAAACATCCTTGCCCATTTCCAGGGCGAGTTTGGCGGTAATCAGCGCGCCGGACTTTATTTCGCCCTCTACCACCACAACGGGCTGGGATAGAGCGGCAATAATGCGGTTCCGGCGCGGAAAATGGAAGGCGTTTGGCGGCCGGTTAAACGGCAGTTCGCTGATGACAGCCCCGCCGTGCTCCAAAATGGCCTTTTCCAAGGCGCGGTTTTCGGGCGGATAACAACGCCCTACCCCGGTGCCTATAACGGCTACCGTCGGTTTTTTTAGGCGGACGGCGGCGGCGTGGCACTCGCTGTCCACCCCACGGGCCAGCCCGCTGACAACGGTTACCCCGCAGGCGGTCAAATCGCCCGCCAATTTAGCGGCGGCGCGGCGGCCGTAAGGGGTAATTTTGCGCGTGCCCACCATTCCCACGCAGGCTTGCGTGGCTGGGGGAAGTTTACCCAGTACATAGATAACGACCGGGGCTTCCTTGATATTTTTTAAAGATTGCGGGTATTCCTCGTCTTCCGGCAGATAAATGTGCCCGCCCAAGGCGGCGGTTTTATCCCACTCTTCTTGCGGGTCCAGCGCAAAGGCGGCCTGCAACAGGTGGTTGGCGGTAGAGAGGTTTAAATTGGCTTCTTTGGATAAGGTCTGTGCATCTTGGCGCAGAATTTCCTCGGCGGACCCGAAGATTTCAATCAGCCGTTCCAGCCAGTCGGCCCGGAAGAACAAAAAAGCGTTTAAGCGGATTCTTGCCAGCCGTTCGGCGGCGGAAACGGACGGATTCATATTAAATGTCGGCTACTCCTTTGCGGTCCAGCGGACGGTATTGCATTACTTCCACCAAATGTTTGACTTCAATATTGTCCTTTCCGTCTAAATCGGCAATAGTGCGCGCGGTTTTTAAAATTTTATCCAAACTGCGGGCGCTTAACCCAAACTTGCGCATAGCGGTTTCCAAGATAGCATCCGCCCCGGCGGGAAGTGGGCAAAAGTCCTTAATCTCTTTGGGCGTCATAAACGCGTTGGCCGTGGTGGCGGAGTTAGCAAAGCGTTTGCGCTGGATTTCGCGCGCCTTTAACACGCGCTCGCGGATTTGGGCCGAGGTTTCGCCCTCGCTCTTTTTATTCCAGTCGGAATATTTAACGGGATTTAAATTTACGGTTAAATCAATACGGTCCAGCAGCGGGCCCGAAATACGCGACTTATAGCGGTTTACCTGCATAGGCGAACAGGTGCAGGGCTTTATCGGGTCGCCCAAGTGCCCACAGGGGCAGGGGTTCATTGCCGCAATTAACGTAAAGCGGGCCGGGTAGGAAACGGTTTCTTTGGCGCGGGAAATGGTTACGCGGCCATTTTCCAGGGGTTCGCGCAGAACCTCTAAGGATGAACGGGAAAATTCCGCAAATTCGTCCAAAAACAGCACGCCGTTGTGCGCCAAGGACACTTCGCCCGGGCGTGGCGTGGAGCCCCCGCCGATAAGGGCCACATCCGAAATGGTGTGGTGCGGGTCCCGGAACGGGCGGCGGGTCAACAGGCGGCTCTTGCCCATTAAGTTGCAAATAGAGTAAATTTTGGTAATTTCTAACGATTCTTCCTGCGTGAGCGGCGGCAAAATGCCCGGGAAGCGTTTGGCCAGCATACTTTTGCCCGTACCCGGCAGACCAATCATCAGTACGTTATGCCCGCCCGCGGCGGCAATTTCCAAGGCGCGCTTGGCGAGGGCTTGGCCCTTTACTTCGCTAAAATCCAATTCTTGTACGGGGGCTTCTTCCTCTTGGGGCACATAGGCCAGTTTTACGTCCTGTAAGGTCAGTTTCCCTTCCAAGTATTCGGCCAAGTCTTTTAGCGTATGCGGCGTGATAAACGGCGCGCCGGACACTTGCCCTTCCAATACATTTTGCGGGGGAATAACAGCGGTTTTGCCCAGTTTCTTGCAGGAAATGAGCATCGGCAGTACGCCCGCGCACGGGCGGAGAGAACCGTCCAAGGCCAGTTCGCCCAGAACGAGTAAATCTTTTATTTTGGCGGCGGCTTCGGGCGAAAGTTGCTCGCTGGCGGCCAATATGCCCAAGGCGATGGGTAAATCAAACTGCGTGCCGCTTTTGCGCAGTTCTGCGGGGCTTAAATTAACGGTAATGCGCTTGGTGGGGAAATCAAACCCGCTGTTGCGCACGGCGGCTACCACGCGCTCCTTGCTTTCGCGCACCTCGGCATCGGGCAGACCGACTACGGCCAAGGTAGGCATACCGGGCGCGATATCCACTTCCACGGATACCGCAAAGCCTTCTATCCCCTTAATGGCTCCGGTGCATACATTGGCCAGCATAATCAGTTAAAACTCAACACGATGGCGTTAGGCGTAATGGTAACCACCGTAAAATTAATGTTATATTTGCGGATAATTTTGGCGGTTAATTCTTCCGGCGTGCCAATATTAGCCGAAACTTCAAACTGCGCCGCGGAATTGGCGTAGCGCACCAAGTTGTAGTCCTCAATTTCGCGCAGGTCCTTTAAAATATCCTGTACCTGTTTCAAACGTTCAATGTTGCCTACATCTTTGACGGTTAAATTAAACACCTTGGCGGAATTGATAGCCGAATTAATAGGCTCCACGAGGCGTTTGGCGGCGGCTTCGCACGCGGCGGAAATAGACTTTTGCGCCGCAATGTCGGCCAGCGGGTCCAAGCCGCTTAATTGGTCGGCACCTTCGGCCACTACGGCATAGTTGTTGGTGGCAAAGGTTTTAATGGCCGCGCGGGCGCGGTAGGATTTAAAGGGCGAAGCGGCCCCGGGCAAGGCGGCAATGGGGTTGGTTTCCACATCCGCTACAATCACAAAACGCGCGCCTTCGGTGCGGGCTTTGTCAATGACCGAGTTGGGGTTTTCAATATTGTTTTGGCTCAAATTGTCGCCGTTGATTAAGGCGAAGGGCTGGCTCTTTAAAGCGCGGTAAATGGCCTGTTTGCAGTCCTGTTTGAGGGATATGTCCTCTCCTACCATTTCGCGGGACGTAACCAAAATGTTGGTCTTTTTGGCAAAAGCGTCGGCTTCGGACTGTTTGATAATATCGCCGATATCCTTTACCAGCACCATTGCTTTGATTTTGGTGTAATATTCATCGCCCTTGCGGTAAGATTTGGTAACGTGGCTGCGGCGGATGAAGCCGGCCGTTTTGGAGACGATTTTATCCTCCACTAATTGCGCTTGGTCCACGGTGGTAGCCGACGAAATAAATACGCCCGCCACCTTTTCTACGGCGGATTTTTGGGCGGCTAAAATGCCGTCCTTCTTCATTTGTCTTAAATTATTTTCGTTATAAGGGACCAAGGATTCGGCTTCCACATATTCGCCTTCGCCTTTCGGCCCGATACGAAGTGAACCGCACGCCGATACGACAAAAGTGCAGGCTAACAGCAGAAATAAAAGTTTCTTCATTATTTTTTACCCTCCGGGTCCAAACCCGCCGCTTTCAGGCGCGCTCTGTCCAAGCGCATAATGACGGCGCAACCGCCGTCCTCCATATATTCGGTGGAGATGAGTTCCATTTGGCGGATAACGCCCTCGGCGGACGAGTCAATCGTGCTGCCTACGGATACGGCGTCCACTACCTGCACATTGGATTCCAAATTGGCGCCGTACAATACTTCCGTGGCCCGCTGGTAAGCGTGGGCAATGGCGGCTTCGCGGCTCATAATGCGCCGCTGGGAATCGCTCGTGTGGTTGGGATTGGCGGCCCCAAATCCGCGTACCCACAGATAGTTGTTATCTAGCAGGGTGTCGTTAAAGGACGGGGCAATCGCGCCGTCCTTGACGGCGGATTTCATTGTGCCCGCACAGGCGCACGCAAAAAGCACGGCGGTGCAAAGCGCTAAAAGTTTCTTCATAAGTTACCTCAACAATTCGGAAATTACCTTTACATAGGTGCTGGGGGCTTTGGTATCTTCGTAATTGATAATCCCGCAGCGGATGAGCATAATTTCCAACATATGCGTAAGAATATCGTAGAAATTCTCGCGCACGGACGGGTCGCACACTTGGAGCGACGGGCCCAAAATAACGGCGCCTTTTAACTTTTTATTGTCGCACAGGTTGGCGATTTTAAAGGCGGAGGAAATGATGTTTTCCGTGGCGTAAGAGGAACGTACGGCAATATCAAATCCGCCCGAAATGCCCAGTTCCTTGGCGCGCTGTTCCAGGCAGAACACCATCCAGTTCATCAAATGGGAACTGTTCTGCGGGTAGAAGAAGCCAATGCGGCCCCACTCGCCGTTGCCCACCGTAGAAAGGGTGGTAATGCTTTCCGGGTCGCGGGTTAAGATTTCGCTGGTGGCGTCTTCGCCGTTGGTGGCCAACAATTTTTCAAAAATGGCCGCCTGGGAGCGTTCCGATTCCGGCAGGTTGGGGAAAATCAGGTTTTCCAACACTTTTAAGCGGCGGATACTGCGGGTAACGGTGCCCAGCGTCATATGCGCGCCGTCGAAAAATTCGGTTACTTGGGTATCGTTTAAATCCACGCCGTTTTCGGTAAGCATTTTTTTGACGATTTTTAAATGCGCAGAACCGCCCGCGGGCTTTAATTCCGAAATCCAGCCGGAGTCCAAACGGAAGCGGATTAATTCTTCCAGTTTTTCCAAACTTTCCGGCGGATATTTGGACGTGATAACAATCTGCTTCTGCTCGCGCAGGAATTTATTAAGCAAATTGGAAATATGCACGCGGTTTTGTTCGTTAATGGCCAGCAGGTGGATATCGTCAATAAGGAGTACCTTTACGCTGTCCATAAACTTATCAAATTTTTCAATGTTGCCTTCCATTACATAGCGCTGAATCCCGCGCGAAAGGCGCACGCCGTTCGTCAAAAAGATATTTTCCTGGCCGAACTTTTTGGAAAACGCATACGCCATTGCGTTTAAAAAGTGCGTTTTACCCGTCCCGGTGGCTCCGTGCAACACCAAGGGGTTGTACAGTTTGCCCGGGTTTTCAATGACGGAAATAGCCGTCGCGTGCGCAAAGCGGTTGACGGACATTACCATATTTTCAAGCGTGTAAGTGGGCACTAACGGTACTTCCAGGGGCCAGTTGTGCTTTTTGATTTCCGAGAGCGGAATTTCAATAGAGTGGTCAATGGTTTTCGTCTTTTCTAAAATCGTTTTGCCTTCCGCCGGGGCCGGCATAGCCGGTTTGGGCTGTTGGACAGGCTGGGGCCGTTGCGGTTGCTGGACGGGCGGCACCGCCGGAGCGGCGTGTACCGGGGCAACGGGAGCCTGCGGCTGCGGCGGCACGGGCGTATGCGCCGGAGCGGGAGCCGACGGCTCGGTTGTTAATTTGCGTCTAATGCGAAAAGTGGTTTTTTCTGCGTTGTTTTCTTCCATAATAGATTCCCCCGGTTTTACCGGAACAAAAGGTTTTTGAACGGCCGGCGCGACGGGCTGAGCCGGGCGCGGGGCCTGCGGTTGGACGGGAGCCGCCGGGTGCACTTTGGGCGCAGCGGGCGGCACGGTTTGGTGAAACGACTTTTCGTACTGGTTGTGCATTAATTCGGTGTTAATAGTCGTTTCCAAGTGAAAGGTTTTGTCCAACGAGTCAATTTTTTGTCCGCGGATAGTAATTTCCGGCAAATCGCCGCTTTCCTGCGGCTCTGCCTGCTCAATCACGGGCGCGTGCGGCACGGTGTTAAGCAAATGTTCCTCTTCGGGAATTTGCCCGTGTATCGGTTCCGTCAGTTCCACCGAGGCTTCCTCGGGCGCGGGCCCTAAATTGAGGGGCTCGTCGTCCTCCGGGCGGACGGTGGATTTTTCTATATTTTCAAAGGGGTCCGCCACAGACGCTTGGTCTGCGGGTTTGTCTAATAAATCAAAGGGGTCTTGCACGGTATCCTCTTTTACTGCTTCTTGTACGGGCTCTGCCTGAACAGGCTCTGCGGAAACTTCCGCAGCAGATACGGGTTTTGCGGTAATTTCCGGCAAGGGCAGTTCGTCAGCCGTGGCTTCTAAGGTTTCTTGCTGTTCTGATGCCGGGCGAACCGCCGCGTGAAGCGGTATATCTATGTCCGCCTGAACCTCGGGCGCGGCCACCGTTTTGGCTTCCACCGCCGGAATAGGCGGCACGGTGTTGGCGTGTTTTACAAACCCTGTATCCTTTTGGGAAATTTGCCCGGTAACTTTGTTTAAATCGTCTAAATCAATAATGCAGGTTTGGTCCTTTATCTTCTGTTCAAAGACGTTAAAGGACTCTTCCAAACTGTCTTTTCCGTCGGCCAGCACATTTATTTTTTGTTCGCGTTGCTGCTGGTTGTTTTTTACCAGTTTTTGGTTTTCCAAGTCCAAGAACATATCGTACTTGGTTTCTGCCGAAAAGATATCCTCTAAGGGCATATTGTCCAGCATTGTGCCTTCCATATCCTTAATGAGCATATCTTTGTCGTTAATGGTCAGCGGGGCCTGCTCCTCGGCGGTTTTTTCTTCCTTTACAGGTTGCGCCTCAATAGGTTCGGCCTGCGGCGGAAGCGGCGCGGCGGGCGGATTTGGCTTAAAGAAACTGTCCTCCGAAGCCACTTGCCCTACGGACCCGGCCAAGTCCGCTTTCCCGTTAAAAAGAGGGTCGCCTAACGCACCGTCCGGCGCGAATTGGTTTACCTTGTTAATTTGGGCCACGCCTTCCTCAGTCGCTGTACGGATTTTGGACAAGGTGTCCTCATCCAAATCCGTAGGCAGTTCAAAGGAAAAAGTAAACGGCGGCAGGGCCGTGGTAGGTGCAGAAGCATAACCCGCCAATTTTTTGGCGAGCAACTGCGCATCACGGTCTGTTCCGTCCGTTACCAAAGTGTAGCGGAGGCTTTGCGTGGCTGGGTCGGTACGGGAAAGAATATCCCAGTTGGTAATCATTTGCCCTCTACAATTTTTACGCCGCTGCTGGCGCCAATGCGGGTAGCCCCGGCGGCGACCATAGCGTCAAAATCTTCGCGCGTGCGTACCCCGCCGGAGGCTTTTACCTGCATATGGGCGGGAATAGATTTCTTCATCAAAGCGACATCCGCCGCCGTAGCGCCGCCACCCGTAAAACCCGTGGAGGTTTTGACGAAGTCAGCCCCGGCTTGGGCGGAAATTTCGCACGCTTTTACTTTTTCGGTGTCCGTCAGTTGAGAGGTTTCAATAATTACCTTTAAAATGTGGCCCTTGCAGGCTTCGCGGACGGATTGGATGTCTTGCAAAACGGTATCGTAATCTTTGTCCTTCAAAGCGCCAATGTTGATAACCATATCAATTTCGTCAGCGCCGTTTTTGATAGCGTCTTGGGTTTCGTATGTCTTGACGGCTGTGGTATTGGCCCCCAACGGAAAGCCGATAACGGTGCACACTTTTACGTCCGACCCGGCTAAGAGTTCTTTGGCGTAAGACACCCAGAACGGGTTAATGCAGACGCTGCAAAAGCCATATTTGCGCGCTTCGTCGCAAACACGGAGAATATCCTCTTTTCCGGCAATCGGTTTTAAAATAGTGTGATCAATCAGTTTAGCCAAGTTCATACGAAACCCCTTTTAAATATTATTTATTGTAGTTGATAATGCGGGCGAATTTTTCCGCGACCAAAGACTGGCCGCCTACCAAGGCGCCGTCCACATCTTGTTTGGCCATAATTTCGTCCACATTGGTATCTTTTACGCTGCCGCCGTACAAAATGCGGGTAGCACCGGCAAACGCGGCGGAATAGGCTTTGCCCAAATACGCGCGGATAGCGGCGTGTACTTCTTGCGCTTGGTCCGGCGTGGCGGTTTTGCCCGTGCCGATAGCCCAAACGGGTTCATAGGCGATGATAAGGCCTTTTAATTGTTCTTCGGTAAAGCCTTTCAAGCCGTTTTTGAGTTGTTCTTCAATGACGGAAAGGGTTTTGCCGGCTTCGCGCTGTTCCAAGGTTTCACCCACGCAGAAGATAACGGTCAAGCCGTGGCGCAAGGCGGCGGCTACTTTTTTGTTCAAAATTTCATCGGTATCGCCGAAAACGCTTCTGCGTTCGCTGTGGCCGATTAAGGTATGGGTAGCGCCGGCGTCTTTGGCTTGTACGGGGGAAACAGCGCTCGTAAAGGCGCCTTTATCTTCCCAATGTACGTCTTGGGCGGCTACTTGAATTTCGGACCCTTTGGCGAGTTCCGCCACTTTGGCGAGCGACGTGTAAGACGGCGCAACGATAATTTCAACGTGGTTTTTATTCCCGGCTTTGGTAAGAGCAGTAATAAGGGCGGTAGATTCCGCGAGCGTATTGTGCATCTTCCAGTTTCCGGCAATGATAGGTGTTCTTTCGGTCATTTTAATTCCTCTTTAAATACAAAATAGAACGCTCTCCCGCGCGGGGAGAGAAACTTCCTATTAAATACTATCATAAAGAAAGCGAAATGAAAAGGGGCGGCAATTCAGTATGACGGCAAAAAATTTGGTTTTTGTCGTTGCCTTTTGTCTGTTTACTGTAAAGGGGTTGTTTCGTTTTTTTTTTTGTTAAAATTTTGATAAATTGCGGTGGTCGTACCCGGATGTATCCGCTGTATAAAAACGCGTATAAAAGGC